>NZ_JARXAB010000062.1 GCF_029866045.1 Ramlibacter sp. | reverse complement strand
CCATGACACCTACGGACAGGCCCTGGCCAACACGCTGGCCTCGCTTCAGATGGGTGTCTGGCAGTTCGACACCTCGGTCGCCGGCCTCGGGGGCTGCCCCTACGCCAAGGGCGCGACCGGCAACGTCGCCACCGAGGACGTGGTCTTCATGCTTCAGGGGCTGGGCATCGAGACCGGCATTGACCTGAACGAGCTGGTGGACGCGGGTGCGTTCATCAGCGGAGTTCTCGGGCGGCAGCCGCAGTCGCGCGCGGCTACCGCTATTCTTAACAAGCGGGCCGCTTGAGGGCACAGGCCATCATGTGCGGCGCCGAGCTCCAATCCTTGCCCGATGGCGTCCAACGGGTCGCGCGTGCGCTCGAGGCCTTGGGTCACCCCCACATGCCAGTCATGCTCGGTGACGCTGCGCGCACCGCGCAGCAGGCCGCCGATGGCCTGGGTGTCGCCCTCGGGCAGATCGCCAAGAGCATCATCTTTCGGCGCAAGTCCGACGATTCCGCGGTGCTGGTCATCACCTCCGGTGACCGGCGTGTCGACGAGAAGAAGGTAGATGCCCTGGTGGGTAAGACCGGCCGTGCTGACGCCGACTTCGTCCGCGCCCGCACCGGGTTTGCGATCGGCGGTGTCTCGCCTCTGGGCCACCTGCAGCCGCCTGTGACGCTGATCGACCGTGACCTGTTCCGGTTCGAGGAGATCTGGGCCGCCGCAGGGCACCCCAACGGCGTTTTTCGCCTGCGCCCGCAGGACTTGCCCGGGCTGACCAGCGGCGCGCCAGTGGCCGACGTGGCCCAGGTGCCGGCCTGAGCGCCGACGCCGCTAGCGAACCTCGACAATGCGAGCTATGCCACCCAACGCCCTGACCGACGCCTCGGCTCGCCAGATCTTGCACGCGCAGGCGCGCAGGGCGCTTTTTTCCTCCGGGCCGGTACCTTCCCCCTGTGTTTCTGTCTGCCAGATGGATCCGACCCACGGTATCTGTGCGGGCTGTTTGCGGACGCTTGTCGAAATCGCTGACTGGGGCAAGATGGATTCGCAGGCCCGCCTCGCCGTTTGGCAGCGGATCGTGGTGCGGTCGCAGCCCGAGGGCTAGGGGCCACCCGTGGCGCAGACCAAAGACCGGTCAGCGCGGCCCCAGCCAGGCCTGACGGCCCGCATAGCGCAGCACCGCCCGCCAAGAGCCGCACTCGCGCGCCACCTGCGGCCAAATGCGCTGCAGCAGGTCGCATTCGGCCATCACGTCGGCATTGGCCTCGTGACGTGCCACGCAAGCAATGTTGAAGTGCGCGAGCCAGTCATCCAGCGCCCGGGCCTTGACCTGAGGGTGGGACACGCGGCACAGGTGTGCGATGTCGAGCCACTCATGTTTCAGCGGCCGCCCGAGGTGCTCCCGCGCGTAGCGCTGGAGCAGTGCGCGGTCGAAGCTGGCATGGAAGGCGACCAAATGCGCGCCCTGGGCCCATTGCTCGAAGGCCTGCATGGCCCCGGCGGGGTCCAGGCCCTGGCGCTGGGCACCAACGCCAATGCCATGCACCAGGATGTTGGCCTTGTCCGACACCCGTGTCGGTCGCAGGTTGACTGCCAGGCTGTCGCCGGGTTGCAGCGCGATACGCCGCGCCCGCCAGTCCACGCGTACGGCCATCGCTGCGATCGCGAGCATCTGATCGTTTTGCGCATCGAGGCCGGTGGTCTCGATGTCCAGTACCAGCCAGCGTTCGCTCTCCGCGTGGGGTCCACAGCCTGACCACCAGCGGTCCAACCATGCCCTCATCGCGCGTAGTCCAGCTCAAGCCGCTGCTGAAGGCGGCGCGCCTCGCGCAGGCTGGTCGCCAGGATGCGGCGGTCGATGTCGCTGAGGTCCCTGAGCGGCAGGCGATTGGGGTGCTCCGAGCGCGCGACATCGGGCTCTAGCTGGAGTCGCAGTCTGAGACTCTGCACAAACTCGAAGGCGCCGACCCAGCTTTCGTACTCTTGCGGTTTCAGACCCAGGGCTTCGCCGGTTCGCAGCAGGCGTTCGCGGGTGGATGTGCCCGCTACGCCCTGGGCCAGGCCCAGAATACGCGCAGCGTCGACAAACAGTGCTGCGCCCTGCAGCTTGAGGTCTACGCAACCCAGATCATCGAGTTCGACGTTGCCAAGCCAGTTCAGGGGAGAGCGGTGGGCCAGCGCATTGATTGCCATCTGATGCAGGAAGCGTGGCGTTTCACCAATCCGTTGGCGGACATGCTGGGACAGGGGCTCTGCCAGTGAAATATCGCCGGCAATCGCACGGAAATCGAAAAAGATGCTGGCGTGCAGCAGGTCCTCCGGGTTGCCGTGGTCAATCCAGTGTGAAAAGCGCGCCCGCCATTCGGACGCTCGCAGGCAGCACGCCGGCTGGCCCGCCATGATGCCGCCCTTGCACAAGGGGTAGCCGCAGGCGTCGAGCGCCTGGTTAACGCCCATTGCCCAGGTGCGCAGGCGCTCAAGCTCGGCATCCGAGGTGTCATCAGGCAGCAGGAGCGCATTGTCCTGGTCGGTGGCAATGGTCTGCTCGGCCCGCCCTTCCGAGCCCAGGGCGAGCCAGCACAGGCGCTGGAGTTCCACGCCATTGGCTTGTGCCTGGAGGGTCAGCAGCTGGCGGGTGAGCAGGTCGTTCAGATGGCTGATCAGCTCTGTGATTTGGCGGGCCTGGACGCCCTGCACCAGAAGGCTGCGCGCTAACTCGCGAATGTCGGCCGCCGCGCCGACGAGTGTGTCCAGATCCTGGGCGCGGTGGATGCGCGCACTGACCCCTTGCAGGCTGGCCCGCTGAAGTGCGAACAGATCGCGCTCCGACACCATGCCGACCACCCGACCGCTCTGGGTGACGGGCACATGTCGAATCGCATGCTCACTCATGACGAGTGCGGCGTCCTGGGCGGTGTGCTGATCGGTCAGGCTTCGCACGGGTGACTGCATCACCTCCGCGATCGGTGTGGCCAGATCGAAGTTGGGGCTCAGTACCAGCCCCAGCAGGTCATGGCGGGTGAGGATCCCTTGGAGAGTGCCTGCCGCGTCGACCACGAGCATCGAGCCGATGTGCCGGGAGTGCAGGGTCTCAAGGGCCTGCCGTAGAGGTGTCTCCGGCAGGCAGTGTGCAGGGGTCTGCGCCGCCAGCCGCGACAGGGGTGTTTCCATGGTCTGCTGTGCCAGGACCCGGCTGCTGTAGTCCTGCCGCAGGGCCTGGCGCGACTTTTCGAGCAGCGCCGACACCCGCTGGTTCAGGAAGTCGGAGAACAGGGGGCTGCGTTGCGCCAGAGCCTCGACCTCGGCCATCGGGAGCGCCAGCACGAACACATCATCGACTGCCGCGTAGGTGGACGTGACCGAGCGCCTCGACAGGGCCGCAGCAACCGGCAGCATTTCGCCTGCCACGTAGGCAAAGCCCCGGGTCTGACCCTCGGGTCCCTGCTCGCTGCGCACCGTGCCCTGTCGAATGAGGAATAAAGTGTGCACCGCGCCCTGAGCGGGTGAGAGCAGAACCTCTCCTGGCTCGAGGTAGCGCTGCTCAGCCCGGGCCAGCAGCCAATCGATCTCGTTTGCCGGCATGTCCATGAACGGCGGCCACCGCTGCAGCAGGGTGCGGTAATGCCCGAGCATCGTCGTGGATGGGGTGGTCATGGTGAAAGTCGATGTCTGGCTCAGGGAGGTCGGTGTTAACCCTCGGTCTCCGGTCCGCGCCTACCCTGTGTAAGAGCCGGGTAAGTTGAAATTTCGACAGTCTCGTCGCTCACCCTGATAGGAACATGTTGACTGCTTTGGTCATTGTCAAGCTTGTGGCGGAAATTGCCCTGATGGCCCTCCTGGGCCGTTGGGTGCTGGGCCTGTTGGCCGGCCAGAAGCGCGAACAAAATTTGTTTTACCAAATTCTGGACATCATGGCTCGTCCCTTCGTCTGGTCTGCGCGTCGCATTGCACCCCGCGCCGTGCTGGATAGGCATGTGCCGCTCGTCGCTTTTTGCCTGCTCGGGTTCACCTGGGTGCTTGCGACCCTCTGGCGCATCCAGATTTGTGTCGAGATTGGAATCGACCAATGCCGCTGATCCGTCTGGCCCATCTGCTTTGGCTCAAGACCAGTGCCCGCCTGGCGCTGCTGCTCGGGCGGCGCGAGGATGCCCTGCGACAGTTTGAGTCGATGAGCGAGATCGACCCGCGCAACGCTTACGCATTGGCGAGCCGCGCGCAGGCCGAGGATCAGCTCGGCCGTCCTGCGAACGCGATTGCCCTCCAGCGCGAACTCACCCGACTCACGCCCGATCAGGCCAGCGCCTGGTTCAATCTGGGCTTCATGCTTGAAAAGGCCAGCGATCTCGAAGACGCGTTGGCCGCATTCCGCGAGGCGACGCGTTTGTCGCCTGCGCTCGACCGGGCCTGGTACGGCCTGGGCCTTGTCCTGATCCGGCTGCGCCGGTTCGACGAGGCAGTGGACGCCCTGCGGAAGAACACAGAACTGCAACCCATGAGCCCCTACGGCTGGTACCAGCTGGCCCGGGTTCATGTCGATCGGCACGAGCCCGACGAGGCGGCGAAGATCATTCGCCACTTGAAAGGATTCGAGCCAAAGGTGGCCGCCCAGCTGGAGCGTGAGACCGGACTGCGCCCTGCGCCGTCCGCCTGACGCACCGGGCAGCCAGCCGCTTCGGACTTAGGCCAGGCGGATTTTCAGCCGTGACCGGTGGCAGTCTTGCGGGGAACCGTGAGGGGTCGCGATCCGCCCGCCCGGGCGATGAGATAGAGGTAGGAGACCATGGAAGTTTCAGACAATCACCGCCAGTACTGGCAGAAAAACCTGAACATCACCGCCGTATTGCTTGCAATCTGGTTTGTGGTGACCTTTGTCGTGAGCTATTTCGCACGCGACCTGAGCTTCAACTTCTTTGGCTGGCCATTCAGTTTCTGGATGGGCGCCCAAGGTTCGTTGATCGTGTATTGCTTGATCATCTGGTTCTATGCCCGTCACATGGGCAAGCTGGACATCGAGCACGGCGTCGCCGAGGAGGAATAAGACATGGCTGGAATGTTTGGTGATGATGCTGGCGGCGAAAACACCGCCGCATCCAATAAAGCCTTCAAGCAGAACCTGAACAAGGTCTACACCTGGTACATCGGTGGCTTCATCGCCTTCGTGGTCGCTTTGGCGATTCTCGAGCAGATGGGTCTGTCGCGTGCCTGGATCGGCTACATCTTCCTGCTGGCCACCATCGGCCTGTACGCAGGCATCGGCTTCATGAGCCGTACCAGCGATGCGGCCGAGTACTACGTGGCTGGCCGTCGCGTGCCCGCCGTCTACAACGGCATGGCCACCGGCGCTGACTGGATGTCGGCCGCCTCGTTCATCGGTATGGCCGGAACGCTCTACCTCACTGGCTACTCGGGCCTGGCCTTCATCATGGGCTGGACCGGTGGCTACTGCCTGGTGGCGCTGTTCCTCGCGCCCTACCTGCGCAAGTTTGGCCAGTTCACGATTCCGGACTTTCTGGGCGAGCGCTACGGCGGTAACCTACCGCGCCTGCTGGGCATCATCGCCGCCATCCTGTGCTCCTTCGTGTACGTGGTGGCGCAGATCTACGGCGTGGGCCTGATCACATCGCGCCTAACCGGCGTGGCCTTTGAGCTGGGCATCTTCTTGGGTCTGGGCGGCATTCTGGTCTGCTCCTTCCTGGGTGGCATGCGCGCGGTGACCTGGACCCAGGTGGCCCAGTACATCGTGCTGATCGTGGCCTACATGATCCCGGTGGTCTGGCTGTCGGTGAAGCAAACTGGCGTGCCGATCCCGCAAGCCATCTACGGCTACCAGCTGGAGAAAGTCACGGCTGCCGAGAAGCGCCTGACCGACGATCCCAAGGAAAAGGAAGTGCGCGACATCTACGCGCAGCGTTCCGCCGCCCTGGCTGAGAAGCTGAAGGACCCTGCTGCCGCTCTGGCTGCCGACAAGGAAGCCGCGACCAAGAAGGTCGAAGAGCTCAAGGCAGCCTCCGCACCCGCCGCAGATCTGGCAGCCGCCGAAAAGGCGCTCGCCGCTTTGCCCAAGGACGCGGATGCAGCCAAGAAGGCTTGGACTGCTGCTAAGGCGGGCGCGGATACCAAGTCCCGCCCGCTCAATGGCATGCCTGCGCATGCGCAGCAGTTTGCGGGTGACCCGAAGGGCGATGCCAAGGCACAGGAAACCTACGACACATCGCGTCGTAACTTCCTGGCGCTGATCTTCTGCCTGATGGTCGGAACCGCTGCCCTGCCGCACATTCTGATGCGCTACTACACCACGCCCAGCGTGAAAGAAGCCCGTGAGTCGGTGACCTGGTCGCTGTTCTTCATCTTCTTGCTGTACTTCACCGCACCCGCCCTGGCTGTGCTGGTCAAGTTTGAGGTGTTCAACGTGTTGGTCGGGACGCCGTTTGACAAGCTACCCGCTTGGATTGCGGCGTGGGCCAAGGTCGATGCCTCATTGCTGAGCATCGTTGACATCAACAAGGACGGCATCTTCCAGCTCAATGAAATGAGCATCGGCGGTGACATCATCGTGCTGGCCACGCCTGAAATCGGTGGCTTGCCCTATGTGATTTCCGGCCTGGTGGCAGCAGGTGGCTTGGCTGCGGCGCTGTCGACTGCAGACGGCCTGCTGCTGACGATCGCCAACGCGCTGTCGCACGACCTGTACTACAAGATGATCGACCCGAATGCGTCCACGGCTCGCCGCGTGACCATCTCGAAGGTCCTCTTGCTGGTGGTGGCCTTGGCAGCAGCCTACGTGGCGGCGCAGAAACCAGCGGACATTCTGTTCCTGGTGTCGGCGGCCTTCTCGTTCGCAGCGGCCTCGTTCTTCCCGGCTCTAGTTCTGGGCATCTTCTGGAAGCGCGCCACCGGCGCCGGCGCCTGCCTGGGCATGATTGCCGGCCTGGGCGTTACCGCCTACTACATGGTCATGAACCAGGTCTGGCTGCGCGGCATCTTCGGCGTGACCTCGCCGATCGACCTCTGGTACGGCATTGCGCCGATCTCCGCCGGTGTGTTCGGTGTGCCTCTGGGCTTTGCCGTGATCATCTTGGTGAGCCTCGTGACCCCTGCACCCAGCCAGAAGATCCAGGATCTCGTGGAACACGTTCGCTACCCGAACCTGAAGTCCTCCTGATCTTGTTTGACCTGACCGGTTCGCCGGTCAGGTTCGATCTGCAAACCGGCAAGCCTTGCGCTTGCCGGTTTTTTTGTGCCTGCGATTTTTTTGTTGGGGTGATCGTGAGGGCCCCTTCGACTTCCGTGCGGAGCCGCTTGGGCCGGTATATCCCCCGCGCCGCACTCGGCCCGGGCCGGTCCCTAGAATGCCTGGGCCCCACAGAGAAAGACCGGCTGTATGACCCAGGGATTGATCCGCATCCGCGGCGCGAGGCAGCACAACCTCAAGAACCTCGACCTCGACCTGCGTACGGGCGAGCTCACCGTGGTCACCGGCCCCAGCGGCTCGGGCAAGTCCAGCCTGGTGTTTGACACGCTCTACGCCGAGGGCCAGCGCCGTTACGTCGAGACCTTCTCCGCCTATGCCCGCCAGTTCCTGGACCGCATGGACAAGCCGGCGGTCGACCGGGTCGACGGGGTGCCACCCGCGATCGCGATCGACCAGACCAACCCGGTGCGCTCTTCGCGCTCCACGGTGGGGACGATGACGGAGCTCAAC
>NZ_JARXAB010000014.1 GCF_029866045.1 Ramlibacter sp. | reverse complement strand
GGCGTCGTGGGTGGCTGAGGCGGCGCGCCCTCACCCTTGCCTGAGCGGTTGCCCTGAAACAGAACGAGGAGAACACACATGAACCCACGACCGGACGGCCAACGCGATGCCTGGAGCTTGCTGCTCCTCAAAGCGCAGCGCGCTCACCAGCAGGCCCAGCAGCAACTCGCCCTGGCCCAATCCCGGGAGGCCCAGCTGCTCGCTAGCGAGCAGCGGGTACAGGCCATGTTGGCCGAGTACCGCCGGCGCCAGACAGAAGCGCTTGATGGCGGTCAGATGATGGCCGACACGCGCAACGATCGCCAGTTCATGGCCCAGTTGCAGCGGCTGCTGGACCAGTCGTTTCGGGCGACCGCCCAGGCGCGGCGTGACCGAGAGGCCCAGGCCCAGGCGGTCCTGGCCGCTCGGGCAGAGGTGGACAAGGCCGAGAAGCTCGAGGCCCATGCCCGTGCCCGCGAGCGGGTTTGGCGCGACCGGGTCGAGCAAAAAGCCCAGGACGATCTGGCGACCATGCGCTTTCAGTGGCGCACCGCCTGAGGGGTCGGGCGCCGGCTCAGGCGGGGGGAGCAAACCATGGATAATTCCGGCTTACTTTCTCCGACCCACCCGGTAGCGCCGCATGTTTGATTTCGTTCGCAAGTACAACAAGGTCCTGCAGTTCATTCTGCTGTTGCTGATCATTCCGTCTTTTGTGCTGTTCGGCGTGGAGGGCTACCTACAAATGTCCGATAAGGACAAGGCGGTGGCCGAGGTCGATGGCAACGACATTCGGCAGGGCGAGTGGGACACGGCCCACAAGGCCGAGACCGACCGGCTGCGCCAGCAGATGCCCACTCTGGACGTCAAGTTTTTTGATTCTCCCGAGGCGCGCTACGCCACCCTCGAGCGCCTGGTCCGTGACCGGGTCATTGCCGCTGCGGCACAAAAGGCCCACCTGGCGGTCAGCGACGAGGCCCTGGCCCGCGAACTGCAACGCATTCCGGCTGTCGCTGCCCTGCGCGGCCCCGACGGTAAGCTCGACGTAGCCCGCTACAAGCAGATCCTGGCCCAACAGGGCTACACCCCCGAAGGTTTCGAGGCCCAACTGAGGTCCGATATCGCCACCCGTCAGGTGCTCGCCGGCGTTGCCGGCACCGGCCTGCCCGCCAACGCAGTGGCCCGCGGCGCCTTCGACGCCTACTTTGAAAAGCGCGAGATCCAGGTCGCCCGCTTTGACGCCGCCGCCTACGCAGCCAAGGTGCAGCCCACCGACGCCGAGATCGAGGCCTTCTACCAGGCCAACCCCAAGCGCTTCCTGGCCCCCGAGCAAGCCAACATTGAGTACCTGGTGCTCGATATCGAGTCGATCAAGAAGGGCATCACGGTCAGTGAGGCCGACCTCAAGACCTACTACGAGCAAAACAGCGCCCAGATGGCCGGCAAGGAAGAACGTCGTGCCAGCCACATCCTGATCACGGCCGACAAGGCGGCGCCCGCCGAGCAGCGCGCCGCCGCCCGCAAGAAGGCGGACGACTTGCTCGCCCAGATCAAGGCCAAGCCCGAGAGCTTTGCCGAGCTGGCCCGCAAGAACTCGCAAGACCCGGGCTCGGCCACCAAGGGCGGCGACCTGGACTTCTTTGCTCGTGGCGCCATGGTCAAGCCCTTCGAGGAGGCCGCCTTCGCGTTGAAGAAGGGTGAGACCAGCGCCGTGGTGGAGTCCGACTTCGGCTTCCACATCATTCGCCTCACCGACATCAAGCAGCCCAAGGTCAAGAGCTTCGAGGAAATGCGGCCCGGCCTGGAGGCGCAGCTGCGTCAGCAGCAGGCCCAGCGCAAGTTCGCGGAGAGTGCCGACGCCTTTAGCAATGCGGTCTACGAGCAGGCCGACGGTCTCAAGGCCGTGGCCGAACGCTTCAAGCTCGAATTGCGCACCGCCACCAATGTGCGCCGTGAGCCTGCCCCGGGCGCCGACCCCAAGAGTCCGCTGGTCAACCCGAAGTTCCTCGGCGCCCTGTTTGCCGCCGACAGCGTGGAGAAAAAGCGCAACACCGAGGCGGTGGAATTCGGCTCCGGCCAGATGGTCTCAGGCCGCGTGAACGAGCACCAGAGCGCCCGCACCCGCCCGCTGGCCGAGGTCAAGGATCAAGTCCGCGTCGGTCTGCAGGTGACCCGCGGTCTGGAGCAGGCCCGCAAGGCCGGCGAGGAGCAGCTTGCGGCCTGGAAGGCGCAGCCTGCATCCGCCACCCTGCCTGCGGCCGTGGTCGTCTCGCGCCAGCAGCCAGCCGGCCAGGCCCGCCAGGTGGTCGAGGCCGCGCTCAAGGCCCCCGTGGCCGGTGACGCGCCCGTCTTTGTCGGCGCCGACCTCGGCGAGGCGGGTTACGCAGTGGTCAAAGTGGCCAAGGTGATCGCGCGCGCCGAGCCCGACGCCGCCGCTGCCAAGGCCGAGGCCCAGCAGTACACCCAGTGGTGGACCCAGGCCGAGGCCCTGGCCTACTACAACCTGCTCAAGGAGCGGATGAAGGTGCAGGTCAAGGTCCCGGCACCCACGCCGGGCAAGGGCGACGAGGTCGCGTCCAAATAGGCGTCTGTTGTTGGCGCCCTTTTTGGCTCCTTTGTCGGCGCCAAAGTAGGCGATGGAGTGTGGTGAGGTAGATCGGGCGTCGGTCATCCCCGCTTCTCGCCAGGCCCCCGGAGACGCAGCAAAACTCGGGACCTCAGCCAAACACCAAAAATAGCCGGCCTGTGGGTCGGCTTTTTCATGGGCGCCCCGCAGGGAGGCCTGCCGCAGGCCCAACTCGCTGCCCTTGTGCCTTGGCTCAGGAGAAGGGCGGATCTCAGTTGTCAGCTGAGTCTCGGTTCAAGGCCCGAGCGGCCAAGGTCCAATCCGCGATAGCGAATGACGGTAAACGCCACCTTTACTCTATATCGCATAAAAGCTATCATGACGCCATGGATCGTGACCTTTCATCCGAAAGCCGAGCAGGAGTTATTGGCCCTGCCGGCGGATATGCAGGCGCGGTGTCTGCGCATCGCAGAGCTGCTGGAGGAATTTGGACCCCAAAGGGTCGGCATGCCCCATGTGAGACCGTTGGGCGCCAAGCTTTGGGAGATGCGCATGCAGGGGCGTGATGGCATTGCCCGGGCCGTGTATGTCGCAGCCCAGGGCCGACACCTTCGGGTTCTGCATGTATTCGTGAAAAAGACCGAAGGCACGCCGCGCAACGCGATTGAGGCAGCCTTGAATCGACTGGAGTCACCGCAATGAAGACAGATAAGACGATGAAGTCATTGCAGGCCGTGAAGGCCCGGGTCTTGCGCGACCCGGTAGTTCGCGCTGAATACGATGGCCTGTCGGATGAGTTCGAAATGGCGCGAGAGCTTGTTGCAGCGCGCAGCCGAGCCGGCCTCACTCAGTTGGAGGTGGCCACTCGTATGGGCACCAGCCAAAGCGTCATCGCCCGTCTTGAGGGTGGCAAGCGGCCGCCGAGCCTGCGCACGGTGCAGCGCTATGCTCAGGCCGTGGGCTGCAGGGCAGTGTTGCGCCTCCTGCGGAGTTGAAGGGGTTGAAGGGGCGTGACCAACGCGAAGGCGCTTCCTCGTACGCATCCAAGTTCAAGCTTCAGCCATTCGCCCAAGCTCTGAGCTTTTGACCAAATCCACGCGTCGCCGGTCGTCCACGCCACGGACCACGTATTTTTGGTGGATCAGGCGTTCTACCGTCTGGATGCGTTCGATCGCATCGGCCACTCGGGTGCTGCCTTTGAGTTTGGCGATCACATGCATGCGCAACCAGTGGTCGTTGATGGCCGGCACAGCGTCTTTGCGCTCCCAGAGGCTCACTGCGTTTTCAGTGAGATTGCCCATGAGCTTGCCAAGTCCCTGCTGAGTCAGGCCCAAGTGAACCCGCAGGAATCGGAATTCCTTGCCGGTCAATAGTCCGGGCTTGTCGATCAGATGGCCTGCGAGCAACCGGTGCAAGCCCTCGACGTCATCGATCGCAATGCCCTTGCCGTACTTGGTTTCCTTGACGCTGTAGCCATTGGCAAGCCAGACATTGTCCAGCCCGCAGGCGGTGTAGTGCAGCCAATCTCTCATCATCACGTCCTTCTCGTCATCACCGTCACCACGACCAGATCTGGGTCGGCATCGTCTAGCGCCACCGCCACGGCCAGATTCCGGCCCGAACCGAAGTGCTCCATCGTGCACTTGAGGGTTCCGCGCAATCGGTCTCGCCGGGGTGGTCGTTCCATGATCCCCATCTTTAGGCAGGCATACACCTCCCAATCGATCACCGACCTCTGCTCCATCCGAGCGAGGGCGTGGGAGGTGATGACGACCCTCGCACTGTCCTGCGCCGTCCGCCGGATGTGCGCCTGCAGTTGCAGGTTCGACATGTTGTGGGATGAGAGCTTAGCACCCATAAAAAATGTGGGTTTTCGCCGATGGCGGATGCGTAAGGCTCTCATGGGAGTTTGCCGCTGGCGCACGCCGGCCTGTCGAAATTGCCAAGCGGCAATCACGTTCACTCAGCTTCAGATCCATCCAGTGGATCCGCCATGCCCGGCCGCGGCTGACGAGCCACGCGCCCCAAGATGCGGCTGGCAGTCAACCCAGCCAGCGAACCGCTGAGATAAGACCTCTAACCGAGAAGCTCCACCAGCAATCGCACGTGGCTCACCTCCCGGAAATCGCGAACGATGCGGACACAGCTTTCGATGCTCGCTGGCGAAATGTCTGCGCTGGGGCAGAGTGCGCGAAGCTTTTCGTCGATGTCCGTCCATTCGATGCCGTTGATGGCCGAGCCCCGAGGGGCGAACACCGTGCTTGAAAAGCTGCGTCCGTCGCGTGTTTTGACCGTGACCGTCGCGCCCTGTTGGTAGCGCTCCACGTTCTCCGTGGGCGGCTCACCGGCTTGCACCAGGTCCAGCAGGCTCCGGATCCGCGGATCGGATATTTTTTCAGGCGTGGCATGCGCCCAGGTGAGTCCACCGTCGGCTGTGCCCGCCGCTGCGAAATAGATCGGGCTGTGCGCCATGTCGATGAGGTTCTCCGGATGCCGCGGCCCAGGCATCTTCTTCATGCCGGGCTTCGAGCAAATGATGGCGCTGATCTCGCTCGCCGGCACATCGGCCAGGCGGGCCGCCTGTGCCGCCGCCTCGGCGATTGCGTGATGCGGGTGGCCGCCGGGCACGAGCTTGATCGCCATGTGCGTGAGGGTTTGCCACTCTTGGCCCAACTTGTCGACCACCTGGGCCATGCGACCCGAGGCCTGCGCATCCAGGCCGTACACCGCAAAGAAGCCGGCGGGATGTTCGAAAATGGTTTCTTCCGCAGTGAATCCCATGCCCGCCAACTGTGCCGCCTCGACACCCAACATGGCCGCCAGACCCGCGTGGTGATCGCGCGCGGTGCTCGTATTCGCGGCAGCCAGCAGCCCGCCAATGGAAGTCGCTGCAAGGGCCAGCGCATGGGTCATCTGGCCAGGGTCGAGCTTGAGCAAAACGCCTGCCGAGGTGACGGCTCCATAGATGGCAACGGTGCAGCCGTGGAACCCGTTCTCGTAGGTGAGGCCGGGAACCACGCCGGTGTTGATGCGGCAGGCCACCTCGCATCCCAGGGCGATGGCGCGCAGTACTTCTTTTCCGCTGGCGCCCGTTTTCTCGGCCACGGCGATCGCCGCCGCGACCGCCGATGTTCCGGCGTGCACCGCGTTTCGCAAGTCGCTGTCGTCCGAGGCTGCAGAGTCACTCATCAGCGCATTCACCCGTGCCGCACAAGCCGTGGGCAAGCGTTGACCCTCGCTGAACCAAACTGTGGACTCGGCGGCGCCGCCACGTGCGAGCATGAGGCTGCGGATGATGCTCGATGAATCGAGTCGGGACCCAGCAGCAGCACTCGCCACCGTGCTGGCCACCAGCATCGCGGAGTAGTCGATCACTCGGTGAGGAATGTCCTCGTCATGCGTTTGCGTGGCAAATCGGGCAAGGTCTCCTGCGATGGTCATGGCACCCCCTTCGGTGATGGATCCCGCCCAACAAAAAGCCCGGTGATGCCGGGCTTTTTGAGGTGTTTGCCTTTTCAGCGATCAGACCTGGGCTAGGCCTAAAAACTTAAAAAATTGCTTTGAATCGACTATTCCAAAGTAAAAAATGGGGTGACTGATGGGACTCGAACCCACGACAACCAGAATCACAATCTGGGACTCTACCAACTGAGCTACAGCCACCGTCGAGGGCACGATTATAGCGGGCTGGCGGCGTTCAAGTCCCGATCAGTTCACCAACACCAGCTTGCCCATCACCCCGCGCGCGCCCATGCGGGCACAGGCCTGGTGCAGATTGGCCATGGGCAGGGTGCAGTCGATCACCGGTTTGACCTTGCCCTGGGCGTACCAGCCAGCCAGGGTTTGCATCATCTTCGCGCTGGCCTGGGGTTCGCGCTTGGCGAAGTCGCCCCAGAACACGCCAACGATGGAGGCGCCCTTGAGCAGTGCCAGGTTCAGCGGCAGGCTGGGGATAGGGCCGGAGGCAAAGCCCACCACCAGGTAGCGGCCACGCCAGCCAATGGAGCGAAAGGCGGATTCGGCGAAGTCGCCACCCACCGGGTCATAGATCACGTCGGGGCCTTTGCCGCCGGTAGCCGCCTTGATGGCGTCGCGCAAGCCGGCTTGGGGCGTGTGAACGCTGTAGTCAATGGTCTCGTCGGCGCCGACTTTCTTGCACAGCGCGCATTTCTCGGCGCTGGAGGCCGCTGCAATGACCCGCGCGCCCGCCGCCTTGGCGATCTGGATCGCGGCCGTGCCCACACCGCCGGCGGCGCCCAGAATCAGCACCGTCTCACCTGGCTGCAACTGGGCCCGGTCCATCAGCGCGTGGTAGGAGGTGGCGTAGATCATGATGAACGCCGCCGCGTCCACCGCTGGAAAGCCCTCGGGCAGCGGCATGCACAGCGCCGCTGGGGCCAGGGTGTGGGTGCCAAAGCCGCCGGTGCCCGAGAGGCAGGCGACACGCTGGCCCACCTTCAGGTGCGCTACGCCATCACCCACGGCCTCGACAATGCCCGCGTACTCCGAGCCGGGCACGAAGGGCAGGGGGGGCTTCATCTGGTACTTGTTTTGGACGATGAGCAGGTCCGGAAAGTTCAGGCTGGCCGCCTCGATGCGCACCCGCACCTGGCCGGCTTTGGGCTCGGGGGTGGGCAGTTCTTTCCACTGGAGGGCTTCGACGCCCACGGGGTTCTCGCACAACCATGCATGCATCTCGCGCTCCTCTCGGTCTTATGCCGGGATCATAGGTTGCCGCCGGCCAGGCAGGCTGGGCCGCCTTGTCTCGCGCGCGACGGCCGCCACCTACAATGACCGCAAGCAAAGAAAGCCCCATGAAGATCCTGATTTCCAATGACGACGGCTACCAAGCCCCCGGCATCGTTGCCCTGCACCAGGCGCTTCAGGGCCTGGCTCACGTCGAGGTGGAGGTCGTCGCTCCCGAGCACAACAACAGCGCCAAGTCGAATGCCCTCACGCTGAACCAGCCTCTGTATGTGCACCCGGGCGCCAATGGCTTTCGCTACGTCAACGGCACCCCAGCCGACTGCGTGCACATCGCCTTGACCGGCGTGCTCGGCTACCGGCCCGACCTGGTGGTCTCCGGCATCAACAACGGCGCCAACATGGGCGACGACACCATCTACTCCGGCACCGTGGGTGCGGCGATGGAGGGCTATCTGTTTGGCATTCCTGCCATCGCCTTCTCGCAGGTAGAAAAAGGCTGGGCCCACCTGGAGTCGGCCGCGCGCGTGGCGCGCGATCTGGTGCAGCAGGCGCTGTCCCAGGGCTGGCTCGAGCGCCCGCATCCTTTCTTGCTCAATGTGAACATTCCCAACCGGCCGTACGAAGACATCGGCGACGTCGAGGTATGCCGCCTGGGCCGGCGCCATGCGGCCGAAGGCGTGATCGCCCAGACCAGCCCGCGGGGCGAGACCATGTACTGGATCGGCAGCGCCGGCGCGGCCAAGGACGGCGCCGACGGCACCGACTTCCACGCCACCGCCATGGGCCGGGTGTCGGTGACGCCCTTGCAGGTCGACCTCACCCACCACGCGGCGCTGGGCGATTGGGCGGGTCGCTTCAAGCCATGACCCAGCGGCGCCCCAGCTTTCCCGCCCGGCTCGACCTGGGTAAGCCCGCCACCCCGAAGGTTGTCACCCCGAAGGTCGTCACCTCCAAGCCGGCCACCCCCACTTTGTCTGAGGCGCAGGGCCTCAGCACTGCCCCGGGGACCGGCGCCAATCCGGGACGACCTTCCCCCCATGTGACGGTGGCTGGCCCCGGACGCCACGTCAAACCGCTGCCAGCCACCCCCAGTGGCCTGGGTCTCGACTCAGCCGCAGTGCGCGCAGGCATGGTCCGCAAGCTCGCCGCTCAGGGCGTGGCCGACCCCCAGGTGCTGGCCGCTATGGGCCGGGTGGAGCGCCACCGCTTTGTCGACAGCGCTCTCGTGATTCAGGCCTACGAGGACACCAGCCTGCCGATCGGCCTGGGCCAGACGATCTCCAAACCCAATGTGGTGGCGCGCATGATCGAACTGCTGCTGGCCGCGCCAGGGCGTCGCATCGGTGTCACAGCAGGCCAGGCCTTGCCGACGTCTTTGCCGCAGTTGGGCCGGGTGCTCGAGATCGGCACCGGATGCGGCTACCAGGCGGCTGTGCTGGCCTGCGTCGCGCGCGAGGTCTACAGCATTGAGCGCCTGCGGGGCTTGCATGACAAGGCGCGCGAGAACCTGCGGCCGCTGCGCATTCCCAATGTCCACCTTCTGTTTGGCGACGGCATGGTGGGCTACCCCAAGGGCGCGCCCTATGCCGGCATCATTGCCGCCGCTGGCGGCGAGGCGGTGCCTCAGGCCTGGCTTGACCAGTTGGCCGAGGGCGGCCGACTGGTGGCGCCCACCGTGATGGAGGGCGGCCAGCAGGCCCTGGTTGTGATTGATCGCACACCCACGGGCTTGGTGCGCAATGTTCTTGAGGCGGTGCATTTCGTCCCCCTAAAATCCGGCACTGCCTGAAGGAAGCCCACCGCCGATGCGTTACGCTCCGCCCGACCTGCACCCCCTGCGCGCGCAGCCTGTGTTCTCCCCCCTGGGCGCCTTGTCAGCACTGCTCTTGGTGGCCGCATTGGCCGGCTGCGCTTCGGGGCCGCGGGTGCCGGCGCCGGTGGAAGAGCGTGCGTTGTCGGGCCGGCCTCGGGCCGACTTCAACCTGCCGAGCGCGCCGGGGGCAAGCTCCCCCCGCGCTGCACCCGCCGATTCCCGTGCCCTGCTCGGGGCCGAGAACGCCGGCAAGCCGGGCTATTACACCGTCAAGCCGGGCGACACCCTGGTGCGCATTGGCCTGGACTCTGGCCATAACTGGCGCGATCTGGCGCGCTGGAACCGGCTGGACAACCCCAATGTGATCGAGGTGGGGCAGGTCATCCGTGTCGCCCCGCCAGCGGGCGAGCCGGTCGTGCCCCGTGCTGCGCAGGGCGGCTCTCCGGCGCCATCAACACCGGTATCCGCCAACGCGGCGGCGGGTTCGTCTCAGGCGGCGTCCACGTCGGGGGTGACCACCTCCCCGGTCACCGCCAGCCAACTGCAGGCCCAAGCGATGGGCCCGGTGGGCGCGGCGTCCGGCCCGACAGCGTTGCCGCCCTTGCCGCCAGCGTCCGCGGCGCAGGCGCCGCGCGCGCCAGAGGCGGGCGGTATCGCTGCACCCGCCGAGGACGAGGTCGCCTGGGCCTGGCCCATTGCCGGCGGCGGCAACCTCTTGGCCGGCTTCGATGAGGTTCGCAACAAGGGCCTGGACATCGGCGGCAAGGCTGGCGATCCGGTGCTGGCGGCTGCCGACGGCCGGGTGGTGTACGCCGGTGCTGGCTTGCGCGGCTATGGCAACCTGGTCATCCTCAAGCACAACAACACCTACCTCACCGCCTACGCCCATAACCAGACCCTGCTGGTCAAGGAAGACCAGGCGGTGCGCAAGGGCCAGCGCATTGCCGAGATGGGTTCGACCGACGCCGACCGCGTCAAGCTGCATTTCGAGATTCGTCGGCAGGGCAAGCCGGTCGATCCCGCGAAGCTGCTGCCTCCCCGCTGAGCGCGGGAGGCTCGGCAGGCGTCATGGGCGCTGGGCGCCTGGCGGTCTCTGCCGTTGCAACCGGCTTGTCCGCCGCATCAGTGGAACTCACCCCGCCGGCCGCACCCGCCGCACCCGCTCCGTGAGGCGCCACCAGCTGCGGCCCCACCCGCTGCAGTCGAAGATGAGCCGCCAATCCGCCGCCGGGGGCATTGGACAGGGCGAACACGCCGCCCATGCGCTGCACTGTCTTGTTGACGATGGCGAGGCCCAGCCCGGCCCCGGTTGCCTCGGTGCGTGCCGCATCGCCGCGGAAGAAGGGCTTCATCAGGTTGGGCAGGGCCTCGGCGGTCACGCCCGGGCCATGGTCACGCACCTTGACCATCACCCAGTCGGCGCGGGCCCGCGCGGAAATCTCCACCCGTGCCAGGCCCGTCCCGGGGCTGCGCCCATAGCGGCGGGCGTTCTCCAGCAGATTGGCCAGCACCCGCATGAGGTCCACCTCGTCGGCCTGCACCTCCAGCGCTGGCGGTATATCGAGCGACACCATCAGGTCGTGCTGCTCGCGCACCGCTGCGACGCATGCGCTCAGGATCGCGGCCAGCCGCACGGGCCGCAGCGCGCTGGGGTAGGGGCGGGCGTAGTCGAGGAACTTGTCGATGATGGCGTCGAGCTGGTCGATGTCGGCGGCCATCATCTGGCGGGCGTCGGCGTCGGCCACGCTCAATTCGGTCTCCAGCCGCAGCCGTGCGAGCGGCGTGCGCAGGTCGTGCGAGATGCCCGCCAGCATCACTGCCCGGTCCTGGTCGATCTTGGCGAGCTGGGCGGCCATCCTGTTGAAGCCGATGTTGACCTCCCGGATCTCGCTGGTCACCGCATCCTCGTCGAGCCGGCTGGCGTCGAAGTCGCCATCGCGCACGCGGCTGGCGGCGAAGGACAGCTCCTTGAGCGGCCGGTTGATCAGGCGCGCAATCAGCGCTGCGCCGGCGAGTGACAGACCGGCGGCGGTGACCAGCCAGATCAGCCAAGTGCGGCCGCCCACATGGGAGAAGCGCTCCTGGTTGAGGCGCAGCCAATAGGTGTCTTCTTGGATGCGAAAGCCTACCCAGAGGCCCCCCTCGCCGTTGACGCTGGCGGCCATGAGGGTGCCCGGGCCCAGTTGTTCGATCAGCCGCTCGGCAATGCTGCTGTCCATCAGCCCGGCACGCAGCGGCGTGTAGCGGTCGCCCGGCTCGCGCGGACGAATCTGTACCCCTTCCTCGTCGTCGAGTGTCTTGAGCAGGAGCACCCGGGCGATCGGATCGGTGTGGCGCAAGGCGGTGCGGCTGAAGTTGACCAGCGAGGCGATCTGCTGCGCCGTCTGCGCAGCGCGTGGCTCGTATTCCAGCGAGCGGAAGGTCTGTAGCCACGCAATGATCGAGCCGACCAGCAGCAGCGCCAGCAGGAAGAAGGTGCGCCAAAACAGCGACAGGCCCAGCCGGGGCGCCGGCGTGTCGCTGGAAAGGCGAGAGTCCATGGGCGTGGTGCGCGCAGTGGCGCTGGCCCCGGGCGGGTCAGCCCGCACCGTCTGGTACGAAGACGTAGCCCACACCCCAGACGGTCTGGATGAAGCGCGGCGTGGCCGGATCGGACTCGACCAACTTGCGCAGGCGCGAGACCTGCACATCGAGGCTGCGGTCGAAGGGCTCGAACTCGCGCCCGCGCGCCAGGTGGGCCAGCTTTTCGCGCGAAAGCGGCTGGCGTGGGTGACGGACCAGGGCCTTGAGCATCGCGAACTCGCCCGTGGTCAGCGGCAATTCGCCGCCGTTCTTGCGCAGGGTGCGCGCGCCCAGGTCAAAGGAGAAAGGCCCGAACTGCACCATCTCGTTCTCGGACGAAGGCGCCCCCGGTGCCTCCAGCGCAGGTCGCCGGCGCAGCACCGCATGAACCCGGGCGAGCAACTCGCGCGGGTTGAAGGGCTTGCCCAGGTAGTCGTCTGCGCCCACCTCCAGGCCGACGATGCGGTCGACGTCCTCGCCCTTGGCGGTGAGCATGATGATGGGGGTGCGGTCGTTGGCCGCACGCAGCCTGCGGCAGATGGACAGGCCATCCTCGCCGGGCATCATGAGATCGAGCACGATCAGGTCGGCCGACTCGCGCAGCATGAGCCGGTTGAGGGCCTTGCCGTCCTCGGCGAGGATGACCTCGAAGCCCTCTTGGCTCAGGTAGCGGCGCAACAGGTCGCGGATGCGGGCGTCGTCATCGACAACCAGGATCTTGTCGGTGTGAGAGTGGGCAGTGCTCATGGCTTCCACCGGAGTTGTAACAACGCCGATTCTTAGCCAGATGCTGCAAGCAATACGAGCTTAGGACTTCTCTTTCACCTCTCCTTACATTCTTTTCGACTCGTCTTTGGATGGCTTACTGGGCTGCCCAGCCGCCGTCCATGTTCCAGGCCACGCCGCGCACATTGCCTGCCGCGGGCGAGCAGAAGAACACCGCCAGTTCCCCCAGCTCCTCGGGGGTGGTGAACTGCATGGAGGGCTCTTTCTCGCCGAGCAGTTGGCGGGTGGCCTCCTCGTTGCTCCAGCCGTTGGCGGCGGCCTTGGCGTCGACCTGCTTCTGGACCAGGGGCGTGAGCACCCAGCCCGGGCAGATGGCATTGCAGGTCACACCGGTGGTGGCGTTTTCGAGAGCGATCACCTTGGTGAGCCCGACGATCGCGTGCTTGGACGCCACATAGGCCACCTTCTCGGCCGATGCCACCAGGCCATGCACCGAGGCCACGTTGATGATGCGACCCCAGTTGGCTGCGCGCATGGCCGGCAGCGCCAGGCGGCTGGTGTGAAAGGCGCTCGAGAGGTTGATGGCGATCACCGCGTCCCAGCGCTCAGGGGGAAAGTCCTGCACCGGTGCCACATGCTGGATGCCGGCGTTATTCACCAGAATGTCCACCTGCCCGAAGCGCTCGGCGGCGAACTTCATCATGGCCTCGATCTCGGCGGGCCGGCTCATGTCGGCGCCGTGAAAGGCCACCCTGGCGCCATGCGCCGCGGCGATCGCCTCGACCTCTGCCTGCGGGCCGGTGGCATCGCCAAAGCCGTTCAGGACGATATGGGCGCCCTGCCGGGCCAATGCCTTGGCAATGCCAAGGCCAATGCCGCTGGTGGATCCGGTCACCAGGGCGGTTTTTGCTTTGAGCATGAGAAGGCTCCTATCCAGTACGATGCCAAAAACGAAGGGGGTGAGCGCCGGTGAATCAGCGCCTTTGAGTGAGCGCGTAGGCCTGCGTCTGCAGCACCTGACGCGCCCGAAGCGCCTCGCGGCCACTCCCAAAAACTGACCCGGCGAGCTCCGCCATTTTCCCACGCCCTTTCATGTCTGAACCTCAGCTGCGCGACATCCTCTGCGAAGGCCCGGCCGGTCCGCACCGAATGGCTTGGTGGCAGTGGGGCGACCCCGCCGCCCCGGACCTCATCGTCTGTGTGCACGGGCTGGGCCGGCAGGGCCGCGACTTCGACGTGCTGGCACAGGCCCTGGTCGACGCTGGCGTCGACCGTGGGCGCCCGGTCCGGGTGGTTTGCCCCGACATCGCCGGGCGTGGCCGCAGCCAGTGGCTGGCCGATCCGCAGCACTATGTGCCCCCGACCTACGTGGGCGACATGATCGTCTTGCTGCAGGCCCTGCAGCAGCAGGCGCCCATCGCCCGTCTGAGCTGGGTGGGCACCAGCATGGGGGGGCTGATTGGGCTGGGCCTGTTCGGCACCCCTGATCTGCCCTTGCCCGCGCCCCTGCACCGCTTTGTCCTCAACGACCTGGGGCCGGTCACCGAATGGGCCGCGATCCAGCGCATTCAGGGCTACATCGGCGGGCAGGTGCGTTTCGCCAGTGAGGAAGAGGCGGCCCTCGCCTTGTGGGCGGTCTCGGCCAGCTTTGGCCCGCACACGCCGGAGCAGTGGCTGGCGCTCACCCGGCCCCAGCTCCGCGCTCTGCCGACCGAGCAAGGGGGCGGCTTCACCCTTCACTATGACCCGGCGATCGCGCTGCCGCTGCGCCAGGCCACCGAGCAGTCCCTGCGCGAGGCGGCGCAGGTGCTCTGGGCTTTGTACGAGCGCATCACCGCGCCCACGCTGCTCCTGCGCGGCGCTGAGTCCGACCTGCTGTCGACGGCCACCGCAGAGGCCATGACCGAGCGTGGACCGCGCGCCCGCATGATCGAGTTTGCTGGCGTGGGCCATGCACCCACCTTGGTGGTGGCCGAGCAGGTGGTGCCAGTGGTCGACTTCCTGCTCGCGGCGTCATGACAGGCCGCAATGACAGGCCGTTCAAGGTGACAGGCCGCTCATGAAAACGCATGAGGATGGCCCCCCCCAGGACCCGACCCTGGCCGGCGTCGTGGCCGCCGCCGAGCAGAGCCTGCCCCAGCAGGCCGACGCCCTGTCGCGGGCCCGCGCGTTTGCCGAGCCGCTGATCGCCCACGAGACGCTGGACACCGGCGAGAACATGCTGGCCCATGCCGACGCTGTGGCCGCGATCCTCGCCCGCATGGGCGGCTCGGAGGCGATGCAGGCGGCCAGCTACCTCGTCTACGCCTGCCCGATGCTGGCCCGGCCTCAGGAGGCCATCGCCCGCGGATTTGGCGAGAGCTACGCCGACCTGGCGGTGCAGACCAACCAACTGGTGGCCGTGCAGCGCCAGGCCGCCAGCGGCAGCGCCGCCGACCAGGCCGAGAACGTACGCAAGATGCTGCTGGCGTTCTCACGCGACCTGCGGGTGGTGATGCTGCGCCTGGCCTCTCGCCTGCAGACCCTGCGCTGGTTCGCCGCGCAAAAGCGCCAGGTGTCCGAGCAGGTGGCGCGCGAGTCGCTAGAAGTCTTTTCGCCTCTGGCCAACCGCCTGGGGATCTGGCAGGTGAAGTGGGAGCTGGAGGACCTGGCGTTTCGCGCCCTCGAACCCGACACCTACAAGCAGGTGGCTCGCCTTCTCGACGAAAAGCGGGTTGAGCGCGAGACCTACATGGCGCAGCTGCGTCGCGAGGTCGAGGCCGAGCTGCGGGCGCAAGGTTTGCAAGTCCAGGTGGCTGGGCGGCCCAAGCACATCTTCAGCATCGTCAAGAAGATGCGTGGCAAGTCGCTGGACTTCGACCGCGTGTTTGACGTGCGGGCCTTGCGCGTCATCGTGCGCGAGCCGCGCGAGTGCTATGCGGCCCTGGCCTGGGTGCACCAGCGCTTCGAGCCGGTGGAGGGCGAGTTTGACGACTACATCGCCCGGCCCAAGCCCAACGGCTATCAGTCACTGCACACGGTGGTGCGTGACAAGGCCGGTCGGCCGATCGAGATCCAGATCCGCACCCAGGCCATGCACGAGCATGCCGAGCACGGCGTGGCGGCCCACTGGGCCTACAAGGAGGCTGGTACCAAGGGCTATGCAGGCATTGCGGCCAGCAGCGCCTACGACGCCAAGATCGCGGTGCTGCGCCAGCTGCTGGCGTGGGAGCGCGATATTGCGGGCGCCGGCACCAGCTTGTTCGCCGACCGCATTTATGTGCTCACGCCACAGGCCACGGTCGTCGAGCTCACGCAGGGGTCGACCGCTGTGGACTTTGCCTACTCGGTGCACACCAACCTGGGCCACCGCTGCCGCGGTGCCCGGGTCGATGGCGCCTTGGTCACGCTCAGCACGCCCCTGAAGAATGGGCAGACGGTGGAGGTTGTCACCGCCAAGGAGGGCGGGCCCTCGCGCGACTGGCTCAACCCGGAGCTGGGCTTTTTGGCCAGCCCCCGGGCCAAGTCCAAGGTGCGTGCCTGGTTCAATGAGCAGGCGCGCCACGAGACGGTAGCCCGTGGCCGCGAGGCGGTGGAAAAGCTCCTCCAGCGGGAGGGGCGCACCGCGTTCAAGCTCGAAGACCTGGCCGATCAACTGGGCTTCAAGGCCGCAGACGACCTGTTCGCAGTGGTCGGCAAGGACGAGTTTTCCCTGCGCACCATAGAGACCCTGCTGCGCCCGGCCGAGGCGCCGCCCGACGTGGACGAAGTGCTGCTCAAAAAGTCGCGCGCCGCCGCTGGGGGCGCCTCGCCCAAGGGCGGCGTGCTGGTGGTGGGCATCGACTCGCTCATGACCCAGTTGGCGCGCTGCTGCAAGCCGGCGCCGCCAGACGCGATCAGTGGCTTCGTCACCCGGGGCAAGGGCGTGAGCATCCACCGCGCGGACTGCAGCAACTTCCGCCAGATGGCCGCGCGCCAGGGCGAGCGGGTGATCCAGGTGGAGTGGGGCCGTGCTCAGGCTGGCCCAGAGGCGGCGATTTACCCGGTCGACGTGTCGGTCGAAGCGGCCGACCGCCAGGGCCTGCTGCGCGACATCTCTGATGTCTTCGCCAAGGAAAAGATGAACGTGGTGGGGGTGCAGACCCAGTCGGTCAAGGGCACCGCCTTCATGACCTTCACCATCGAGGTCGCCGACGCCAGCCGCCTGGGCAAGGTGCTGTCGCTGGTGCGCGAGGTGACGGGCGTGCGCAGCGCGCGGAGGCGGTGAGCGCGCCCGACCCTGACCCGAAGAGACGGGCCGCGGCTTGAGCGACCTGGGCCTGCACCTGGCCGGGAGGGGCTTGGAAGACTGCTACAATCTCGGCTCTCAACGAGACCCAGGCGCGTAGCTCAGCTGGTTAGAGCACCACCTTGACATGGTGGGGGTCGTTGGTTCGAGTCCAATCGCGCCTACCAAACACGGTAAAGAAAAAAGCACTTTGCACAAAATGCAAAGTGCTTTTTTTTATGGCACTTGGAAATGACTGAATTCGGCTCGCAGAGTCGCGCGGCTCCCTTTGGTCTCGCAGTCTTTAAGTGGGGCCGTCATCACGGACGATTCAAGAAAAGGTATCAACCCCCACAGGCTCCAAGGAGGGCAAAGCCATGAGTGAAGTCAAAAAAGTAATGGGCCCCGCTTCGTACTTTCCGTCCATCGAGAAAAAATACGGACAGCCCATTACGCACTGGATAGCCCTGGTCCAGAAGCAAAAAGGCATGAAGCACATGGAAATTGTCCAATGGCTCAAGACCGAGCACGGTCTTGGGCATGGGCACGCCAATGCCGTCGTGGCGTATTGTTTGGCGGCCAAGCCGGCGTGATCCGCCGGGCGCTAGGGGGCAGGGATCTGGGGGCCGATGACGCGTAATGCGCCGTCTCTCGGTGTAGAGCGACGCTGAACCCGCGACCACTCAGTGCTTATGACTGCTGTGGTCATGAACCGATGGCGACGATTTGCCTTGGCCCGAAGAGGCGCTGGCCCCCGCGGTCACTTGAATTTTGCCGCGCATGCCACCTTCATAGTGACCAGGAATGAGACACGCCATCTGCAGGGTGGCAGCCTGCGCGAACTGCACCACCAGCTCGCCGCTTTGCCCAGGCGCGACCTCGATCGCGGCGCCTCTGCCATGTCCGTGTGAGCCGTGCGCTGCGCCTTTTTTCATGTCTTCGGCGTGTTGGCGTATTTCTTCGTCGGTGCCCAGCACCAGCTCGTGGGGCAACTTGCCGTCGTTGTAGACCCGTAGCTTGAGGGTTTCGCCGGCCTTCACTTCAATCTGATTCGGGCTGAAGCGCATGTCATCGCTCATTCGGATGTCGATGCTGCGGTCGACCTTCATGGCGGTCATGCCAGCTGAAGCTGCTCCCGCACCGTGGCCCTCGGTTGAGGCCCCCTCCAGGGCGCCGTGTGCGTGACCGCCCAGGAATTGGGGGTTGTGCTCGAGCCATTGCCATGTGGCGTAACTTCCGATGGTAATGAGCACACCTGCCACCAGGGAGTAAAGGGTGCTGGAGGGGCGCCAAGTGCCAGAAGTGCTCAGGGCCAATGCAGGCACGGAGATGGCATAACCCAGTGGCACCACCCAGGCGCTGCGCGCGGGCGAGTCGGGGAAATGTTGCAAACCGCCGGTAAAAAATCCCAAGCCCACCGACAACAGGGCGCCAAGCAGCAAGGTTTTCCAAAGTCCCTCGCGTGGCACCGTGTCGTCCTCAAGGCGGTGCAGCATGAGCGCGCCGGCCACAAACAGCAAGATCCCGGCGACGGCGGTCCACAACGATCGTTCGCCACTGAAAAAACCGTGATTGACCGCGCCCGAAATGAAGCTGATGCCGCTGTACTTCAGCAGCATGGCTGCGTGTTGGTGCTGAAATGAGTCGCGCAAGGGGTGCTCCAGTGGGTGAAATAGGCCTCAGGTCATGCCAAGACGATCTTGCCTGCACTGACTGCCCCAGCGTGGTGAATGCGGCGGCTGGCAATCTCTATCAAGGGCTCGCAGAGCTTGGCGACCGCGATTCTCAATGGGGGCAGGCGGGGGGCATTCTTGTCGATTTCTTGCCCCTTGAGGGCTGAGGGTCGAAGTGCGCCACGGCCGCCATGCGCCTGCCGGACCGGTGGCCATCAGGGGGGGACTGGTACGGTGGCCATCACTGTCCCCATTACGGTAGCGGCCCGCGTCCCAAATTGATGGGCAGGGGCTCTTGACGCGCACTCTGGTCTGCTTGGCACAGCTTTTGCGTTCCGTCTTGTACACAAGATTGGATGCTTCAAAGTGGTGCAAGTTACTGGTTCAGTCGCTCCTGATGGCCCTGTGTTGGGGAGCCCCGACGCTGCCTGGATTTGCCGGCTGACCCCATCCCCGGTGGGCCAGGCTTCGGACGAACAAGGCGATCAGGCGCTGGCGGGGCTGTCATTCGCCGTGAAGGACAACATCGACGTCGCTGGCTTGCCCACCACGGCGGCCTGCCCGGACTTCGCGCACACGCCCACAACGACGGCGGTGGTGGTGGAGCGTCTGCTCCGTGCTGGTGCATCCTTGCGCGGCAAGACCAACCTCGACCAGTTCGCGTGCGGATTGAATGGCACCCGCAGCGCGTACGGTGCCGTTCCCAATTCATTTGACGCCAGGTATGTGAGTGGCGGATCCAGCGCCGGTTCGGCCTATGCGGTGGCTACCGGCCAGGTTGACTTCGCGCTCGGCACCGACACCGCGGGCTCCGGGCGAGTGCCGGCCGGCCTGAACAATATCGTGGGGCTTAAGCCTTCGCGCGGCTTGATCAGCACGCGGGGCGTGCTGCCGGCGGCCCAGAGTGTGGACGTGGTGTCCATCTTCGCTCGCACCGTTCCGATGGCGCTGCGCGTGCTGGCCACAGCCCTGGCGCCAGACCCGCAGGATGCTTATTCCCGCACGCTGCCCCTGCGCACTGCACCGTTCGGCAAAGCGTTTCGTTTCGGGGTGCCGAGCGCACCTGATTTTTGCGGTGACGCGCTGGCTGAGGCGGAGTTTGGGGCTGCAGTTCGGCGCATGGAGTCCCTGGGCGGTACGGCCCTTGCCTTTGACTACCAGCCCTTTGCGCGCGCCGCCGCACTGCTGTACGAAAGCGCGCTGGTCGCTGAGCGCTATGCGGCAATCCGCTCGTTCTTTGACGATCACGCCGATTCGGTGATGGAGCCAGTGCGCGGCATCATTGCCCAGGGGCAAAAGTACAGCGCCGCCGATGTCTTTGACGCCCAGCGCACCTTGCGCCTGATCGCGCAAGAAGTAGCCCCTTTGTGGGAGCGCATCGACTGCATGCTTGTGCCCACGGCACCGACGCACTACACGATTGCGCAGATGCAGGCTGACCCTGTGGTGCTCAATCGCAACCTCGGCGCATACACCAACTTCGTCAACTTGCTCGACTATGCGGCGCTGTCGGTTCCCAGCAGCATCCGGCCCGATGGCCTGCCTTTCGGTGTCACGCTGATTGGTGCCTGCGGCAGCGACTGGGCCTTGGCAGAACTCGGCCAGCGCTATCACCAGACCTCGGGCCTCACTTTGGGGGCCACGGGTCAGGCGCTGCCCGCAGCCGAGGCGTTGGTCCCTGTTCCCGTCGACCCGCTCGAGCCGCGCATGCAGGTGGCAGTAGTCGGCGCGCACCTCTCGGGGATGCCGCTGAACTGGCAACTCACCGAGCGTGGCGCGCGCCTCGTGCGCCACACACGGACCGCAGCCGACTACCGGCTGTATGCCTTGCCCGGCACGGTTCCGCCCAAGCCGGGGCTGGTGCGCGTTCCTGAGGGAACAGGCGCTCCCATTGCGTTGGAGGTCTGGGAGATGCCGACCGCGCAGTACGGATCCTTCGTCGCCTTGATCCCCGCGCCGCTAGGAATCGGCACGGTACGCCTGTCGGACGGCGCACAAGTGCAGTGCTTTGTCTGCGAGAGCGAGGCGCTGCGGGGCGCACGGGACATCACCCACCTGGGCGGTTGGCGCGCCTACATGCAGGCCATTGCCACAGCGTCCGCAGCCTCAGTCACGTCCGCAGCCTGAAGCCACACCCTCGCCAAAGACGCCCATGACCGACCCGCAGCTTCTTGCCTACGCGAATGCCAGCGCCGACGCGCTTGGCATTCCCATGGACGCGGCGCGGGCGCAGCGAGTGGCAGGCTATCTGCGGCTTTCTGGCAGCTTCGCGGGTCTGCTGGACGCGGTTGCAATGGGCCCGGAACTGGAGCCGGCCGAGGTGTTTTGCCCGGCGCCTTTTCCCAGCGTTGACCCGGCGACAGGGGAGGGGCAGTCATGACGCGCGCCAGTTCCTGGGCTGGCCGCGGTCAGTCGGCGTGTTCGCGGCTCGAGGAGGCGCTGGCACGCATCGACCAGACCGACAGCCGAATCAATGCGTTTACCCACGTGACCCGCGATCGTGCCAGGCGTGAGGCCGAGTCTGTGGACGCCCGCCGCGCGCGCGGTGAGGCGCTGGGGCCTCTGGCGGGCATGCCGTTTGCCGTCAAAAACCTCTTTGACATCGAGGGGGTGGTGACGCTGGCGGGCTCCAAGATCAATCGTGACCATGCCGCTGCCACGGCCGATGCCGTGTTGGTGCAGCGCTTGCGGGACGCAGGTGCCGTGTTGGTGGGGGCCACCAATATGGACGAATACGCCTACGGATTCACCACCGAGAACACGCATGAGGGCCCGACCCACAACCCGCACCGTTTGGGCTTCCTGGCCGGTGGTTCTTCGGGTGGGTCGGCGGCTGCAGTGGCGGCCGGCCAAGTGCCGCTAACGCTGGGGTCCGACACCAACGGGTCGATCCGGGTGCCCGCATCGCTGTGCGGCGTTTGGGGGCTCAAGCCCACCTTCGGGCGCTTGTCGCGCCGCGGCACCTACCCCTTTGTTCAC
>NZ_JARXAB010000163.1 GCF_029866045.1 Ramlibacter sp. | reverse complement strand
CAGCGCGCATTGCCCCACCGTGACAGCCGGCCGTGCGCTGGTGCTTTACCTCTTGCCCGAAGGGCAAATCCAGTTCACCCGCTGAAGCGGCCCCGGCGCCTGCGCTGAAAGGACAACATGACCGAACTTCTCGCCAACCATGTGGCGGGCCGCTGGCAGCAGGGCACAGGCCCCGGCACGGTGCTGACCGACCCCGTGCTGGGCACGGCGCTGGTCCGCGTGGACGCCACCGGGCTGGACCTGGCCGAAGCCTTTGCCTTTGCGCGCCACACTGCCGCGCCGGCGCTGCGCGCCATGACCTACCGCGAACGTGCCGCGCTGCTCGCGGCCGTGGCCCAGCGGCTGCAGGCCCACCGCGACAGCTACTACGAGATCGCCACCGCCAACTCCGGCACGGTGCGCAACGACTCGGCGGTGGACATCGATGGCGCCATCTTCACCCTGGGCCAGTACGCGCGCTGGGGCGAGGCCCTGGGCGATGTGCGCGTGCTGCGCGATGGCGATGCGGCATCGCTGGCGCGCGAGGCCGCGTTTGTGTCGCAGCATGTGCAGGTGCCCCGGCATGGGGTGGCGCTGTGCATCAATGCGTTCAATTTTCCGGCCTGGGGGCTGTGGGAGAAAGCGGCTCCGGCACTGCTGTCGGGCGTGCCCGTGATCGTCAAGCCCGCCACGGCCACGGCCTGGCTCACCCAGCGCATGGTGCGCGATGTGGTGGACGCGGGGCTGCTGCCTGCCGGCGCCCTGTCGGTGATCGCGGGCAGCTCCGCCGGCCTGATGGACGCGCTGCAGCCGCTGGATGTAGTCACTTTCACCGGATCGGCCGAAACGGCTGCGCTCATCCGCTCGCACCCGGCCGTGGCGCAGCGGTCGGTGCGCGCCAACATCGAGGCCGACAGCCTCAATGCCGCGCTGCTCATGCCCGGCGAGGTGCAAGGCTCCGACGCCTTTGGGCTGCTGGTGCGGGAGGTGGTGCGCGAGATGACCGCGAAATCGGGCCAGAAGTGCACGGCCATCCGCCGCGTACTGGTGCCCCAGGCCTTGTACGGCGCTGTGGCCGATGCCGTGGCGGCGCAGCTGGCTCAGGTCAGCGTGGGCAACCCGCGCAGCGAGGGCGTTCGCATGGGTTCACTGGCCAGCCGTGCGCAGCTGCAATCCGTGCACGACGGCATTGCCGCCCTGGGCGCATGCACCGAGCTGCTGCACGACGGTAGGCTGCAGCCGCTGGTGGATGCCGACCCGCAGGTGGCCGCCTGCATCGGCCCGGTGCTGCTGGGCGCGCGCGATGCCGATGCCGCAGCGGCCGTGCATGACGTGGAGGTGTTTGGCCCGGTGGCCACGCTGGTGCCCTACCGCGATCTGGACCATGCCCTGGCGCTGGCGCACCGGGGGCAGGGCTCGCTGGTGACGTCGCTCTACGGGTCGGACGATGCCGCCGTGGCCGGTGCTGCCCTGTCGCTGGCGGCCAGCCAGGGGCGGGTGCATGTGGTCACGCCCGCGGTGGCCAAGGCCCACACCGGGCATGGCAACGTGATGCCGATGTCCCAGCACGGCGGGCCGGGCCGCGCAGGCGGGGGGGCCGAGCTGGGCGGGCTGCGCGCGCTCGACTTCTACCACCAGCGCAGCGCCATCCAGGCCAGCCCGGCCGTGGTGGCATCGCTGGGCCTGTGACCGCACCGGTCTCGCCCCGCATCACGGAGTAACGGAGGAGTAATGGACATGACCCGCCTGCCCGAGCGTTTCAATTTTGCGCAGCACCTGTTGGACATCAACCGCGCGTACCCTGAGCGCACCGCCTACATCGACGACCGGGGCCGCCTGAGCTACGGCGAGCTGCACGACCGCGCCCGGCGCCTGGCCAGCGTGCTGCTGGCGTGCGGCCTGCGGCGCGAGGAACGCGTGCTGCTGCTCATGCAGGACACCAGCGACTGGCCGGTGTGCTTTCTGGGCTGCCTGTATGCGGGCGTGGTGCCCGTGGCCGTCAATACCCTGCTGACGGCCGATGACTACGCCTACATGCTGGCCCACAGCCGCGCCCGCGCTGCGCTGGTGTCCGGGGCCCTGCTGCCCGTGCTGTCAGCGGCCATGGCCCAGGCGCCCCATGAGGTGGGCACGCTGCTGGTATCGCTGCCGGTGGGCAAGCTGCACGCCGGTGCCCGCGACCTGGAGGTGGCCATCACCGAAGCGGAACCTCTGGCCGCCGCCGCCACCACCCTGGCAGACGAGCCCGGCTTCTGGCTGTACTCATCAGGCTCCACCGGCAAGCCCAAGGGCACCGTCCACACGCACGGAAACCTGTGGTGGACGGCCGAGCTGTACGGCAAACCGGTGCTGCGCCTCACCGCGGACGATGTCTGCTTTTCAGCCGCCAAGCTGTACTTTGCCTACGGCCTGGGCAACGCGCTCACCTTCCCGCTGTCGGTGGGCGCCACCGTGGTGCTCATGGCCGAGCGCCCCACGCCCGACGCCACCTTCCAGCGCTGGGTGCAGCACCAGCCCACCGTGTTCTTTGGCGCGCCCACCGGTTTTGCCGGGATGCTGGCATCGCCCCGGCTGCCCGCCCGCATGGCGGTGTCGCTGCGCATGTGCTCCTCGGCCGGCGAGGCCCTGCCTGCCGGGGTGGCCGAGCGCTTCAAGGCGCACTTTGGCTGCGACATCATCGATGGCATCGGCTCCACCGAAATGCTGCACATCTACCTGTCCAACCGGCCGGGTGACATCCGCTACGGCACCACCGGCAAGCCCGTGCCGGGCTACGAGGTCGAGCTGCGCGGGGATGGCGGCGGCGCTGTGTCGCATGGCGAGGTGGGCGACCTGTACATTCGCGGGCCCAGTGCGGCGCTCCTGTACTGGAACAACCGGGAAAAGACCCGCGACACCTTCCAGGGCGGCTGGGTCAGGAGCGGCGACAAATACGTGCGCGATACCGACGGCTACTACACCTATGCCGGCCGCAGCGACGACATGCTCAAGGTCAGCGGCATCTATGTGTCGCCGTTCGAAGTCGAGTCCACGCTGATGCAGCATCCTGCCGTGCTGGAGGCGGCGGTCATCGGCGTGCCAGACGGCGAGGGGCTCACCAAGACCAAGGCCTATGTGGTCCTCAAGCCCGGTCAGCAGTCCGATGCGCAGGCATTGCAGGCGTTCGTGAAGGAGCGGCTGGCGCCCTACAAGTACCCGCGCCTCATTGCATTCATCGACGAGCTGCCCAAGACGGCTACCGGCAAGATTCAGCGCTTTCGCCTGCGTGAGCAGGAGGCCCGCGCGTGAACGCGCCGGGCGCCACCGCGTTCGCCACCATCGACTGGCGGGGGCGCGCCGTGCGCATCGAGCACCGCTTCATCGCACCCGAGCGCCAGGGTGCACCGCTGGTGGTGTTTCTGCATGAAGGGCTGGGCTCGGTCGCCATGTGGCGCGACTTTCCGGATCGGCTATGCGAGGCAGCGGGCGCGCGCGGCCTGGTGTTCTCCCGCCCCGGTTATGGCCGCTCGACCCCGTGCGAACCCGGTGAGGTCTGGGGCGTGGACTTCATGCACCGGCAGGCCCACGAGGTGCTGCCCGCGCTGCTGGCCGCGCTGGGCATCACCGAGGCTCCCTGGCTGCTGGGCCACAGCGACGGCGGGTCGATTGCATTGCTGTATGCCTCCAGGTTCCCGCAGGCCGTGCGCGGCCTGGTGCTGATGGCGCCCCACATTTTTGTGGAGGACATCACGCTAGAGGGCATCGAGCGGGCCCGCCAGGCTTACACGGGTGGCGATCTGCCGGAGCGGCTGGCGCGCTACCACGACGATGCAGACTCGGCCTTCGGAGGCTGGAGCCGCATCTGGCTGGATCCGGCATTCCGGCCGTGGAACATTGCCGCCGAGATCGCGTCTGCACGCGTTCCGGTGCTTGCCATCCAGGGCCTGGATGACGAGTACGGAACGCTGGAGCAGATACGCGGCATTGGCCGCTGCATCCCTGGCACGCAGTTGCTGGAGCTGCCGGGCTGCGGGCATTCGCCGCACCGTGACCAGCCCGCGGCCGTGCTGGCGGCTGCCACTGCGTTCATGGATGCCAGCGCACCGTCGTCCGCATGACAACAGGCCGGGCGCCTGCAGGCGTTCTCGGGTCGGGTGGCGCCCTGCGCGTTGGCGAGTACGGTACAGCCGCCCTCAGTCCGCAAATTTGCGCAGCCTGGGCAGGTCCAGCACCGTGATACCGCCGTACTCGATCTCCACGATGGCAGCCTCCTGCAGGCGCTTGAGTGCCGCATTGCACCGCTGGCGTGACACGCCAGTGAGGTTGGCCACTTCCTCTTGCGAAATCTGCAGGTGCGTGTCGGCGCCGGGGTACAAGAATGGGTGGAACAGACCTGCCAGTGCGCGGGCCACCTGGCTGTCGGTGTCCAGCAGGTGGTGCGCGGTGAAGTTGCCCAGGAACCAGTGCATGCGCTCGTTGATCTGGCGCAGCAGGAAATGGTCAAAGCTGCGCTGCGTGGCGTGCAGCCATTCGAAGGTGTCCTGGGGCAGTACTGCCACCCGGCTGGGGCGCAGCGCAATGATGTCCGCCGTGCGCGGTGCGCCGCGCAGCAGTGTGCCTTCGCCAAACCAGCTGCCCGCAGACAGCCCGCCCAGCGTCACGGAGCGTCCGTGGTCCGATGTGACTGTCCATTTCAGGAGCCCTTCGATCACGCCGTACCAGTGCGCTGGGATGTCGCCGCGTCGGCTCAGGGCACCCCCCTGTGCGACCGGGACTTCACGCACATCACCCAGCACGCGCTGCTGCGCAGCAGGATCCAGCAAAGGGAACCAGGCTGAGTTTTTCAGCAGATCGGCCATCGTGGGTGGCACCAGCTTGACCAGCATCGTCAGTCTCCAGAAACAGGGTGGGCAGGGCGTCCACGTATACCCTGTGTGCAAATGTCATCGCGATGACTGAGTATGCGGGCGCCGAAAAAAATAATGGACGCCGTAGCATTTTCAGTCAGTCCATGCCATGACCCAGCGCAACGATCACTGTGATCGATACCACCGCCGGCAGCTGGGCGTGCCTGAAGTGAAAGCCGCACGGCTGCGCTCGCCGCGGGCCCGGGAAAGCGCGCCAGCCCCGCACTCCCGAAGGTGCATGGCGTGGGTTCAATGGTTTTGATTCCAACCACCACAAAAGAGGAGACAGAGATGACAACACGCCGCCACTTCATGGGCCAGCTCGGCTGTGCCACCGCGCTCGGGGCGCTGACCCCGTTGGCCTCCTGGGCCCAGACGATTGAGCAGGTCAAGATCTTCTATGGCTTTCCTGCGGGTAGCGCCGGCGACAGCGTGGCGCGCCGCGTGGGCGAGAAGCTGGCGGGTTCGCCTTACACGCGCAATGCTGCAGTGGTCGAAAACCGGCCTGGCGCGGGTGGCCGTATCGCGCTGGAGGTGCTCAAGGGGGCCCCGGCCGATGGCAGTGCGCTCACGTTGTCTCCGTTCTCCTGCACCTCCATCTACCCGCACATCTACAGCAAGCTCAGCTACGACCCGGTGAAGGATTTCGTGCCGGTTTCGATTGCAGCCGTGATGCACCACGGGCTTGCTGTGGGTCCGCTGGTGCCGGCCTCCGTGAAAAACGTCAAGGACTTCCTGGCCTGGGCCAAGGCCAACCCGGGTCAGGCCAACTACGGTTCGCCTGCCGCGGGCTCCACCCCCCACTTCATCGGTGCACTGCTGGGCATGAACAACGGCGTGGACCTCAAGCATGTGCCTTACCGGGGCTCCATCCCCGGGGTGACCGATGTGGTGGGCGGGCAGATTGCATCCATGGTCACGCCCAGCGGCGACTTCATTCCCAACCACAAGGCGGGCAAGCTGCGCCTCATTGCCACCTCCGGCCAGGCGCGCTCGCCTTTTTCGCCCGAAGTGCCCACGTTTGCCGAACAGGGCTTCCCGGAGCTGACCACCGAGGAATGGTTTGGCTTTTATGCGCCGGCCCGCACGCCTGCGGGTGTGGTCGCGGCTGCCAATGCAGCCATCAACGCGGCGATCAAGGAAAAGTCCGTGATCGACAGCCTGGCCGTGGTGGGTCTGATCGCCAAGGGCTCGACGGCCGCAGAAATGGCGGCATCCCAGCAGGCTGAAGCCGAACGCTGGGGGCCGCTGGTCCGCAAGATCGGTTTCACGGCGGAGTCCTGACCAGCATGCCAATGGACGCGCGCGTGAATCGTGTGGCCGTGGTGGCTACCGGCGTTATCGGAGCCAGCTGGGCAGCGTGTTTTCTGGCCCGCGGGCTGGATGTCCATGCCACCGACCCTGCACCAGGTGCCGGGCAGCGCCTGCAGGATGCTGTGGCGCGGCACTGGCCGGCGCTGGAGCGGCAGGGGCTGGCGCCTGGCGCCAGCCGCGCCCGGTTGCAGTTTCATGCGCACGTGCAAGACGCTGTGGCCGAGGCGGATTTCGTGCAGGAAAGCGGGCCCGAGCGCCTGGAGGCCAAGCAGGAGCTGCTGCGCAGCATCGATGCGGCGGCGCCGCCCGGCGCCATTGTCGCGACCAGCTCCTCGGGCCTTTTAGTCACGGCGATGCAGGCCGGCTGCCAGCATCCGGAGCGCGTGGTGCTGGGGCATCCCTTCAATCCGCCGCACATCATCCCGCTGGTCGAGGTGGG
>NZ_JARXAB010000159.1 GCF_029866045.1 Ramlibacter sp. | reverse complement strand
GCCGGGTGCGCGATGGTTCGCGGGGCGCGGCCCGGCGCTGCCGGTGGCCGAGTCCATCGGCGAGCAGCAGGCCTACTTGATCGCTGTCGATGCGGCCATCGGGCGGCAGGAGGCGAACCTGGGCGCCGATCGCGCGGCGCTGACCGACCCTGCGCGCCAAGGCCCCATCGTGCAGGCCGTGCGTGACGAGCTCGTCCGGGCCTTCCCCGCCCACGCCATGCCAGACCTGGTGAGCTACAGTCTCTACGGCTGGCTGGCCAGCCGCCCCCGCTGAGGAGCCCGGACCATGCGGCTGCTGATCACCGGGCTGGGCGGCACGCTGGCGCCAGTGCTGGCGGCCGCCGCGCTGGCCCGGGGCCACGCGGTGCTGCGCTGGGACCGACAGGCGCCGGGCTTCGAGTCAGGCGGCGCGTTCCGCCAACTGCAGCCTGACGCAGTGGCGCACTTGGGCCTGTCGGACGCTGCCGGCAGCCGCCAGCTCGCCGGGCTGGCTGCCGAGGCCGGGCTGCCGTTCCTCTTCACCAGCACTGCGATGGTCTTCGACCATGCGCCCGACGGGCCGCACCACCCTGCCGACCCACGCACCGCGCGCGACGACTACGGGCGACTGAAGATCGCCTCGGAGGATGCCGTGCTGGCCGAGTGCCCTTCGGCCAGCGTTGTGCGCCTGGGCTGGCAGATCGGCGACGCGGCCACGGGCAACACCATGCTCGCGGCGCTGGACCGCTGGCAGGCCGAGCAGGGCGAGGTGGCCTTGAGCCATGCGTGGCGGCCGGCCTGCAGCCACCTGCACGACACCGCCTCGGCGCTGCTGGATCTGCTGGCGCACCCCGGCATCCACCACCTCGACGCCAACACCGACGAAGGATGGACCATGGCCGAGATTGGTGCAGCGCTGCAGCGCCAGCACGGCCGCACGCATTGGCGGCTACGCGTGCACGAGGACTACCGGCATGACCAGCGCCTGAAGGGCGGGCCCGTCGTGCCGCCGCTGTCGGCGCGGCTGCCGCTGCAGCGCGCATAGCGCACTCAGGAAGCGGCCCCGCAACAGGGCTTGGTGCTCGGGCACCGCCCCTCGGAATGTGGCGCGGAAGGACGGCGGCATCGCTGGCAGTGTCTGCCGCTGCATCACCGGGCCGGCGCCATCGGACCAGCGGGCGCAGCTCAACGCCGCTGGGCATGGGGAGCTGAAGCTCAAGACGCCGTGGCACGGCGGAGCCACGCCCCTGGCGATGAGCCCGCTGGAGTTCATACAGCGGCTGGCCGCGCTGGTGCCGCTGCCGCCGCCGAGTGCGAGGTCGAGACCGTCCAGGCGCTGTCGCACCGCATCAGCTGGGCGAGCTTGCTCAAGCGCGTCTTCGACTTCGACATGCACCTTTGCCCGAACTGCGGCGCCTGGGAATTGAAGAACATCGCGGCCATGCTGGAGCTGCCGGTGGTCGAGAGGTTCCTGACCCACCTGGGGCTCGAGCCTCCGCCCATGGGTCGGGCATGCACGGTGGGCCAAGACCGACGCTGCCTGAGCCGCGCCAGGCGTCCATGTTCGGCGTCACATTGACAGTGGCTGGATCTACCGCCGCGGCAAGAAACATGAGACGCTGTCTCCGCCAGCCGGAGGGCCTGAAGTGGTGGTTCCAGGTACGCCGGGTGACTGACGATGCCTTCGGAATCTTGAACGTGACCTCAGGTGGGCGGGACAGTTCAAGCCAAGCCAGCGTTGACGCATCCGGAGGCCAACTTGTCAGAATGCCAGGGAGCGAGCTTTCATGAACGTCGGCTCCTGGCCGGGAGAAGCAGTTCCCTGTTGCGCCACAAAGTGGACGCTCAGTGCATACAGCTTTCGCAGAGCTTAATTGACCCAGTGCAAAGACATCGGTTGCGCGCCGGCGCATCTTGTTGGGCCTTCAACTCGATGGGAGACCATCATGGGATCAGCAGCCGACAAAGCTCATCGCGAGCCGTGGAACAAGGGCAAGATCGTGGGCCAGAAGGCGCCGTTCAAGCTCAAGGACATCTGGGCACTCCGGGTTCGACTTCAGATGGAAGGCCGGGTGCGTGAGCTGGCGCTCTTCAACTTAGGCATCGACAGCAAGCTGCGCGGCTGCGATCTCGTCAGCCTCAAGGTCCGGGACATTTGCCACGGCGAGCAGGTCGCGTCCCGCGCCATGGTGATGCAGCACAAAACACAGCGCCCGGTGCAGTTCGAAATCACGTCAGGTACCCGTGACGCTGTACAGAAATGGATCAAGCATGCGGCATTGAAGTCTGACGATTTCCTTTTCCCAAGCCGAATTCATGAATCGCCACATCTGGGCACGCGACAGTACGCGCGGATTCTTGAAGGCTGGGTGGAAGAACTGGGTCTAGATCGGGCGGATTACGGCACGCACTCGATGCGACGGACCAAAGCAACGTTGATCTATCGGCGCACAAAGAATCTACGAGCCGTTCAGTTGTTGCTGGGCCACTCCAAACTCGAGTCCACCGTACGGTACCTGGGCATCGAAGTCGACGATGCCCTGGAGATATCCGAACAAACCGAGATTTGATCGAGATAAGGCAATTTCCGCTCGGCCGGCAGCGACGGCTGGGCGGAATGCGTTTGAAGGCGTGGACCGGACGGCCGCTTACAAGCACCTGCGCGATCGCCGGCTGTTGGCCATCTCCGAAAGCTCAGATGTCAAAGCTGAGCGGCAGAAACGTGCCCATAGCTGAAGTTCGTCGAATTTCAGCAATCGACCCGGAGCGATCCTCCGATCCACCGAATTGGCGGCCTGAAAGCAGTCACTCAACCGCTCGATGCAGAGGAAGCTGTAGGGCGGGTCAAGAGCCGCCATCCACCGCAGCATAGGCAAGGTCGAAGCCTGCACAATCGGTTCGGCGGCGGGTCGCGACCCGACCTACATGACTGTTTGTGCCTTTGCTCCAGGCCCATTTGAAGGCCGGCTGAGCAACTTCATCGCCCCCGGAAAGCCTGGCGCCAGGCGCTCGGTGAGACGGCGAATCGGCGCCGAAAGTGGCGGCGCAGCGAGGCGGCCGAACCCAGCCCGGTCTGCACGGCAATCGCGTCCATGCCCAGATCGCTGCTTTCCAGCAATTGCTGCACTTGTTGCAGCCGTGCGTGCAGCAGCCAGTCGCCCAAGGCCTGCCCGGTGTGCTGCTGGAACTGGCGGGTGAAGGTGCGCCGGCTCATGGCGACCTGGGCCGCGCAGGCATCCACGCTGTGCCCTTCATGCAGGCGCGTTTGCAGGCTTTGCAGCAAGCCGCTGAGGCGTTCGTGGCGCCCGGTGCTGGGCAGTGCCTGTTCGATGAACTGCAACTGACCGCCCTGCCGGTGCGGCGCGGTCACCAGCCGGCGCGCCACGCGGTTGGCCACGGCCTGGCCCAGGCGCTGGCGCAGCAGATGCAGGCAGCAATCGAGGGCGGCGGCGGTTCCGGCCGAGGTCAGGACCTGGCCATCCTGCACGTACAGCACGTCGGGCATCAGCTGCACCTCGGGGTGCAGGCGCGCCATGTCCGCCGCATGCGCCCAGTGCGTGGCGGCCTGCCGCCCGTCCAGCAGGCCGGCCTGGGCCAGCACAAAAGCCCCGAGACACAGGCCTACCACGAGTGCGCCTCGGGCATGGGCGGCGCGCAAGGCCTTCAGCACCAGGGGCGAGGCCGGCAACTCGGGGTCGGACCAGCTAGGTACGATCACCACATCCGCCGCGGCCATTGCCTGCAAGCCCTGTTGGACCTGCAGACCCACCCCGACGCTGCTGGGGATCAGGCCGGGGCGCTCCGCACAAATCTCGAGCTGCATCGCAGGCACCCCGGGGTGCGATTCACCAAACACCACGCAGGGAACGGACAGGTGAAACGGGCTGATGCGTTCAAAAGCGAGCACGCATACGGAAAGGGAAACGTACATGGCGCAGCGGGCACGTGGCAACGTGAGGGGCGATTAACTTTGGCCCAATGTTAGCGATAAAAGGCGTTTCGGCCACTGTTGGCGCGGGCGTCGGGCTCGAACAATGGTGACTCTTTCAAGAACCGACACGCTTCGCCATGAGCTCTATCCTCATCAAGACCTACCGCCCGCATGTTGAGGCCTTGCTGGCCCGCTACCAGCCGCAGATAGGTGCGGACCTGCCCGGCTACCGCAACCATGTCTACCGAGCCATCAGCTATGCCATGCACTTCTTGGCTCAGGCGCCGGACGCTGAGCGTTTGGTGGAGACGGCTTTTGCGTACCACGACATCGGCCTGTGGAGCGATGGCGCGCTGGCCTATCTGGAGCCTTCCGAAGCCCTGGCCTTGGCCGACAACCAGCGACACGGTTGGGGCCTGGACCCGGCTGTGCTGGCTGGTGCCATCCACTGGCACCACAAGGTCACGCCCTACCGAGGGCCCCACCAGGAAGTGATCGAGGCCTGCCGCAAGGCCGACTGGATCGACGCCAGCCAGGGGCTGCTGCGCAAGGGCCTTGCGCGATCGGACATCCGCGCCGTCGAAGCCGCGTTTCCCAATCTGGGCTTTCACGCCACCTTGCTTCGCCTGGCCAGGGACTATGGTGGCTCCACCCTGAAGGGCGGCATCGCGGTGACCCGCGGCATCGTCAAATGGTGAGCCCGAGCCGGCCTAGGTGGTGCGGTTCAGGCACCGGAGGCGCAGGCGTTCGCCAGCTGAAGTCGTATCCACCGTGAATTGACCCTGTTCCCGTAGCCCCTTCAAGCCTAACTGCAGGCGCGCCACAGTTGCCGTCCAGCGGTGACCGCTTGTTGTCGAGACCAGTCCCCGACTGAGGGAGCTACGATCGTCGGCAACCGCTGCGCTGCCGTCCTTCGCCGTTGACCTCGAACTTCGGCTTTGGGCACGGAGTCGACAACCGCAGACTCGTTCGCCGTTCACGCCGACGCCGCCGATTGCTAATTTGCAGCTTGGGAAAGCTGTCATTGGATCCAACAGCATCTTGCACGTAGCTGTACAAGAACGCCGATTCATTGACTGTCAGCTTCGGAAGGTGAAGCTGTCGTCCGACCAACAAAGCCCCCAAAGGCCGGTCTCGCACACTGCGGTCGTTGGCCGACCAAAAACGAATGGCCGCAGCCAGCCTCTTGCAGTCATCGGAGCGTTTAGGGGCTGCTCGGACCGCAAGAACTTCTGGAAAAACCAAAGAAAAAGAGCGCTCAAACTGAGCGCTCTTTTATATATAGCAACAAGCCCAAACAGGGCTGCGATTTGCTTCGTATTTCTAGGTCGTCTTTACCTGTCAAGCTCGAGTTTACGACTTTACTGTTACAAATGACCACCCCGCAAACCCGCATGAATGCTGGAGGCTTGTTTACGACTTTATTTGCGTGTTTACGACTTTAATTACCCAGAATACCAACGGGCGGTTCAATCGCCCTTTACTCCACCGTCACACTCTTGGCCAG
>NZ_JARXAB010000120.1 GCF_029866045.1 Ramlibacter sp. | reverse complement strand
TAGGACATCGTCAGGCTCTTATCCCAGCCCAAAACCCCCAACAGCTCACCCTGTTGGGGGTTTTGCTTTTGCAAACAGGCTATCTCACAGACCAATCGTGGATCGCCGTGTAGCCAACGTCTCGTATCTATTGCTTCGGGTAGCTGTGGCGGGCAACTTGAAGTACAGACAGCCCAGAATCACATATGGCTTCAGGCGGGACCAAAAGCACGGTGCGCGCTTAGCAGTTGACCAATCGTTTCCCATCAACCCGCAGGCTTCCAGTTCCCACCAGCTCTGCAATCAAGCCATCCAGCCACTCTCTCAAGGATTGGTCATTTCCATAGCGCCCGTGCAGAAGGCCGAAATAGGTCACGTCTGTCGCCCAAGCACATAGGGCCTGTCGGCTAACTTCCTGAAGCTCAAGTAGTTTGAACTTGAGGAGAACTTTCGCGGCGTAACGCCCGTGCTTCGCTGGCGAATGGATAAAGCCATCCAAGCGTTTGCGGGCGATGCCGAGCGATCCGGAGAGATTCGTGAAGACCGGTCCGTGCCCCGGAATGACCACCTTCGGGGCCAAACACTCGATTAGATCAAGGGTGGCGCCAACGGCGTCGAAGGCATGAATGCCCTCAAGTTCGGGAAAGACAACACCAAAACCGTTTTCCCAAAGCGCATCCCCAGAGATCAGGATGCCTTCTTGCGGTGAGAAAAGGACTACGGAATGGGGGTCATGGCCCGGCGCGGCATGAACTTCCCACATCATCCCGCCCAACTCCTGCTCAGACCCGGGCACAAGTGTGCGATCAAATAGAAACTGGGGGCAGGACTGGCCTGTAGGAGCATAGGTCAGCGCAACTTCGTCCCAGTGCAGCACCTCCTCTGCATGTCCCGGAGGAATGAAAGTCTCCAGCCCAGGGAAGCTAGATTGCAAAAGAGAATTCCCACCGCAATGGTCTGAATGAAGGTGTGTGTTTACTAGCCGCTCGAGCGGCCTCTTTCCGAGTGCGTTGCGCACCAAAGACAGCGTCTGGCCAGAATGGGAGCAGTAGCCGCTGTCGATGAGCGTGGCCGGACCGTTACCGGTCAGCAGCACATTATTCGCAGAGAGCCAGCCTCGTTCAAAAACTATGACACCGTCGGGAAGCATGCGCCTGACTACTTTCCGGCGCGCAACTCACGGCGCAAGATCTTGCCTACGTTGCTTTTCGGAAGTTCGTCCCGGAATTCAATGTATTTGGGAACTTTGTACCCGGTCAGGTTCTCCCTGCAGTACCGCGACACATCTTCCTCGGTCAATAAAGGCGTGTCCTTGACGACATAGATCTTGATCGATTCCCCTTGCATCGCGTCGGCCACACCGATCGCTGCGCACTCAACAACTCCAGGGCACATGGAGATAACGTTCTCCAACTCATTCGGGAACACATTGAAGCCGCTCACGATAATCATGTCCTTCTTTCGATCGACAATTCTCACGTAGCCCTGCAAATCCATGATGCCGATATCCCCAGTCCGCATGAAACCGTCGGCTGTGAAGGCCTTGGAAGTTTCGGCATCTTGGTTGAAGTAGCCGGTCATGACGTTGGGTCCGCGAATGCAGATTTCCCCTGATTGCCCCGGTGCTTGGTCGGCTCCGTCATCGTCTTTGATGGCGATATCGATTCCGGGCAGTGGTAGACCGATCGTTCCCGAGAACACAGTCGCCGTGACGGGATTGTTGGTGCCGATCGCACAGGTTTCGCTCATGCCCCAGCCCTCGACCATGGCGCAGCCCGTGAGCTTTTGCCATTGCTTGGCTGTCCCTTCGGACGCGGCCATTCCGCCAGCCTGGGACACACGAAGATGTGAGAAGTCGACCGATTTGAATTGGGGGTGTTGCATGAGGGCGTTGAATAGGGTGTTCACCGCCGGCAACATGTGAAAGGGCCGCTGCTTCAGGGTCTGGATAAACTTGCCAATATCGCGGGGATTGGGTACCAAAGTCAGGTGCGATCCCCAGCGAATAGCGAGCAAACACAGGGTCAGCGCAAAGATGTGATAGAGCGGAAGCGCGGCTATGCTGTTGATTCGCCGGACATCGCCAACTTTGGTCAGCGCAGGTGTGAACCATGCCTCTGCCTGCAAAATGGCAGCCACGATATTTCGATGCGTCAAGACAGCGCCCTTCGACAGACCCGTCGTACCCCCGGTGTACTGGAGGAATGCGATCGAGTCTAGGGACTGAGGGAGGGCCTTCAGTGCCAGAGTTTCGCCTTCAGCGAGGGCCTTCTTGAACGGCGTGACGGTCCGACCCTCCGTGCGGGGGAGCCTGAATGAGGGCACCATCCGGGCAAGGTGGCGTACCGCAAATGTGATCCATCGCCCGAACCAAAAGCCAAGTAGATCGCCCATAGAGGCGACAACCACATGTTTGACACTGGTCTGATCAATCACCTCTTCCAGTGTGTGCCCGAAGTTCTCCAGTATCACTATCGCGGTTGCGCCAGAGTCCTTCAGTTGGTGCGCGAGTTCCCGTGAGGTGTAGAGGGGGTTGACGTTCACGCAGGTGTAACCGGCTCGAAGCACGGCTGCCATGGTCACAGCAAACTGAGGAATGTTGGGCAGCATGATCGCCACCCGGCTCCCGGCTGGGAGCCCTTTCGACTGCAGCCAAGCGCCCAACGCCTTGGAGTGGGCGTCTAGCTGCCCGTAGGTCATCCAGCGCTCCATGCACACCGAGAAGGGACGGTCGCGGTGCCTCACGAAAGAGTCTTCGAGTAGCTCGCCCAATGACCCAAATTTCTCGGGATCAATGTCGTGCGGAACGCCCTGCGGGTAGCTATTGAGCCAGTAACGATTTGTCTGCTGCATGGAGCAGGATTGTCACCATCCGATCGAAACCGCATTACCGGGGTTCTCCTAGTGCCGCACCCCCCGTGCACAATTGCGAGTGAGAGCCGGCCGCACACATCACCCCCCTTCACTCAGTCTTCGCCGTGGACACCGCCTTGGCCCCCTGGGCCTCACAGTCTCTTGTAGCTCGGTTCCAGCGCCTGGGGCTTTTTTGCCAGGTGGCCGTCGCTGCAGTTTCGGGTGGACTGCTTTGGCCGGACCATCCCTGGCTTGCTGGGGTAGTCGGTTTTTCGGTGCTTCTGCTTCCTCTTCCCGTTCTCGGCCTCGAATTCTTGCTTTTGCGCCGCGTGGGCAGGGCGGATCCGGTGCCACTGCCCGGCTGGCCAGTGCTGGTGAGCGCGTGGGTCACTGAATCGGCGCATTACCTTCGGGTGTTTTGCTGGCAACAGCCCTTTCGCTGGCGGGCCATCCCCGATCGGCTGCAGGGCGAAGGTATTCGAGGGCGCCGGGGCGTCGTATTGGTGCATGGCTTCTGTTGCAACCGTGGGTTTTGGAATGACTGGATGCAACGCCTGACGCGCGAGAACAGGGCCTTCGTTGCTGTGAATCTCGAGCCCGTTTTCTCGTCGATCGACGGTTACGTTCCGATTTTGGATCACGCGCTTTCCCGGGTGGAGGCAGCTACAGGACTCCCGCCATTGCTCGTTTGTCACAGCATGGGCGGACTGGTGGCCCGTGCATGGCTTGAGAAGCATCGCGCGGGAGGCGCATACCGCCACGATCCTGTCTTCCGGGTTGTGACGATCGGTAGCCCCCATCACGGCACATGGCTAGCCCGCTTCAGCCATACGGCGAACGGGCGACAGATGCGGGAGGGCAGCGACTGGATGGAGGGCCTTCAGGCCTCCTGGGCGGAGGGGAGCGCGGGCTTGCCGCCCCATCGCTTTACCTGCTGGTATTCGAATGCCGACAACATCGTGATGCCGCCCTCGTCTGGCACCCTTCGCGGCGCAGACAATCGGCTGGTCCAGGGTGTCGGGCATGTGGCACTGGCTCAATGGCCTGAGGTCATCGAGGGCACACTGGCCTATCTTGATGAAGGCACCTAGCTGTTTTGCTCGCAACTGCGGCCGCAGGAATCCGCATCACGGAGGCATGCAGTCTTTTTGAGGGCGAGCCTCGATTGATCATGACCGAAACGCGGGAGCCGACGTCTTTTGCGTCACCTCGAGTTGATTGGGCAGACGCCATCTGGCGCTCTTCTCCAAGCCGAAGAGCCTCAACCTACGGCCAGTTTGGAGTGTTCGTTCTTGTGCGTGATGGCGGCCAGGCCGCGGAGCATCTGGGCCTACCGCCTGTCAATCTCTAGACCCGCGTTAGCGACCTGCTTAGGGACCAAATGGCGGGTGCCGATGACCGACTCAAGAAACAGGCCAAGACGATCTGGAGGTTTTTTGAAGACCCTTCAGTAGGCCGGGCGGAGGAAAAGGGATCCCATCGAATGGGCTGTGACATCACACTGATCTTCCGGTCGCCAGAGGGATACCGGTGCCCCTTCTCCGTCCTGACACTTGATTGGGCTATCCTACGCATTCAACAACAACAGCATGTCCTGCTCCCCACCTAGTGGCTGACCCACACCCTGCGCGCCAACTCGCCGAAAAAGAAGACAAACGCACCCTGCTACAAAGGCTTGTTGAATTCCTTCACCCGGGCCCCGATACCAAGGCGGATCTCTACGAAACCCTTGCGGACGCCGAGGACAACGAGGTCATCGGCGCCGAGTCCCGGGCCATGCTGGAGGGTGTGATCCGGATGGCTGATCTCACCGCAGGCGATGTGATGGTGGCGGCGCCCCGGATGGATCTGGTCGATATTGACGCCCCTTACGAGGAAATTCTTCACCTCGTGATCGACACGGCGCACTCACGATTCCCGGTTTACGAGATCGACCGCGAAAACATCATTGGCATCCTCCTCGCCAAGGACTTACTCAAGTTGCAGCGCGCGCCCGAACTCAACTTGCGGGCGCTCCTTCGCCCTGCAGCCTTCATCCCCGAGAGCAAGGGCCTCAATGATCTGTTGCGGGAGTTTCGTGGCAACCGCAATCATCTGGCTGTCGTGGTCGACGAATTCGGCCGTACGGCCGGTTTGATCACGATCGAGGATGTTCTCGAGCAAATCGTTGGCGAAATCGAAGATGAATTTGATGAGGCCGAAGACGCAGGAGACATCTTCAGCCTGGCGGACCAGACATTTCGTGTCAGCGGCGACACGAGCATTGAGCGGGTCGAGGAGGCTTTCGGCGTGAGGCTGATTCCCGCCGAGATCGACGAGGCAGAACCCCGGTTCGACACGATCGGGGGCCTCATCGCCCACGACATGGGGCACGTCCCCAAACGTGGCGAGCGGCATGGCCTGGCCGGCTTGGAATTTGTGGTGCTTCACACCAAGGGGGGCGCGGTGCGCTGGTTCAAGGTTTCACCAGCGAGCCCTGAGGAGGCGCGTTCTTGATGGTTCTGCCATCGTGAAAGGTGGCATGGCGCACGGCCTTCTCGCCCAGGCCTGGACCCGAGGACTTCTGGCGCTGCTCGCCGGGGGCTTGCAGGCCCTTTCGATTCTGATCCCCTGGACCGGTGAGCCGGCCTGGTGGCTGCAACTGGCCTCACTTGTTGTACTCGTTGCCCTGGTGGCTCGTTCGCGGCATCTTCGCGAGGCAGCCGCTCTGGGCTTCGCCTTTGCGCTTGCCTGGTTGGCCGGCAGCTGGTGGTGGCTCTTCACCTCGCTGCATGTCTATGGCAACCTGCCCGCGCCGCTGGCAGTAGCTTCCGTACTGGCTCTGGCGGGCAGTCTCGCCCTTTATTACGCAATAGCAACCGCCTTGGCCTGGCGTCTCGGGGTTTCCGTCCAAATTGGCGGCTCGGCCCGACCCCGAGCAGTAGTCTGGCGTTTGCCACTGGTCTTCGCCGCGGCGTGGCTGCTAGCAGAGCTAGCCCGCGGGCAATGGCTGACCGGTTTCCCTTGGGGCGCGGGCGGATACGCGCATGTGGACGGACCGTTGGTGGTACTCGCGCCCTGGGTGGGTGTCTACGGGATCGGATTTGTTGCGGCCCTGGCTGCCGCTGCTCTCGCTCAGTTCCTGACTGCGCCTCGTTCCAGTTTCGATCCTCCGACGGCCGATCTAGTGCGCAGGGCCCCTGCCCAGGGCCATTGGTTGTGGCTTCCCCTAGGGGCCCTGGTGACCCTACTTGGAGCTCTGTGGCTGGCGCCCGCCGGCGACCAAGCGCTGGCCCCTCAGGTGTCTCAGGCGGCGCCACCCCTGCGGGTTGCCCTTTTGCAGGGGAACATCGCGCAGGACGAAAAGTTTCGCCCAGGCAGCGGCATCCCGCTGGCGCTGGACTGGTATGGCAGGCAGATGGTCGGCAGCAGCGCGCAACTGGTGATCGCCCCCGAGACGGCTATACCGCTCCTTCCGAGGGACCTGCCAGCCGGTTACCTGGATGAAATTGCCGAACAATTTCGTACCGGCCATCGCGCCTTGATGCTGGGAATTCCGCTGGGAGGAGATCGGGAGGGCTATACCAACTCTGTCATCGGCCTGCGGCCCCGCGCTGATGCCTACCGGTATGACAAGCACCATTTGGTGCCCTTCGGCGAATTCATTCCCCCATTGTTTCGCTGGTTCACCGAGCTGATGGATATTCCCTTGGGAGACTTCAGGCGCGGCGTCCTATCCCAGCCCTCCTTCCAGTGGCAGGGACAGCGCCTGGCCCCCAACATTTGTTATGAAGATCTCTTTGGCGAGCAATTGGCGGCCCGCTTTGCTATTGCGGAGGAGGCTCCCACGATCCTGGTGAATGTGAGCAATATTGCCTGGTTCGGAGACTCTGTCGCGATCGATCAGCACCTTCAGATCAGTCGCATGCGTGCCCTCGAATTGCACCGTCCCATGCTTCGAGCGACCAACACCGGAGCCACAGCCATCATCGACCACCAGGGGCGAGTGACCGCCCGCCTTCCCCGTTTGACACGGGGCGTTCTCGAAGGCGAGGTGGAGGGTCGCCGCGGCATCACCGCGTTTGCTCGCTGGGCCGGAGCCTGGGGCTTGGCGCCCCTTTGGCTGCTTGGCCTGGTATTGCTGGCTTTTGCGGGCTTTTCCGAGCGAGGCCGGGGACGGACCCCAGGCTGAACAGGCCCGTAAAATCGGGCGATGCTCACCTTTCAGCAAATCATCCTGAAGCTGCAGTCTTATTGGGATGCACAGGGTTGCGCCCTGTTGCAGCCCTATGACATGGAGGTTGGCGCAGGCACCTCGCACACCGCCACCTTCCTGCGTGCATTGGGTCCGGAACCCTGGAAGGCCGCGTACGTTCAGCCCAGTCGTCGCCCTAAGGACGGCCGCTACGGAGAGAACCCCAACCGCCTGCAGCACTATTACCAGTACCAAGTGGTGCTCAAGCCTGCGCCGGCGAACATTCTGGCGCTGTATCTCGGGTCTCTAGAGGCCCTGGGCTTCGACCTGAAAAAGAACGACATCCGCTTCGTTGAGGATGACTGGGAGAACCCGACCCTGGGCGCCTGGGGCCTGGGTTGGGAGGTCTGGCTCAACGGGATGGAGGTGACGCAGTTCACTTACTTCCAGCAGGTCGGTGGTATTGACTGCAAACCGATCACCGGTGAGATCACCTATGGCCTGGAGCGACTGGCCATGTACCTGCAGGGCGTGGACAACGTCTACAACCTGAAGTGGACCGACACCCTGAGCTACGGCGACGTGTACCTGCAAAACGAGAAGGAGCAGTCGGCCTACAACTTCGAGCACAGTGACGCCGACTTCCTCTTCATTGCATTCAATGCCCACGAAAAGCAGGCCAAGCATCTGATGGAGCAGCAACTGGCCCTGCCCGCCTACGAGCAGGTGCTCAAGGCGGCCCACAGTTTCAACCTGCTGGACGCGCGCGGCGCCATCAGCGTGACCGAACGCGCTGCCTACATCGGTCGCATTCGCAATCTGGCCCGCAGCGTAGCCCAGAGCTACTACGAGAGCCGCGAGCGCCTGGGCTTCCCCATGGCCCCGCCCGAGTGGGTGGCCGAAATGACCAAGAAGGCGGCCTGAGCCCATGACGAATTGCGCCCCTCTGCTCGTCGAACTGTTCGTCGAGGAGCTCCCGCCCAAGGCCCTGAAGAAGCTGGGTCATGCCTTTTCCGGCGTGCTGCTGGAGCAGCTTCAAGCCCAGGGGTTGGCCCCTGGCGATGCCCATCTGACTTCTTTCGCCTCTCCGCGGCGACTGTCCGCGCATATCACTTCCGTCGCAAGCCAAGCCGCTGACAAAGCGGTATCGCAGAAACTGATGCCGGTCACGGTGGCATTGGATGCCGCCGGACAGCCTACCCCAGCCCTGCTGAAGAAGCTCCAGGCACTCGGGGCCGATGCGAGCGCCGTCCCTGGCCTCAAGCGTGCGCCCGATGGCAAGGCCGAGGCCTTGTTTTATGAGAGCACGCAGCGTGGCGCCACCCTGGCCGAGGGGCTGCAGAAGGCGCTGTCCGAGGCCATCGCCAAGCTGCCTATCCCTAAGGTCATGACCTATCAGCTGGCCGACGGGTGGACCGACGTGAAGTTCGTTCGTCCCGCCCATTCCCTCGTTGCCCTGCACGGAGACCAGATCGTCCCTGTCGAGGCACTGGGCCTTCAGGCAGGCAGGACGACTCAGGGGCACCGCTTCGAGGCCGCCCAGGCGGTGGTGACAATCGCGAATGCCGACGCCTACGGCGACACCCTTGAGCGCGAAGGCGCGGTGATCGCCAGCTTCGAGGCCCGGCGCGCCGAGATCACCCGCCAGCTGGCCGAGGCCGCGGCCCGTGTGGGCGGCGGCGCCCGCCCGATTGAGGACGAGGCGCTTCTCGACGAGGTCACTGGCCTGGTCGAGCGGCCCAACGTGCTGGTCTGCGAGTTCGAGCCGCAGTTCCTCGAAGTGCCGCAGGAGTGCCTGATTCTCACGATGAAGGCGAACCAAAAGTACTTTCCCCTGCTGGACCCGCAGGGGCGCCTGACCCATCGCTTCCTTGTGGTGAGCAACATTCGCCCGCAGGACGCCAGCGCCGTTATCGGCGGCAACGAGCGGGTGGTGCGTCCGCGCCTGGCCGACGCCAAGTTCTTCTTCGACCAAGACCGCAAGCGCCCGCTCTCTGCACGCGTCGAGGGTTTGGCCAAGGTGGTCTATCACAACAAGCTAGGGACCCAGGGCGAACGCAGTGAGCGCGTGCGCCAGCTTGCGGTGGCGATCGCCGCACGCCTGGGCGGCGCCGCGCTCGTCCAACCTGCCGAAGAGGCTGCCCGGCTGGCCAAGGCCGACCTGCTCACCGACATGGTTGGCGAGTTCCCTGAGCTGCAAGGGACCATGGGGCGCTACTACGCTCAGGCCGATGGCCTGGCCCCAGAGGTGGCGGATGCGATCGAAGATCACTACAAGCCGCGCTTTGCCGGCGACAGCTTGCCGCGCGGCCTAGTGGGCCTGGTGGTGGCGCTGGCGGACAAGTTGGAGACCTTGGCGGGCCTGTTCGCCATCGGTCAGCTGCCCACCGGAGACAAGGACCCGTTCGCACTGCGCCGGCATGCCTTGGGCGTGGTGCGCATGCTGATGGAGCGCGACCTGCCCCTGCCCCTGGGAGAGCTGCTCACGCAGGCTGTGGCGCTGTTCCCCCAGGCCGGCGCGGAGACGGGCGCGCAGCTGTCTAACTTCTTCTACGAGCGCCTTGCCGGCTTGCTGCGCGAGCAGGGCTACTCAGCCCAGGAGGTCGACGCGGTGCTGGCGCTGCAACCCCAGCAGTTGGGAGACGTTGCCAAGCGCCTGGCCGCGGTGCGGGCCTTTGCTGCCCTTCCTGAAGCGCCAGCCCTGGCCGCGGCCAACAAGCGCATTGGCAATATTCTCAAGAAGGCCGACGGTCCGGTGGATGCCCATGTGAGTGCGGGCCTGCTGCAGGAGCCCGCCGAGAAGGCGCTGCACGCCGCGATGGTCGAACTGGCGCCCAAGGCCCAGGCGCGTTTCGATGCTGGCGACTACACAGGCTCGCTGCAGATGCTGGCCGCCCTGCGCGCGCCCGTGGATGCCTTTTTTGACGGCGTGATGGTCAACGCTGATGCCATAGACCTGCGGCTGAACCGCCTGGGGCTGCTGGCCACCTTGCACAAGGCGATGAACCAGGTCGCCGACTTGTCGCGCCTCGCGGCCTGAGCGCAGGGATAGCAAGCGCATGAAACTCGTCATTCTTGACCGCGACGGAACGATCAACGTCGACAGCGACGAGTACGTGAAGTCCGCGGATGAATGGGTGCCGCTTCCTGGCGCGCTTGAGGCCATTGCGCGCTTGAACCATGCGGGCTGGCACGTCGCAGTCGCCTCTAACCAGGCGGGGCTCGGACGTGGCTTGTTCGACGTCGCTGCGCTCAATGCCATGCACGCCAAAATGCACAAGCAGCTGGCAACCTTGGGTGGACGGATTGATGCGGTTTTTTTCTGCCCTCATGCTCCTGAAGACCAATGTGGCTGTCGCAAGCCGGCCCCCGGTTTGTTCCAGCAGATCGGTGAGCGTTTTGGCGTCGACCTCGCCGGCGTTCCGGCCGTTGGTGACAGCGCGCGTGACCTTCAGGCGGGCGCCGCTGCGGGCTGCGAGCCCCACCTGGTACTCACCGGCAAGGGGAGCGTCTACCGGCAACGCGCCCTGCCTGAGACCTTCCCTGTAGGAACCCGGACGCACGAGGGCCTGGCCGCTTTTGCCGAGTACCTGATCAATCGTTCAGCCTCCTCACGTTGAGGCGGCCGCAGTCCCCGCACCCCACGTCATGCTGAACTTGCTTCGATCTGTCCTGCACATGCTGTGGTTGGTGATCACCTTGATGCCGTGGGGGACGGCAGTCATCTTGCTGTCGGTGGTTATCCGGGGCGCTCCCCTTTACTGGTTCGCCGTGGTCTGGTTGCGCATGGTGATTTGGGGTGCGCGCTGGATCCTGGGCATACGGGTGAATGTCATCGGGATGGAGAACTTGCCAGACGGCAATACCAGTGCGGCCGTCCTCCTGGCGAAGCACCAGTCTGCCCTCGAGACTTTTCTCCTGCCAACGCTGATGCCGCACCCGCTGGCTTACGTCTTCAAGAGAGAGCTGCTGCATGTGCCTTTTTTCGGTTGGGCCATGGCTCGCCTGGACATGGTGCATATCGACCGCAGCCAGCGCGCAGCCGCCTTCACCAGGGTGGTTGACCAGGGCAGACGCCTGCTCTCGCAGGGGGTGTGGGTCATCATGTTCCCCGAGGGCACGCGCACCCAGCGCGGCGTCAGTGGCAATTACAAGAGCGGCGGCACCCGGCTCGCCGTGGCGACGGGTGCGCCCGTGATCCCGATCGCCGTCACTTCGGGCAAGGTCTGGCCGCGCAAGGCGTTTATCAAGCGCCCAGGGACGGTGGATGTGTCGATTGGTCGCCCCATTCCGACTGTGGGGCGCGACCCGGATGATCTGCTGCGCGAGGTGGAAGGCTGGATCGAAGCCGAGATGCGCCGGCTCGACCCCGAGGCCTATGTTGCGCCGTCCGCGCCAGCCGCTGATGAACAAGTTCCTGCAGCTGGCGCTTGATTTTTTGGATCCGCCGGCACGCGCGGAGCCAGCTTTGCCAGCGAAGGGCTTGCTGTCAGGCCCTTCCAACTCGGCAGGCCCGTTAGCTCCCGCCGTACCTGCCGCCACCCTGGACCAGGTTCTCTCACCGGCCAGCTTTGATCACCCCCGCGCCAACCGGCAATGCCGTCTGGGGTCGACGCAGGTGGCCTACGAATTCAGGCGCGCCCGCCGTCGCAACATCGGATTCGTGGTCGGCGCAGAGGGCCTGACCGTGAGCGCGCCCAAGTGGGTGCCGCTCTACGAGGTCGAAGCTGCGATCCAGTCCAAGGCCAGCTGGATCCTGCGCAAGCTCGACGAGATGCGCGAACGTGGTGAGCGACTCGAGACGGCGCGCATCGACTGGCGCGACGGTGCAACTTTCCCGTTCCTGGGCGAGCCCGTCATCGTCGTGCTCGACCCGCGCCAAGGGGCGGCAGGCGGCGGTCTGTTGCGCACCGACCTGGAGTCTCTACCCGGTGTGACCCGGCAAACACTGCACCTGGGGCTGTCGCAGTCCGCGAGCGCCGCCCAGGTGCGCGATGCAGTTCAGGCTTGGCTGATGCGCCAGGCGAGCCGGGTGTTCACCGAACGCATGGAGCATTACGCCCCTTTGCTTGGCGTGCGTTGGAAGAAATTGAGCCTCAGCAGCGCCAGCACCCGGTGGGGCACAGCCAGTGCGGACGGCGGCATCCGCCTCAACTGGCGTCTGATTCACTTTCGCCTGTCAGTGATCGACTACGTGGTCGCTCACGAGTTGAGTCATTTACGGGTCATGGATCACAGCCCGCGCTTCTGGGACACGGTGGCGTCCGTTGTCCCCGACTACCAGGTGCTTCGCAGCCAGTTGCGGGACGACGCGCTGCCGCCCTGGTGAGCTGGTGTCCGCGCCTCTGAATCAGCCCGCCGCGCGAAAGCGCCAGATCCGGTCTGTGCCGAACTCGCGCAGAAGACGGCCCTCGTGCCAGAGCAGGTTCAGGTGGGCGAGCGCCTCGCCCATGGCGATCGGCATCTGGTTGACATCAAGGGCGCGCTTGAACATCAGCGGCAGCAGGTCGGCTGCCGATTGGGGTGACTCGCGACAGACGGCCATGACTTCGGCCAGCCGATCATCGTGGTGTGCGTGCAGCTGCCCGATGCGGGGATGCAGGCCAACGAACGGCTTGCCATGCGAGGGCAACACCAGGGTCTGCGGCGACAACGGCAGGTACTTGTCGATGGACGCCAGGAAGTGGCGCAAGGGGTCGGCCTCGGGTTCGTCTTCGTGAACGCTCACATTGGTGGAAATCCGGGGCAGCACCATGTCGCCGGCGATCAGTACACCCAAGCTCTCGCAATACAGTGCAATGTGCTCCGGTGAATGACCACGTCCGCTGATGCACCGCCAGTTGCGGCCGCCGATTTGGAGGGAGTCGCCTTCTGCAAGCCGGCGGAAGGTGCGCGGCAGCGCTGGAACCAGGCTGGTGAAGTAGGGGGGGCGCTCTCGCAAAGCCTGCTGTTTCTCCGGGTCTGTCAGGCCATGCGCGGCAAGGAAGCGCAGCAGCGGCTCGCCGCCAAATCCGTTGACGCGATCGCAGCCGACTCGGGCCACGAGGAACTCTGTGCCACTCATCCAGAGGCGGCATTCGTGGTCGGCGTCACTCCAGCGTTCGCATATCCAGTGCGCCAGCCCCACATGGTCCGGGTGCATGTGGGTCACGATCACCCGCAGGACAGGCAGTCCCTGCAACTCGTTGGCGAACACGGACTCCCACTGTTGTCGGGTTTCGGGCCGGTCAATGCCGCAGTCGACGATCGTCCAGCCCTCGCGGCCGTCCAACTGGTCCCTCAGCAGCCACAGGTTGATGTGGTCCAGCGTGAACGGCAAGGACATCCGGATCCAGCGCACGCCGGGCGCGAGCTCCCGGGTCGAGCCGGCTGCCGGCATATCGTCCCCCAGAGGGTAGTGGAGGGCGCTTTCCTGTGGGTTCATGGTGTGAGAGTGAAGACCGTCTCAGGCAGAATTCCGTTGACGTTGACGTAAACGTCATATGTAATCGTCCATTCTAGGCACGTGCCTCGCAAGGCGCTGTCGCATGTCATACACCCATGGCCACTTCCCAGACCTTCTCGATCAGCGACCTGGCAAAGGAATTCGACCTCACCACGCGGGCCATCCGCTTCTATGAGGACATGGGGCTGCTCCAGCCACAGCGCGCCGGGCCAGGCGGACGCACCCGCCTCTACAGCGCACGTGACCGGACGCGGCTCAAGCTCACGCTGCGTGCCAAGCGCCTGGGCCTGTCGCTTTCCGAGGCTCGGGAACTGATCGACATGTATGACTCGCCGCGCGACACCGGCCCGCAGCTGCGCAAGTTCCTCGATATTCTGGCGCTTCACCGGCGCCAACTCGAGGACCAGCTGGCCGATCTGCAGGCCAATCTGGATGAAGTCCGCACCCATGAAAAAGAGGCGCGAGCGCTGCTGGCGAGGACAGAACCTGTAGGCCGAGGTGCCAAGGGGGGGGCCTTGGCCACCTAACGGGCTTTCCATGTCACCCTCTGACCTCCAAGTCTCCGCCTTCATCACAAACCCCTCCCGGAGACAGCCATGAACATGCCCGGTCTCAATTTCCAGCTTGGCGAGGACATTGACGCCCTGCGCGACGCTATTCGAGAGTTCGCCCAAGCTGAAATTGCCCCGCGCGCAGCGCAAATCGACCGCACAGACCAGTTCCCCATGGACCTTTGGCGCAAGATGGGCGCGCTGGGCGTGCTAGGCATCACCGTCTCCGAGGAGTGGGGTGGCGCCAACATGGGTTACCTGGCGCACATGGTAGCCATGGAGGAAATTTCCCGGGCCTCCGCCTCGGTGGGCCTGTCCTACGGCGCGCACTCCAACCTCTGCGTCAACCAGATCAAGCGCAACGGCACCCAGGCGCAAAAAGACAAGTACCTGCCCAAGCTGATCTCCGGCGAGCATGTGGGCGCACTGGCCATGAGCGAGCCAGGCGCTGGCTCTGACGTCATCTCGATGAAGCTCCGGGCCGAAGACAAGGGAGGCTATTACCTCCTCAACGGCAACAAGATGTGGATCACCAACGGCCCCGACGCCGACACCCTGGTGGTCTACGCCAAGACGGAGCCCGAGATGGGCGCCCGTGGCGTCACCGCCTTCCTGATCGAAAAAGGCATGAAGGGCTTTTCCATCGCGCAAAAGCTCGACAAGCTGGGCATGCGTGGCAGCCACACCGGCGAGCTGGTGTTCCACAACGTCGAAGTGCCGGCAGCCAACATCCTTGGCGCCGTCAACGGCGGCGCCAAGGTGCTGATGTCGGGCCTGGACTACGAGCGTGCGGTGCTGGCCGCGGGCCCAATTGGCATCATGCAATCGGTGATGGACAACGTGGTGCCTTACATCCACGACCGCAAGCAGTTTGGCCAGAGCATCGGCGAGTTCCAGCTGATCCAGGGCAAGGTCGCCGACATGTACACGGTGCTACAGGCCGGCAGGGCCTTTTGCTACACCGTCGGCAAGAACCTCGACATGCTCGGCACTGAGCATGTCCGGCAGGTGCGCAAGGACTGCGCCTCGGTCATCCTCTGGTGCGCCGAGAAAGCCACCTGGATGGCCGGCGAGGGCGTTCAGATCTTCGGTGGCAACGGCTACATCAACGACTATCCGCTGGGGCGCCTGTGGCGCGATGCCAAGCTCTACGAGATTGGTGCCGGCACCAGCGAGATCAGGCGCATGCTGATCGGCCGCGAGCTGTTCGCGGAGACCCTGTAAACACGCCAGCGCTCGCAATAGGGACAATCAAGCCCATGAACCGAGAACTCGAAGACCTTTTCGCCCACAACCGGGAGTGGGCCGCCCGCATGGAGCAGGAGCGCCCAGGCTTCTTCACGAGCTTGAAGTCGCAGCAGTCGCCGCGCTATATGTGGATCGGGTGCAGCGACTCGCGTGTGCCGGCCAACCAGATCACCGGCCTGGAGCCGGGCGAGGTGTTCGTCCACCGCAACGTGGCCAACGTGGTGGTGCCCACCGACCTCAACTGCCTGTCCACCATTCAGTATGCGGTCGACATGCTCAAGGTCGAGCACCTGATGGTGGTGGGCCACTACGGCTGCGGCGGCGTGAACGCCGCGCTCAGTGGCACCCGCGTGGGTTTGGCCGACAACTGGCTGCGGCACATCAAGGATGTCGCCAGCCGCCACAAACCCCTGCTTGACACCACGGATGCCGAGCACCGTGTGAGCCTGCTTTGCGAGCTCAATGTGATCGAGCAGGTGGTCAACGTGGCCCAAACCACCGTGGTCCAGGACGCCTGGGCCCGGGGTCAGTCGCTCACCTTGCACGGCTGGGTCTATGGCCTGTCCGACGGCCTCATCCAGGACCTGCACATGACGGTGGACAGCCCCGCCGACCTCGAGCGCGTGTACCGCGGTGCCGTCGGCGCGGTCGGTGGCGCCAAGCGCAATTGACCTCTTTTCCAGGGGGCCTGCGCCTCGTCAGTGAGGCCGCTTTTTGAATGCTTTTTCCACGGAGCACACCATGTCCGAATCCATCGTCATCGTCAGCGCTGCGCGCACGCCCATGGGCGCCTTTCAGGGAGATTTCTCCGCCCTGTCCGCCCACGACCTGGGCGGTGTTGCCATCAAGGCGGCCATCGAGCGTGCCGCCATCTCGCCCGAGGTCGTGGGTGAGGTGCTGTTTGGCAACTGCCTGATGGCCGGCCAGGGCCAGGCGCCGGCGCGCCAGGCGGCCTTCAAGGGTGGCCTGCCCCAATCGGCGGGCGCAGTCACCCTGTCCAAGATGTGCGGCTCGGGCATGCGGGCGGCGATGTTCGCCCACGACATGCTGCTCGCGGGCAGCCATGAGGTGCTGGTGGCCGGCGGCATGGAGAGCATGACCAACGCGCCTTATCTGCTGCTGAAGGGCCGCGGCGGCTACCGCATGGGCCATGACAAGGTCTACGACCACATGATGCTCGACGGCCTGGAAGACGCCTACGAGGCCGGTCGTTCCATGGGAACCTTTGGCGAAGATTGCGCCGCCCAATACAAGTTCTCGCGCGAGGCGCAAGACCACTTCGCCACCACCAGCGTGCAGCGCGCCAAGGCGGCCACCGAGTCGGGCGCTTTTGCCAAGGAGATCGCTCCGGTCACCGTCAAGAGTCGTGCCGGCGAGGTGCTGGTCTCCGTGGACGAGGGCCCGGGCAAGGTGAAGCTCGACAAGATCCCGACGCTCAGGCCCGCCTTCAAGAAGGACGGCACCATCACCGCGGCGTCTTCCTCCTCGATCAACGATGGCGCTGCCGCCCTCGTCATGATGACCGAGTCCACCGCCAAGCGCCTGGGCTGCAAACCGCTGGCGCGCGTGGTGTCCCATGGCACCCACGCCCAGGCGCCCGAGTGGTTCACCACCGCCCCGGTGGGCGCCACCCAGAAGGCTCTGGCCAAGGCGGGCTGGAAGGTTGCCGACGTCGATCTGTGGGAGGTTAACGAAGCCTTTGCCGTTGTGCCCATGGCGCTGATGGCCGACCTGAAGGTGTCGCACGAGATCGTCAACGTCAACGGCGGCGCCTGCGCTCTGGGCCACCCGATCGGCGCCTCCGGCGCCCGTATCCTGGTCACCCTGATCCACGCCCTGCAGGCCCACGGCAAGAAGCGGGGTCTGGCCACGCTGTGCATCGGCGGCGGCGAGGGCACGGCGATGGCCATTGAGCTGGTCTGACCGGCGCAGGCGGGCCCTCTTGAGACGGAGACTCCATGCTGCTGACCCCCGACCAAGACATGATCCGCGAAGCGATCCGCGCTTTCGCGCAGGAGCAGCTTTGGCCCCACGCCGCACGCTGGGACCGTGAGCATGTGTTTCCGCGGGAGGCACATCAGGGCCTCGCCGCGCTCGGCGCCTATGGTGTGTGCGTGCCCGAAGAGTTCGGTGGCGCCGGCCTTGACTATGTGAGCCTGGCCCTGGTGTTGGAAGAAGTCGCAGCCGGCGACGGCGGCACCAGCACCGCCATCAGCGTGAACAACTGCCCGGTCGCTGCCATCCTCATGCGCTATGGCAACGCGGCGCAGAAGAAGGCGTGGCTCACCCCCCTGGCACGCGGCGAGATGCTGGGGGCCTTTTGCCTCACCGAGCCGCATGTGGGCAGTGACGCCTCGGCCTTGCGCACCACTGCGGTCCGCCAAGGGGACGACTGGGTGATCAACGGCGTCAAGCAGTTCATCACCTCGGGAAAGAACGGCCAAGTGGCGATCGTCATCGCCGTCACCGACAAAGGCGCTGGCAAAAAAGGCATGAGCGCCTTCCTTGTGCCGACCTCGAACCCAGGCTACCAAGTCGCCCGGCTGGAAGAGAAGGTGGGCCAGCACTCCAGCGACACCGCCCAGATTCGCTTCGAGGACTGCCGTATCCCGGCCGAAAACCTCATTGGCGAGGAGGGTGAGGGCTACAAGATCGCGCTCAGCTCGCTGGAGGGTGGGCGCATCGGCATCGCCGCGCAAAGTCTGGGCATGGCGCGCAGCGCGCTCGACGTGGCGGTGCAGTACGCCAAAGAGCGCGAGAGCTTTGGCACGGCGATCTTCACCCACCAGGCCGTGGGTTTTCGCCTGGCCGACTGCGCCACCCAGCTCGAGGCCGCGCGCCAGTTGATCTGGCATGCCGCCGCCTTGCGCGATGCCGGCCGGCCTTGCCTCAAGGAGGCGGCCATGGCCAAGCTGTTTGCGTCGGAGGCGGCCGAGAAAGTGTGCAGCGCCGCCATTCAGACCTTGGGCGGCTATGGCTATGTGAGCGACTTTCCGGTGGAGCGCATCTGGCGCGACGTGCGGGTGTGCCAGATCTACGAAGGCACCTCGGACGTGCAGAAGATCATCATTCAGCGCGCGCTCTGAGCGCGCTGGGTGCCGCGGCCAGTTTGCTCAGGGCATCGGGGACAATTCGCCGTATGCCCGGCGTCTTGAGTGACCACGACCCCTGCCCTTGTGGCCGCCCCGATCCACGCGGGCGGCCGTTGTCTTTTGGCGCTTGCTGCGGCCGCTGGCGCGAGACGCCTGCGCCGGATGCGGAATGCCTCATGCGCTCCCGCTACAGCGCCTTCGTGCGCGAAGACACCGCGACTCTGCTGGCCACCTGGCACCCGCGCACCCGGCCCGCTGCCTTGGAACTTGAGCCTGGCCTGCGCTGGCTGGGTTTGGAGGTGCGTGATCACCGCACCACGGGCGCGGACCGGGCCGAAGTGGAATTCGTCGCCCGCAGCCGGCCGATCACCGGCGCGGCGCACCGCCTGCATGAACGCAGTCGTTTCCTTCGCGAGGATGGCCGCTGGTACTACCTGGATGGAGAACTATCTTGACCGCATTACCCCGCTTCGACGCTGTGCTTTTTGATTGCGATGGCGTCCTTGTGGACAGCGAGCGCATTACCAACGGCGTGCTGCGTGACATGCTGGAAGAAGAAGGCTGGCGCTTGACCCTGGCCGAAACCTTGGCCATCTTTCTGGGTAAGGCTGTGCGGGACGAGCGTGGGCGTATTGAGGCCGAGACCGGCAAGCCGTTTCGCGAGGAGTGGCTCAAAGCCTTCCATGTCCGCCGCAACGAGGCGCTGCGCCTGCGCCTGCAGGCGATCCCTCATGCCCCCGAGGCCGTGGCCCGCATCCACGCGCAATTCGGCGGCCGCATTGCCTGCGCCTCCGGCGCCGACCTGGGCAAGGTGCGGCTGCAGCTGGAAAAGACCGGGATGATGCATGCGTTTGAGGGTCGCATCTTCAGCGGCCACGACCAGCCCCGCTCCAAGCCGCATCCCGACGTGTACCTGGCTGCCGCCCGCGCCCTGGGCGTCGACCCGCGCCGCTGCGCGGTGGTGGAGGACACGGCCACTGGCGCTACCGCGGGTCTTGCCGCGGGTGGCACGGTGTTTGGCTTTTGCCCACCCGAGGCTGGGCACGATACGCCGGCCCAACTTCGGGCGGTGGGCGTCCAGCACTTTTTTCAGGACATGGCCGACCTGCCAGGCCTCCTGACCTGAGGTCCCTGCGCAGGAGGGCCGCGCGGGGGGCCTCCTTCAGCGGTAGCGGAGCTTCATCACCAGCACCGCGAGCGCGAGGGCCAGTGTGATGGCGTTGGCCACGTAAATGGGCGCTTCGCCCAGCATCACGCCATAGACCAGCCACAGCGCCACGCCGGTGGCGAACAGGCTGTACATGACCAGGGAGATGCCGCTCACATCGCGCGTGCGGAAGGTCTTGAGGGCCTGCGGCACGAAGGACACCGTGGTGAGCGTCGCGGCGGTGTAGCCGATGAGGTCTTGAATATCCATGGATGGCTTGATTGTCCCAGACGCCGGCACAATCGCTGAGGCTTCAACCCTCCCGGATGGTCTGGTTCATGAAATTCAAGATGGCGCCCAACTCGCTGTTCGCGGTCCTCCTGCGCAAGCCGTGGTGGGTGAGCTTGGTGGTCGCCGCCGCGTTCGCTCTGGTGGCCCTGGCCTTGCTGCCTGTGGATCTGAAGGTCGTGGGCGCCCTCGGAGCCCTGCCGTTTTTTGGCATCAGCGTGGTGGCACTGGTGCGCCAGTGGCATGCGCCAAGCGCCCGCGAGGTCGAGTCGGTGACGCAGGCGGTGGTCGCCATGGGCTGGGCCGATTTCTCCAGAGCACTCACGCGGGCCTATGCCGCCCAGGGCTATGCTGTCCGCCCGACCGAGGGTGGAGCCGACCTGCTGCTCGAACGCGAGGGGCGCAAGTCCCTCGTGGCTGCCCGTCGTTGGAAGGCGGCCCGCCACGGCGAGGAATCGGTGCAGGCGCTGGTCGACGCGCTGGCGCGCGAGGGCGCCACTGAGGGCCTGTACCTGGCTCTGGGTGACCTCAGTGCCAACGCGCAGCGCCTGGTGCGCCAGCACGGCCTGCGGCTGGTGCAGGCGCCCGAGCTCGCTCAGGTGCTGCGCGGTGCGCTGTCCTCGGGCGGCTGAGGCGGGGCGCCTTCTTGCGCGACACGCCCGACGCGGTACCCGCCCCCTTGCACGAGGAGCGCGAAGGTCATTCCTGTAGCCGTCGGCGAAATTGCGCGGGCGAGGTACCGGTCCAGCCGCGAAAGGCGCGGATGAAGCTCTTCTCGTTGCGAAAGCCCACCGCCGCCGCCACCTGCTTGACGGGTTTGGCGCCGCGATGCAGCAGCTCGCGTGCTCGGGCGCTGCGGACTTCGTCCTTGAGCTGCTGCAGGCTCGCGCCTTCCTCCTTGAGCTGTCGGTGCAGGGTACGCGCCGACAGGTTCAGGTGCGCCGCAATTCCGTCCGCTTCGTGCGCAATACCAACCTGTGTGGCCAGCACCTGCCGCACCTGCTGCACCAGCAAACGGTCGCGCCGGTACTGCAGCACTGTGAGCGGCAGGGCCCGTTGCAGCATAAGGCGAAGCGCGGCCTCATCCCGCACCAGGGGCAGGCGCAAGTAGCGGGCATCGAAGCGGATTTCGGCCTGGGTCGCGTCGAAGCGGTGCAGACCCGGAAACATATGAACGTAGGCTGTGGCGTGAGCCGGCGCAGCGAAGGGAAAGCGCGCCTCGTGCAGCGGGATGCGTGAGTCCACGTACCAGCAGGCCAGGCCATGGATATTGCGAAGCAGGTGGACCAGGCTGAACTCGCGCGCGTCCTCGGGCAGGGCGAGGTGGCGCGGGCGCTCCTCGATCGAGATGGTGGCGGTGTCGCCCAGCACCGACAGGTGCAGGCGCAGGTCCTCGGCAAGCAGTCCGTGATGGCGGCACCAGCGTTGCACCGCCACCCCGAGGTTGGGCGCGCTGAGTGAGGCGCGCGCCAGCATGCCGTAGCTGCCCCAGGGCAGGCGCCGCGAGTAGGCGCCCAGGGCTTCGTCGTCCAGGGCCTGCATGGCCGCACCCGAGAGCCATTCCATTTGCAAGGCGCTGATCCGGGCCTCGACTTTTTGCAGTTGACTTGGCGTGATCTGTGCCTGTCTCAAAATCCCGGCCGGGTCCAGACCCCGGCGCCGTATGGCCGCCACTATGACCTGTGCAAAAGCCATTGGCGTGACGGCCGCGGGAGTGGTGCGGCGCGCAGCGGGGCGCTCGGAGTCTGGGGTGGACATTCCCGCAGTGTGCTGAAAGATGGCACGATTTGCAACCTCTGTGGCGGAATACTGCCGGTGGGCCTCACTAAGCTTCAGGGGCTTCGAGGAGATCTGCATGTCCGTCATCGTGTCCCAACTCAACCCCCGCTCGGCCGAGTTCCAGGCCAATGCTGAGGCCATGCGGACCCTCGTCGAGGACCTGCGTCGCCAGGTGGCCGCTGCGGCCGCCGGCGGTGGTGAAGCTGCGCGGGCCAAGCATGTGGACCGCGGCAAGTTGCTGCCCCGCGAGCGGGTACAACTGCTGCTGGACCCCGGGACGCCCTTCCTGGAGCTTTCGCCCCTGGCGGCCCACGGCCTGTACAACGGCGACGCACCTTGTGCGGGGCTCATCGTCGGAATCGGGCGGGTGAGCGGAGTGGACTGCATGGTCGTCTGCAATGACGCCACGGTGAAGGGCGGTACCTACTATCCCGTGACGGTGAAGAAGCACCTGCGGGCGCAGGAGGTGGCGCAGCAAAACGGCCTGCCCTGCATCTATCTGGTCGACTCCGGGGGCGCCAATCTGCCGAATCAGGACGAAGTCTTTCCGGACCGCGACCACTTCGGCCGCATCTTCTACAACCAGGCTCAGATGTCGGCCCAGGGCATCGCCCAGATTGCGGTTGTCATGGGCTCGTGCACGGCTGGCGGCGCCTATGTGCCCGCGATGAGCGACGAGTCCATCATCGTCAAGGAGCAAGGCACCATCTTCCTAGGCGGCCCGCCATTGGTGAAGGCCGCCACCGGCGAGGTGGTGAGCGCCGAGGACCTGGGTGGCGCAGACGTGCACACCCGGCTCTCGGGCGTGGCCGACCACCTGGCCCGGGATGACACCCACGCCTTGGCCCTGACTCGCCAAGCGGTGGCCAATCTGAACCACCGCAAAGACCATGGCCAAAGCCTGCAGCCGGCCAAGCCCCCGCGCCACGATGCCTCCGAATTACACGGCGTGGTGCCCACTGACACCCGCAAGCCCTTCGATGTGCGCGAGATCATTGCTCGCATCGTCGACGACTCCGAGTTTCACGAGTTCAAGGCCCGCTATGGCGCCACGCTGGTCTGCGGGTTCGCCCACATCGAAGGCATGCCGGTGGGCATCGTCGCCAACAACGGCATCCTGTTCTCTGAGTCAGCGCAAAAGGGGGCTCACTTCATCGAGCTGTGCTGCCAGCGCAAGATCCCGCTGGTGTTCCTGCAGAACATCACCGGCTTCATGGTGGGCCGCAAGTACGAGAACGAAGGCATCGCCCGCCATGGCGCCAAAATGGTGACCGCGGTGGCTACGGCGAACGTTCCCAAGTTCACCGTCATCATCGGAGGCAGCTACGGCGCCGGCAATTACGGCATGTGCGGCCGCGCCTATTCGCCGCGCTTTCTCTGGATGTGGCCCAACGCCCGCATTGCAGTCATGGGCGGCGAGCAGGCCGCCGGCGTGATGGCCACTGTGCGGCGCGATGGCATCGAAGCGCGCGGAGGCTCCTGGAGTGCCCAGGAGGAGGCCGCCTTCAAGCAGCCCCTGCTTGACCAGTTCGCCGCCCAGTCGCACCCCTACTACGCCTCGGCGCGCCTGTGGGATGACGGCATCATCGATCCGGCAGACACACGGCGGGTCCTGGCGCTGGGGCTGTCGGCGGCGCTGAACGCGCCCATTCCCGAGCCCAAGTTCGGCATCTTCCGCATGTAAGCACCCCGGCCCTTATTTCCACATTTATCTGGAGCCAACCATGAAGCACCTTCTGCTGTCCTTCCACCAGGGTGTGGCCACTGTCACGCTCAACCGTCCCGAGGTGCGCAACGCCTTCAATGACGAGGTGATCGTCGAATTGACCGCTGCCTTTCTGGCTCTGTCAGACCGTGACGATGTCCGCGCGGTGGTGCTGGCGGCCAATGGCTCGGCCTTCTGCGCGGGCGCCGACCTCAACTGGATGAAGCGCATGGCCACCTACACCCGCGAAGAAAATCTCGCCGATGGTCGTGGCCTGGCCCGCATGTTGGAAGTCATCTACACCTGTCCGAAGCCGACGGTGGTACGGATCCAGGGCGATGTATACGCCGGTGGCATGGGCCTGGTGGCCGCCTGCGACATGGCCGTTGCCGCTGAAGGCGCCCACTTCTGTCTGAGTGAAGTCAAGATTGGCCTCATCCCCGCCACGATCAGCCCCTACGTCATTCGGGCGATGGGCAGCCGGGCCGCCCATCGCTGGTTTCTCACCGCTGAACGTTTCTCTGCTGCGCAGGCGCATGGCATGGGCCTGGTGCACGAGGTGGTGCCGGCCGATCAGCTCGATGCGCAGGTGCAGGCCATCACCGGCGCACTGGTGGCGGCAGGCCCGGATGCGATGCGGGCCTGCAAGCGCCTGCTGCACGAGGTCGGCGGTCGTGAGATCACGCCGGGGTTGATCGACCGCACGGTCGAAGGTATCGCCGACATCCGCGCCAGCCAGGAGGGGCGCGAGGGTATCCGCGCCTTCCTCGAAAAGCGCAAGCCCGCCTGGCTGCAACCCTGAAGCGCCCGGATCTCCACCGCCTACCGAAAGACACCGAGCATGTTCAAGAAAATCCTGATCGCCAACCGAGGTGAAATCGCCTGCCGGGTGGCTGCGACCGCCCGCCGCATGGGCGTGCGCACAGTGGCGGTGTACTCCGATGCCGACGCAAATGCCAAGCATGTGGCGGCCTGCGACGAGGCGGTGCACATCGGCGGTAGCGCACCCAAGGACAGCTATCTGCGCTGGGAGCGCATCCTGGAGGCGGCACGGGCCACCGGCGCCGAGGCGGTACACCCCGGCTACGGTTTTCTGAGCGAGAACGAGGAATTCGCCCACGCCTGCACCGAGGCTGGCCTCGTCTTCATTGGCCCGCCGGCGGCGGCCATTCAGGCCATGGGCTTGAAAGCCGAGTCCAAGCAGTTGATGGAAAAAGCGGGCGTGCCCCTGGTGCCCGGCTACCACGGCAGCAACCAGGACCCGGCCTTCCTGCGCCAAGAGGCCGATCGCATCGGTTACCCGGTTCTGATCAAGGCCAGCGCTGGCGGCGGTGGCAAGGGAATGCGGGCCGTCGAGGCATCGGCCGCCTTCGATGTGGCGCTCGCCTCGTGCAAGCGGGAGGCGATGAGCAGCTTCGGTGACGACGCGGTGCTGGTTGAAAAATACGTGCAGCGCCCGCGTCACATCGAGATTCAGGTCTTTGGCGACTCCCAAGGTCACTGTGTCTGGCTGTTCGAGCGTGACTGCTCGGTCCAGCGCCGGCACCAGAAGGTGCTGGAGGAGGCGCCTGCCCCGGGCCTGACCGAGGCGATGCGGCGCCAGATGGGAGAGGCGGCCGTGGCCGCGGCACGGGCGGTGAACTACGTCGGCGCGGGCACGGTGGAATTCATCGTCGAGCAGCGGCCCGACGGTGACATGGCCTTTTTCTTCATGGAGATGAACACCCGGCTCCAGGTGGAGCACCCGGTCACCGAGGCCATCACTGGCCTGGACCTGGTCGAATGGCAGTTGCGCGTCGCCAGCGGCGAGCCGCTGCCGCTCACACAGGAGCAACTGGTGCGCAGCGGCCACGCCATCGAGGCGCGCATCTGCGCCGAGAACCCGGACAACAATTTCTTGCCGGCCACTGGGCGGCTGCATGTCTATCGCAAGCCCGCAGCCGTGGCCTTTGAGCGTGGCGCTGTGCGGATTGACGACGGTGTGCGCGAGGGCGACGAGATCTCGCCGTTCTATGACTCCATGGTGGCCAAGCTGATCGTGCACGGCGCCACCCGTGAAGAGGCCCTGGCCCGGCTGGATGCCGCGCTGGCCCAGACCCATGTGGTGGGGCTGGCCACCAATGTGCAGTTCCTGCGGCGTGTGGTCCGCAGCCGTGCCTTTGCCAGCGCCGACCTGGACACCGCCCTCATCCCGCGTGAGCAGGCGGCCCTCTTCCACCAGCAACCCTTGCCCGCAGCCCTGGTGGCTGCGGCCTCGGTGGCGATGACTCTCGAGAGGGAAAAGGCGCTCGAAGGCCCGGACCCCTTCAGCCGGCGCGACGGCTGGAAGTCCCATGGCGAGTCGCTGCGGCGCCTGACCTATGTACTTGATGGCGAGCCGCTGCCCGCCGAGCTGCGCTATGGCCACGAAGGCCGGCGCCATCTCGCGGCAGGCGTGGGGGATGCACGTTTCGAGGGCGATCTGTCTTGGCAGGCGCAGCCCGCAGGGCCGGGCCTGGCGCTGGACCTGTGCTTTGCCGGCTGGCGTGAGCGCCTGCATGTTTACCGTCGTGGCGAAGAGGACCATGTCTTCGCTGGCCAGGGCGCCGCTGTTGTGGCTGCCCATGACCCTCTGGCCCATGCGGGCGAGGGCGAGTCCGAAGGCGGGCGCCTGACCGCGCCCATGCCGGGCAAGGTGGTTTCCTTCGCGGTTCAGGCGGGCGATGCGGTCCGCAAAGGCCAGCCGCTGGCGGTGATGGAGGCCATGAAGATGGAGCACACCATCGCCGCTCCGGCCGACGGCCAGGTGCTCGAACTGCTCTACGCCCCGGGTGATCAGGTCGCTGAAGGTGCGGAGCTGCTCAAACTCGAGGTCGCCTGAGCCCGGCGTGGGCGCAGGCCGTGCTTGCTAGCTGGGCCCCTCACTCGGGCCTGTAAACCGGGCCTGTAAACCGTGACCTCAAGGCACAACCGGCCGCCAGCGACAATCCTAACCATGCGAATTGCCTTTTGCTGCACCCACACCACGGCCGAACCCTGGGTCGAGCGCCTGCGCGCGGCCCTGCCCGAGGCGCAAATTGAGGCCTGGGTACCCGGGGCACCACAGGCTGATCACGCGGTGGTCTGGACCCCGCCGCAGCAGTTCATCGACGAACAGCCTGGGCTGAAGACGCTGTTCAACACCGGCGCTGGCGTCGACGCCTTGCTGCGCATGCGCCTGCCCCCCAGCATGACCGTGGTCCGACTCGACGACGCCGGTATGGCGGTGCAGATGGCCGAGTTTGTTTGCCAGGCCTTGGTCCGTCATATGCGGGAGCTGGACCTGAGCGAGTCGCAGATGCGCCAAGGCCAGTGGTCGTTCCGGCGGCCCCGCCTGCGCGTCGACTTCCCGGTGGGCATTCTCGGTATGGGCGTGCTGGGCCGGCGTGTCGCTCAGGCAGTGGCGCATTTCGAATTTCCTGTGCGCGGCTGGAGCCGCACGCCGCAAACCATGCCCGGTGTCGAGTGCTTTCATGGCCCCGAGGGGCTGGATGCGTTCTTGTCGGGTACACGGGTGCTGGTCTGCCTGCTGCCGCTGACGCCGCAGACCGAAGGCATCCTCAATCGGAAGACGCTGGGCCGGCTGCTGCCAGGGGGCTACTTGATCAACGTCGCCCGCGGCGCGCACTTGGTTGACGAAGACCTGCTGGCCTTGCTAGATGAAGACCGCTTGGCCGGCGCCACCCTCGACGTGTTCCGCAAGGAGCCCTTGCCCGAGGCGCACCCTTTCTGGCGCCATCCCAAACTCACGCTCACCCCCCACACTTCGGCGCGCACCCTGCGCGACGAGACCATCGCCCAGATCGTCGGCAAGATACGCGCGATGGAGCGGGGCGAGCCCATCGCTGGTGTGGTGGATCGCGGGCGCGGCTACTAGCCCAGGCCGTTCACTGACGCCCCCGCGAAGACAGACACGAGACCTCACCATGAAACTTCCCCGCACAGTCAGCCTGGTTGACGTCGGCCCGCGTGATGGCCTGCAAAACGAGAAGCAGCCGGTGCCCGCCGCGGCCAAGATCGCCCTGGTGCATCGCTTGCAGGAGGCGGGCCTGCGGCGTATCGAAGTCACCAGCTTCGTCAGCCCCAAGTGGGTGCCTCAGATGGCCGACAACGCCGAGGTGATGGCCGGCATCGCGCGCCAAAGCGGTGTCGCTTATTCGGTGCTCACGCCCAATATGAAGGGTTTCGAGGCGGCACTAGGCAGCCGGCCCGATGAGATTGCGGTCTTCGGTGCCGCCAGCGAGGCCTTCAGCCAGAAGAACATCAACTGCAGCATTGCCGAGAGCATCGAGCGCTTCGAGCCGGTGGTGGCGGCGGCCCTGGCCCGCGGCATCAAGGTCCGCGGCGCCATCTCCTGCGCTGTTGGCTGCCCCTATGAGGGCGACGTCGCGCCCGAGCGCGTGGCGCTGGTGGCGCGCCTGATGAAGCAAATTGGCGTGCAACAGGTGGGCGTGTGCGACACCATCGGTGTGGGCACCGCCGCGCAGGTGCAGCGAGCGATGGAGGCCGCCTTGCAGCACTTCGACATCGACCAGGTCTACGGCCACTTCCATGACACCTACGGACAGGCCCTGGCCAACACGCTGGCCTCGCTTCAGATGGGTGTCTGGCAGTTCGACACCTCGGTCGCCGGCCTCGGGGGCTGCCCCTATGCCAAGGGCGCGACCGGCAACGTCGCCACCGAGGACGTGGTCTTCATGCTTCAGGGGCTGGGCATCGAGACCGGCATTGACTTGGACAAGCTGGTGGACGCGGGCGCGTTCATCAGCGGTGTGCTCGGGCGGCAGCCGCAGTCGCGCGCGGCCACCGCCATTCTCAACAAGCGAGCGGCTTGAGGCCACAGCGAATCATGTGCGGCGCTGAACTCCAGTCATTGCCCGATGGCGTCCAACGGGTCGCGCGTGCGCTCGAGGCCTTGGGTCACCCCCATATGCCAGTCATGCTGGATGACGCCGCGCGCACCGCGCAGCAGGCCGCCGATGGCCTGGGTATTGCCCTGGGGCAGATCGCCAAGAGCATCATCTTCCGGCGCAAGTCCGACGATGCAGCGGTGCTGGTCATCACCTCCGGAGACCGGCGTGTCGACGAGAAGAAGGTGGACGCCTTGGTGGGCAAGACCGGCCGTGCTGACGCCGACTTCGTCCGCGCCCGCACCGGGTTTGCGATCGGCGGTGTCTCGCCTCTGGGCCACCTGCAGCCGCCTGTGACGCTGATCGACCGTGACCTGTTTCGGTTTGAGGAGATCTGGGCCGCCGCGGGACACCCCAACGGCGTTTTTCGCTTGCGACCGCAGGACTTGCCCGGGCTGACCGGCGGCGCGCCAGTGGCCGACGTGGCGCAGGGGCAGGGATGAGCAAGTTGCCCAGCGACCTTCAACGGGGCGCGCTGTATCAGACTGCTGCGCGCCAGGCGTTGATCACCCAGGCGGCGTTGGTGCAGGCCTCCGGCAACGGCGCCCCGGGCGTAACCTCCGCGGCCCCCTCGCCCTGCGTGTCTATCTGTCAAATGGACGGTGCCACGGGCTGGTGTGGTGGCTGCCTGCGCACTTTGGACGAGGTCGCTGCCTGGTCCAGGCTGTCCGACGCCCAGCGGCGCGACCTGTGGCAAGTTTTGAGCGAGCGCGCCCAATTCCTGACCCGCCTCGCCGCCCGTCCTCTTCCCCCCGCAGCGCCATAAGGTGAGCTACCTTTTGGCTCGGTTTCAGCTCCTTTTGCCTTTTTCGTCACCGAGCACTTCACGGCTCACGGCCTCCTCGCGGCATCCGGATTAACCCGCGCTTTAAGGCGATTGATGGCCTGGGAAGGCCATTTCATTCGTGCTTACCCGGAGACCTTAACCACACCCCAGGCCGGTCGTAAGAAACTTGTAAGGCGAAATTTCAACATTCCGGCAGACCTTCAAAGTGCCCGGTGATGCTCACGCTGCTCGTCATTGTCAAGTTGATCTCTGAGATCGCCCTCATGTGCCTTTTCGGCCGTTGGGTGCTTGGCTTGCTCGCCGGCGCCGGGCGTGAGCAAAACCTTTTCTACCAGGTGCTCGACATAGCTGCTCGCCCCTTTCTTCGCGTCACCCGCTTCGTCGCGCCCGGTGCGGTACTGGACAGACATGTGCCGCTGGTGGCGTTTTTGCTCCTGGGCTTTGCCTGGTTGCTCGTCACCCTCTGGCGGATCCAGATCTGTGTCGAGATTGGAGTTGATCTGTGTCGTTGATTCGCCCCCTTCATTTGGCTGTGCTCCGTTGGCAAGCCCGCGTCACGCTGGTGCTCGGCATGCGTGAGCAGGCCCTGCATTTGTTCGAGACCATGAACCGTCTCGACCCATCGAACGCCTATGCCCTGTCCAGCCGCGCGCAGGTGGAGGGCCAGTTGGGCCGCCACGAGGCGGCCTTGGCGCTGCAGCGGGAGTTGACGGCGCTGTGCCCGGATCAGGCCCACGCCTGGTTCAACCTGGGATTCATGCTTGAAAAGGCCGGCCATCTGGACGATGCGCTGGCCGCCTTCCGCGAGGCGACACGCTTGTCGCCCCAATTGGACCGGGCCTGGTACGGCCTTGGCCTGGTGCTGATACAGCTGCATCGTTTCGACGAAGCGGTTGAGGCTCTGCGGAAAAACACCGAACTGCAACCCATGAGCCCCTATGGCTGGTACCAGCTTGCCCGGGTTCATGTCGACCGGCAACGGCCCGATGAGGCGGCGAAGATTATTCGCCGTCTCAAAGGGTTCGAGCCAAAGGTGGCGGCCCAACTGGAACGGGAGACCGGCCTGCGCGTCGCGGGGCCGGGTTAGGGACCGAGGGTCGTCAGCCGCACCGGTCGAGACCGGGCGGATTTTCAGCCGCGGCCGGCTGCAGCCGGGTGGGAAACCACCTGGGGCCGCGATCCGCCCGATAGGGCGAAACAAGAGAAGGCAGGAGACATGCAACTCACGGAAAGTCATCGCCAGTATTGGCGAAAAAACCTCAACATCACTGCGGTGCTGTTGGTCATCTGGTTTGTGGTGACCTTTGGCGTGGCCTATTTCGCCCGCAGCCTGAGCTTTAACTTCTTCGGCTGGCCCTTCAGCTTCTGGGTCGGCGCGCAAGGAGCGCTCATCACCTACTGCGTGATCATCTGGTTTTACGCCCGCTACATGAACAAACTCGACGTCGAGCACGGCGTCGCTGAAGAGGAGTAAAGAAATGGCAGGACTCTTCGGTGATGACGCCAGTGGCGTCACGAGCGCAGCGGCTAACAAGGCCTTCAAGGCCAACCTGAACAAGGTCTACACGTGGTACGTGGGCGGTTTCATCATCTTCGTGGTGGCCTTGGCCATCCTCGAGCAGATGGGGCTGTCTCGGCAGTGGATCGGCTACATCTTCTTGATGGCAACGATCGCTCTCTATGCCGGCATCGGCTTCATGAGCCGTACCAACGATGCAGCTGAGTACTATGTGGCCGGACGTCGCGTCCCCGCCATGTACAACGGCATGGCCACGGGCGCTGACTGGATGTCGGCCGCCTCGTTCATCGGCATGGCCGGTACCCTTTACCTGACCGGTTACTCGGGCCTGGCCTTCATCATGGGCTGGACCGGTGGTTACTGCCTGGTGGCGCTTTTCCTGGCGCCCTACCTGCGCAAGTTCGGACAGTTCACTATCCCGGATTTTCTGGGCGAGCGCTACGGCGGTAACTTCCCCCGCTTCCTCGGCATTTTCGCTGCCATCCTCTGCTCGTTCGTTTATGTGGTGGCGCAGATCTACGGCGTGGGCTTGATCACTGCGCGCCTGACCGGCGTTGCCTTCGAGCTGGGGATTTTCCTCGGCCTGGCAGGTATTTTGGTCTGCTCCTTCCTGGGCGGTATGCGCGCAGTGACCTGGACCCAGGTGGCCCAGTACATCGTGCTGATCGTGGCCTACATGATCCCCGTGGTCTGGCTGTCGGTTAAGCAAACCGGTATCCCGGTTCCGCAGGCCATCTACGGCATGCAGCTGGAAAAAGTGACCGCTGCCGAAAAGCGCCTGACTGACGACCCCAAGGAAAAGGAAGTCCGTGCCATCTTCGCCGAGCGTTCTGCGACGCTGGCCGAGAAGCTCAAGGACCCCGCCGCTGCTTTGGCGGCCGACAAAGAGGCCGCCACCAAGAAGCTTGATGAGCTCAAGACCGCGAATGCCCCCCAGGCTGATATCGCAGCTGCTCAGAAGGCGCTCGATGCACTGCCCAAGGATGCTGAAGCGGCCAAGAAGGCTTGGACCGCTGCCAAGGCAGGTGCTGACACCCGCTCCCGGCCGCTGAACGGCATGCCCGCGCATGCCCAACAGTACTCGGGCAACCCGGATGGCGATGCCAAGGCCAAAGAGACGTACGACACATCGCGTCGCAACTTCCTGGCTTTGATCTTCTGCTTGATGGTGGGTACAGCTGCGCTGCCGCACATCCTGATGCGCT
>NZ_JARXAB010000102.1 GCF_029866045.1 Ramlibacter sp. | reverse complement strand
GTTCAGCGGATCACTCATGCCGTCACCCCTGGGCCAGAGCCCTCGGCGGCGTCCCAAGCGTGCAGGATGCGCGGGTCTGCGGCGAAGTGGCAGCGGCTTGCGCTGCCCCCCTCGCTTTGCAAGGCCGGCGCCTCTTGGTCGCAGCGTCCGGCTTCGGCCTGCGGGCAGCGCGGATGGAAGCGGCAGCCCACCGGCCACTGACCGGCAATGGGTACGCCACCGGGAATGGAAAACAGCGCCTCGCGCCGCGTACTGCGGCCCAGAACGCTGCGCAGCAGGCCCTGGGTATAGGGGTGGCGCGGTGCGGTGAAGAGAGGGCCTACCTCGGCGCGCTCGACCAGCTCGCCCGCATACATCACGTTCACCCGCTGGCAGGTCTGTGCCACCACACCCAGGTCGTGGGTGATGAGGAGCACGCCCAACCGAAGCCGTTCGCGCAGTCGCACCAGCAGCTTGAGGATCTCGGCCTGCACCGTGACATCGAGCGCGGTGGTGGGCTCGTCGGCGATGAGCAGCGCTGGCTCCATGGCCAGGGCTGCTGCAATCAGGATGCGCTGACGCTGGCCACCCGACAGCTCGTGCGGGTACTTGGCTGCGGTCTGCGCAGGCTGGGGCAGCTCCATCAGCTCGATCAGTTCGAGCACCCGCGCCTCAACGCCCTCGCGCCGGCCGTGGGCACGCAGGGCCTGTCCGATCTGCCGGCCCACCGGCATCAGCGGGTCGAGAAAACTCGAGGGATCCTGGAAGACCATGCCGACCCGGGCACCGCGCACCGCGCGCAAGGCGGCGGGCGCAAGCGTGGCCAGGTTGCGGCCCTCCAGCCAAACCTCGCCAGCCGCCACACGCAACTGGGGTGTGGCAAAGAGATTCATCACAGCACAGGCAGTGAGGGTCTTGCCGGAGCCGGACTCGCCCACCAGGGCGACCGCTTCGCCCCGGCGCACGGTGAAGGACACGTCGTTGACGAGGCGTATCGGGCCGCGCGCGCCGTCGACGTCCACGCACAGGCCACGCACATCGAGGAGCGCATCTTCTTCGGCGGGGACGCTCGCGTCCACGGGCCGGGTGGAAGGGATGCCAGACATCATGGACGGCGCTCCCCGCGCGGGTTGAGCGCGTCGTTGAGCGCGTCGCCGAGCAAGTTGAATGCGAGCACGGTCATCGCGATGGCCAGACCCGGAAAGGCCGACATCCACCACGCGCTGCGCAGGAACTGCTGCGCGTCATTGAGCATGCCGCCCCAGGAGATGGCGTTGGGGTCTCCCAGGCCAAAGAAGCTCAGCGACGCCTCAATCAGGATGGCCGAGGCGATGTCCAGCGAGCCCAGCACGATGATGGGCGCGGCCACATTGGGCAGGATTTCTTTGGCGATGATGGTCCTATCGGGCATGCCCGCGACCCTTGCGGCGTCGACGAAGGGCGCCTGCTGAAGGCTGGCCACCGTTGCCCGAACCACCCGCGCCATTTGTGGCCAGGCCAGCAGGCCAATGACCACAATGAGCTTGGTGGTGCTGGCGCCGAACAGCGCGATCACGATCAGGGCCAGTACGAAGCGCGGCAGGGTCTGGAAGAACTCCGCGATCCGCATCAGGACCACATCGATCCAGCCACCAAAGTAGCCAGCCACCGCGCCCACGGTCACCCCCAGGGTCACCGCCAACGCTGAGGAGGCAATACCGACCAGCAGCGACACGCGTGTCCCGTGCACCACCCGGGACCAGATGTCCCGGCCCAGGTCGTCGGTGCCAAGCCAGTGCCCGGGGGACAGCGGTGGCAGAAGGGCATCGTTGCTCCCGGAAAATGGGTCGTGGGTGGCGAACCAAGGTGCCAGCAGGGCCGCTAGCACCATCACGATCAGCAGGCCCAGCGCGACCCTCGTTGAGCCGCGCTGTAGCAGGCGCCGGCGTAGCCGCGCGCCCCGGCTTTCGCGCGTCTGGCTCACGGCCGCCAGCATGGCGTCTGCGGGCGCGGTGGAAGGAGGGTGGGTGGTCATTCGTGGCCAGTTATGCGGGCGCAGGCCCCTCAGGTCCGTTCGATCCGGGGGTCAATCAGGCGATGCACGATGTCAGTGATCAGGTTGGCGACCACCACGGTCGCAGAGACCATCAGCAAAATTGCCAGCATCACCGGGTAGTCGCGCTTGGAGATCGACTCATACAGCAAGCGGCCGATGCCAGGCCATGCGAACACCGCTTCAATGAGGGCGGAGCCCGCCAAAATGAAGCCGATGTTGTAGCCAATGACGGTGATCACCGGCGCAGCGGCGTTGCGCAGTGCGTGCACGCCAATCACCATGAACTCGCTGGCACCTCGGGCGCGGGCGGCCATGATGTAGTCAGCGCCCATCACCTCCAGCATGGCGGCGCGGGTTATCCGCGTGATCAAGGTGAGGTAGCGAAAGGACAGTGCAAACGCGGGCAACAGCAGGTAGCGCAGGCGCTCCACGACCCCCGCCCAGCCCTCGGGCAACCCTCGGATCGGCTCCGCTCCCTGGGAGGGCAGCCAGCCCAGGCCGATGGCGAAGGTGAGGATCAGGAGCTGACCGAGCCAGAAGTCGGGGACCGAGTAGCCCAGCGAAGCCCCGGCCTGCACACCGCCGTCAAGCCAGCGCTGGCCACGCGAGCGGGAGGCCATGGCAGCGGCCACGCCCAAGGTGACCCCGACCACGCTGGCCAGACCGAGAGCGCTGAGGGTCAGCATGAGCGTCGCGCCCAGGCGCTCGAAAATCAGGCTCGCCACCGGCTGCTGCGCGGCGAAGGAGTAGCCGAAGTCGCCTTGCAGCACTTTCAGCAGGTAGTTCCACAGTTGCACCCACACCGGCTGGTCCAGCCCGTACTCGCGGCGCATCTGCGCCAGGTACTCGGGCGGGGCGGGGAAGTCGCCCACCAGCAGCACCAGCGGATCACCCGGCGTGAACGCAATCAGCAGAAAGTTGAGGACCACCACCGCAAACAGCAGCGGCAGCGCCGACAGCAGTCGGCGCAGGATGAAAGCCGGCATCGCGTGGCTGCGGCCGGGCTTAGCCGACGCGTCGCACGCCGGACCACTGGTCGCGGCCGTCTAGCGCCGGGAACACGCCTTGCAGCTTCTTGCTGGCGGTGTCCACCGTTTCCTCGTCGAACAGCACCAGCGAAGGCAGGTCCTCGTTGAGGATCACCTGCAACTCCTTGTAAAGCCGGGCGCGGGCGGCGCGGTCGGGGTTGGTGGCCGCCTGCTGCAGCAGGTCGTCCACCTTGGGGTTGCTGTAGCCCGACGCGTTGGTGTTGGCTGCGGTGGTGGTGTTGGTCACGTAGAGGCGCGTGTAGCCAATGGCCGGGTCGCCGGCGGAGTAGAACGAGCCCAGGGTCATGTCGAAGTCGCGCTTGGTGAAAACGCGGTCGAGCAGTACCGAGCGCTCCAGCGGCTCGAGCTTCACCTCCAGGCCGATCTGGCGCAGGTTGTCCTGAATGATCTGCGACTGCGCCCGCATCTGCGCGCGGCCCACGTCGAAAGGCATGCGCAGGGTGATGGTGTTGGGCTTGATGCCGGCCTTGGCGAGCAGGGCGCGTGCACGGGCCGGGTCCAGCGGGTACTTCTTTGCGTAGCCCACTTCTTCGTTCAGGAGCCACTTGAAACCGTCGCCGAAGGCGCCAGCACCCGGACGGGCCAAGCCCTGCATCACCTGGGTCACCAGGCGCTTGCGGTCGATGGCCAGGGCCAGGGCCTGGCGCACTTCCTTCTTCTGCATGATCGCAGACTTGGTGTTGAACATCATGAACCAGATGGCCGGAATGTTCACACCTTGGCGCGGCGCCAGGTTTTTGTCCTTCAGCAGGCGCGGGGTCTCGGCCTTGGGCGTGTAGAAGTCCATCAGCGTGTCGATCTCTCCGGACTCCAGCGCCGGCACCCGGTTGGCCGGCTGGGGAATGATCTGGAAGATGATCTGCTCGAGGTAGGGCTTGTCGCCGTCCCAGTAGCTGGCATTGCGGACCAGACGGATGCTGGCGCCGCGTTTCCACTCGGCGAACTTGAACGGGCCGGTGCCCACCGGGCGCTGGTTGGCCGGGTTGGTGGCCACCGGGGTGCCCTCGTACACATGCCGCGGCAGCATCGGCGCGTCGAACACCGTCATCTGCGAGAGGAAGGGCGGGTAGGGCTTTTGCAGCTTCATCACGACGGTGTTGGCGTCGGGCGTCTCGACTTCCAGGCCGAGGTTCCTGAAGACCGCCGAGGCGCGCGGGTGCAGCTTGGAGAGCATCTCCACCAGGGTGAAGCGCACATCGGCGCTGGTGAAGTCGCGGCCATCGTGCCACTTGACGCCCGCGCGGAGGGTGAAGCGGTAGGTGCGCCCGTCGGCGGAGATGTTCCAGGCCGTGGCCAGGGCGGGCTTGGGGTTGTAGTCCTTGTCCAGCCAGACCAGACCCTCGAGGATCTTGGCCGACACGTCACCGGCGGTGAAGTCGGTGGTGGTGGCCAGGTTCAGGGTGGGCGGGTCGGTGTCAATACCCAGAACGGCGGTGCCCTTGGCCTGCGCGTGGGCCAATTGCCAGGGCGCCAGGCCGAGGCCAAGGGCGCCCAGGCCCATTTGCGCCATGCGGCGACGGTTGATCAAGGTCTGCTCTGGGGTGTTCTGGCTCATCGTCATTCCTTCAGGCGCGGCAGCGAAAGGTCGCTGGAAATACGGCCGGGCGGCAGGGCCGGCTCGGGCGGTTCGCTTGGTTTAGCATTCAAAATGATAGCCCAGCCGCAGCCCCCTCTTTTCTGAGACCTCCCATGACCATCCCCGCGCCTGTTTTGCCCGGCATCGCAGCGATCCAGGACGCGATGATTGACTTGCGGCGCGCGATCCATGCCAACCCCGAACTGGGCTACGAGGAGTTCGCCACCAGCGAGCTGGTCGCAAGCAAGCTCATGGCCTGGGGCTACGAGGTGCACCGGGGCCTGGCCGGCACCGGTGTGGTGGGCACCTTGCGCTGCGGCACTGGCACTCGGCGCCTTGGCCTGCGTGCCGATATGGACGCCCTGCCCATGACCGAAACCAGCGGTCTGCCCTGGGCCAGCCGCAGCCCGGGACGCATGCATGCCTGCGGCCATGACGGCCACACCGCCACCTTGCTGGCGGCAGCGCAACTTCTTTCCGTGACCCGGGGCTTCAGCGGTACCCTGCACCTGATCTTCCAGCCGGCCGAAGAAGGTTTGGCGGGGGCGAGGCGGATGGTGGAGGAGGGCTTATTTGAAAAGTTTCCCTGTGACCGTGTCTACGCCTTCCACAACGAGCCAGGCTTCGCGCAAGGGCGCTTCGGGATCATCGGCGGGCCTGTGTACAGCTCCTCGGACACCGCGATCATCACGATCCACGGCAAGGGCGGCCACGGCGCCATGCCGCACACCACCGTGGACCCGGTCGTGGTGGGCGCGCACCTGATCCTCGCTTTGCAGACCTTGGTTTCCCGTGAGGTGGACCCCAACGATATGGCGGTGGTCACCGTGGGTGCGATGCATGCAGGCACTGCGCCCAACGTCATTCCGAACAGCGCCGAGCTCAAGCTCACTGTCCGTGCCCGCCGGCCTGAGGTTCGCACCATGCTGCGTGATCGCATCACCGCCATGGCCCAGGCCCAGGCAGCGGTGCACGGCGCCCGCGCCGAGGTGGACTACCAGTGGAAGCTGCCGCCTTGCGTGAACGACGGCGAGGCCGCGGCCTTCGCCCGCGAGGTGGCCCTCTCGACCATGGGTGAGGCGGGTCTGATTGAGAACATGGCGCCTCTGCAAGCCAGTGACGACTTCGCCTTCATGCTCAACGCCGTGCCAGGCTGCTACATCGTGGTGGGCAACGGTGACGGTCAGGAAGGACCGGGCTGCATGGTGCACAACACGGCGTATGACTTCAACGACCGCATCTTGCCGACGACGGCGAGCTACTGGGTGTCGCTGGTGGGGGCGTATTTGAAGGGCTAATTCCTCGCTCAAATTTCTCGATCTGATTCTTCGGCCTACAGCGCGACGGGCATGCGGTACGGGCGCATCGGCTTCGATGCGGGGGCCCTTCGGGCTCCCCTGCGCTGCTCGCGCCGTGCGGGAGCCGGGGCAAACTCGCCGCCTTTGGCGGCTCAGACATGCCCCGCCTCTTTTTCCGCCCGACGCTGTGCTGCTCGGCCCCGCATAGGCGCCGCTGCCCCCGCACCGCACACCCGCCGCTTCCCTCACGCGAACGGTTTCGTTTCAAGAGGGTCGGTTATCAACCGAGCCTGCGAGACCAACGGGGCAGTGGGGAAGTGGGGCACAGGT
>NZ_JARXAB010000070.1 GCF_029866045.1 Ramlibacter sp. | reverse complement strand
GCCTCTGGGCAAGCTGCTGCGGGCACCGGCCTTGCACGCGGGTAACCAGTTCATGATTCAGTTGATCGAGCCTGAGCCCGACGCCGCCGAGAACGATGATCGAGAGCATTTGCAGCGGATCGGTCTGGGCGTTCCCGACGTGCTGGCCGCAGTGCAAGCCCTGCGCAGCCTGGGGTTGGAGTTCGTCGAAAGCGGCGCGGCACACAGCGGCCAGCGCGGCGCCATCTCCAAGACCTACCTGGGGGGCGTGCTGTTCGAGCTGGTGCACAGCGACACCACACCCGGGGTGGCCCCGTGATCCGCGATCCTCGCAGCCTGCGGCGCACCATCGCCGCCATCGGCATGGACACCATCACCTTGGCAGGGCCGCTGGAGGCCAAGCTGGAGGCGATGGCGCAAGCCGGCTTCAGCCAGGTCATGCTCAAGGCCAATGACCTGGTGGGCCACCCTCAGGGCTGGGAAGCGGCGGTGGCCGCGGTCAAGGCCAGTGGCTTGCGCGGCACGGGCTTCCAGGTGCTGCGCGACTTCGAGGGTCTGTCGGGCCACCTGCACCAGTACAAGGTCGACATTGCCAAGACCATGCTGGAGATGTGCGCTGCGCTGGGCTGCAAGGTCCTGCTGGTGTGCTCGTCGACCTCGGTGCACGCCAGCGGCGACGTCGACCACCTCGCGCGCGACCTGCGCAAGCTGGCGATGCTGGCCCTGCCCCTGGGCATTCGCATCGCCTACGAGGGCCTCTCCTGGGGGCGCCACATCAACGAGTTCACCACCGCTTGGGACGTGGTGGCACGCGCCGACTGCCCCAACCTCGGGGTCGGCCTGGACTCCTTCCACATCCTCGCCGCCAAGACCCCCCTGTCGGCGCTGGATGACCTCGACCCGGCCAAGATCTTTCTGGTGCAGCTGTCGGACTTCATGTGGCAGGAGACCCGCACCTTCGAGGAAAGAATGGCCACTGCACGCACCTACCGCGTGTTCCCCGGCGAGGGCGTGCACACCGCCGAGGTCGCAGAGATGGTGCTCAAGCTCGATGCGCTGGGCTACCAGGGCGACTACAGCTTCGAGGTGTTCAACGACGACTATGTGCAGATGCCGCTGCCCATGGTCTGCGAGCGTGCCCGGCGCTCCGCGCTCTGGCTGGCCGAGGACGTGATGCTGCGCGGCGCGCCGCTGCCCGGTCAGATGCGTCTGCATCGGGCGGGCAATGCCAAAATCACGTTTGAATCCCATCACTGAAGGCCTGCGTAACGTGGCAGGCGAAGCACTGAAAGCCAGACCATGACGCGCCGATTTGTCGACCTCTCCATCTACCTGGAAAACGATGTCGCCTCCGATCCGCCCGGCTACAGCCCGAAGATCGAGTACCTGCGGCACGAGGCCACCGCCGAACAGGTGGCCAGCTTCTTCCCCGGCCTCAAGAAGGAAGACCTGCCCGACGCCGAGGGCTGGGCGCTGGAGTATGTGCAGCTCAATACCCACAACGGCACCCACCTCGACGCGCCCTACCACTTCCACTCGACGATGAACGACAAGGCCGGCGGCAAGGAGCGGGCCATCACCATCGACGAGGTCCCCCTGGAATGGTGCTTCCAGCCCGGGGTCAAACTGGATTTCCGCCACTTCGAAGATGGCTATGTGGTGACCGCGAACGACGTCGAGGCCGAACTCGCGCGAATTGGCCACAACCTGCAGCCGCTGGAAATCGTGGTGGTGAACACCCGGGCGGGCACGCGCTATGGCCAGCCTGACTATGTGGCGGCTGGCGCGGGCATGGGCTACGAGGCGACCATGTACCTGCTGGAGCGCGGCGTGCGCCTGACCGGCACCGACGCCTGGAGTTGGGACGCGCCCTTTGTGCACACCGCCAAGAAATACGCCCAGACCCAGGACGCCGGTCTGATCTGGGAGGGCCACAAGGCGGGGCGCGACATAGGCTACTGCCACCTGGAAAAACTGCACAACCTGGAGGCGCTACCAGCCTCGGGCTTTTACATCAGCTGCTTCCCCCACAAGATCCGCGGCGCCTCGGCAGGCTGGACCCGGGCGGTGGCCATCTTCGATGAGGCGCTGACGGGCACCCGCCCATGAACGCCCTGGACCACACCCACGCAGCAAGCGCCCGCAGTTGGCTGGCCTCGGCGCAGGAGGCGGGCGGGGACTTCCCGATCCAGAACCTGCCCCTGGCGGTGCTGCGACGGCGCGCCAGCCAGGACATGATGCACGGCGCCACCGCGATCGGCGACCAGGCGCTGAACCTGGCCCAACTCGCGGCCACCGGCCTGCTGCAGGGCCCTGCCCAGGCCGCCTGCAAGGCCTGCGCGGGCTCTGCACTCAACAAGTTCATGGCGCTCGGGCCCGAGGCCTGGCGGGCGCTGCGCCACGGCCTGTTTGCGCTGCTGGCCGAGGACGCACCCGCTTCGGTACAGGCGCAACTGCGCGAATGCCTGATACCGCTCGGCGAGGCCGAGTACGGCCTGCCCGCGCAGATCGGCGACTACACCGACTTCTACACCTCGATCCACCATGCGGTGAACGTGGGCCGGCTTATCTTTCCGGACAAGCCGCTCACCGACAACTTCCAGTGGCTGCCGATCGCCTATCACGGCCGCGCCTCCAGCCTGCGGGTGGGCCAGGAAGGCTTTGGCTTTCACCGGCCCATGGGACAGGCCATGCCGGCAGGCGCGCAGGCGCCGGTCTACAGCGCCTGCGCGCGGCTGGACTTCGAGCTGGAAATGGGCTTTTTCATCGGCCCTGGCAACGCCCTGGGCGAGCCGATTGCCCTGGCGCAGGCCGAGCGGCACATGCTAGGCATGGTGCTTCTGAATGACTGGTCGGCGCGCGACCACCAGTTCTGGGAAATGGCGCCGCTGGGCCCCTTTCTGGGCAAGAACTTCTGCACCACGATCTCCCCCTGGATCGTGACGATGGATGCACTGGCGCCTTACCGGGTGCCCTTCGATCGGCCAGCCTCCGACCCACAGCCCCTGCCCTACCTCGACGATGCGGGGCATCGCGCATGCGGCGGGGTGGACGTACGCCTGGAGGCACTGCTCGACACGCCCGCCCACCGCAGCCAGCGCCAAACGCCGAGTCGCCTGGCGGCCACCAGCTTTCGACACCAGTACTGGACCCCAGCGCAAATGCTGGCCCAGCACACCGTGGGGGGCTGCAATATGGAGCCTGGCGACCTGATCGGCACCGGAACGGTCTCTGGCCCGACCGCACAGGAGGCAGGCGCGCTGGTGGAGTTGAGCCTGGGCGGGCGCCAACCGGTCACGCTGGCCAACACGGGCGAGCAGCGCGCCTTCCTGCACGATGGCGACACGGTCATCCTCCGAGGATGGTGCGAAAAGCCGGGCCATGCCCGCATCGGCTTTGGCGAGTGCCGGGGCACGGTGCTGCCGGCACGGGGGTGACCCGAAGCGACGAATGCCGTCTGAGCTTCGGTGGCGGGGCTCAGGCCCTGCGCTCGATCGCTCGCTGCCGGATCGCCTCAAACTCCACCGGCCGTGGGTGCAGGTCGAGCCGCCGGCCAGCCTTGACGATCTGGCTGGGGATGTCGTGGCCGATGAGAGCCGGCAAACGCCCCGCGGCCGCCACCAGCCGCACCAAGTCAACGCCCGTGTCGTAGCCCATGAGGGTGAGCGCATGGGCGATTTCCTCGGTGCAAACATTGCCCGAAGCGCCCGGTGCGTAGGGGCAGCCGCCGATGCCGCCGAACGAGGCGTCGAAGCGGTCAGCGCCGGCGTCGATGGCGGCCAGCACATTGGCCAGACCCATGCCCCGGGTGTTGTGAAAGTGCAGGGTGAGCTCGGTGCCGGGCCAGCGCGCGCGGAAGGCGGTGGTGAGCGCGGCCACCTGCGTCGGGTAGGCCATCCCGGTGGTGTCGCACAGCGTCACCCCACGGGCGCCCAGCTCCTGCACATAGCGTTCGCACCATTGCAGCACCGTCTGCACCGGCACATCACCCTCCATCGGGCAGCCGAAGGCGCAGGACAGCGACACGTTGACCGCGACACCCGTGCCGCGCGTGGCGGCGGCCACCTCGGCGAGCGCGCTGAACGACTGTTCGCGCAGCATGCGCAGGTTGGCCAGGTTGTGGCTTTCGCTGGCCGACATGACCAGATTGAGTTCGTCGGCGCGGGACTCGATGGCGCGCTCGGCGCCACGCACATTGGGCGCCAGGGCGCTGTAGACGACGCCAGGCGCACGCCGGATCTCGCGCAGCACCTGCTCAGCGTCGCGCAGGGCCGGGATGGCCTTGGGCGAGACGAAAGCGGTCACCTCGATTTTGGCCAGGCCAGCGTCGGACAGAGCGTCAACCAGGGCGACCTTGTCGGCCGTGGGCACAAAGGCCGACTCGGCCTGCAGGCCGTCGCGGGTGCCCACCTCCTGCAGGTGGATGCGGCGGCCGGCGCCTTGCCAGACTCCGGCGTTTGCAGGGACTGGATGACCGGTCACGCGACCACCTTGCGTTCGCGCAGTGCGGCGATGTCTTGCGCAGAGAAGGCCAATTCGGCCAGCACCGTGTCGGTGTCGTCACCAAGCCGGGGGGCGCTTGAGCGCACCTGGCCGGGCGTGCCGAGCAATTTGGGCACGATGCCGGGCACCTTGACCTCATGGCCGTCGCGGGTCTCTTGGGAGAGGATCATGTCGCGGGCGAGGTAGTGCGGGTCTTCCACGATGTCGCGTGCGGTGTAGACGCGCCCAGCAGGCACCTTGGCGGCGCCCAGGGACTCAAGCACGCCGGTCACCGTGCGGGAGACGGTCCAGGCCTCGATGGCGGCGTCGATCTCCTCCACCCGCCGCACACGGCCGGCGTTGTCGGCCAGCGCCGGGTCGGTGGCCAGGTCATCACGCCCGATGCACTGCATCAGCCGCTTGAAGATGCTGTCGCCGTTGCCGGCGATCAACACCACACCGTCGGCGCAGCGGTAGGCGTTGGAGGGCGCGATGCCCGGCAAGGCCGAACCGGCCGCCTCGCGCACCGCGCCAAAGGCGCTGTACTCGGGTACCAGGCTTTCCATGACGTTGAACACCGCTTCATGGAGCGCCACATCGATCACCTGGCCCTGGCCCCCATTGACCTTGCGGTGGTAGAGGGCAGTGAGCACACCGATGGTGCCGTGCAGGGCGGCCAAGGTGTCGCCGATGGAGATGCCGCAGCGAACGGGCACCCGGCCGGGCTCACCGGTGAGGTGGCGGAGACCTCCCATGGCCTCGCCGATAGCACCAAACCCGGGTAAGTCGCGGTAGGGGCCCGTCTGGCCGTAGCCGGAGATGCGCAGCATCACAAGGCCCGGGTTGTCGCGGGAGAGGGTGGCGTAGTCCATGCCCCAGCCCTCGAGCGTGCCAGGGCGGAAGTTTTCGATCAGCACGTCGGCCTGGGCGATGAGCTTGCGGGCGATGTCCTGGCCCTCGGCGCTGCGCAGGTCCAGGGCGATGGAGCGTTTGTTGCGGGATTGCACCTGCCACCAGACGGAGGTGCCATCTTGGATCATGCGCCAGTTGCGAAGTGGATCACCCGCATCCGGCGGCTCGATCTTGATCACGTCGGCGCCGAAGTCGCCCAGGGTCTTGCCGGCGAAGGGGCCGGCAATGAGCTGGCCCATTTCGACGACGCGCAAACCTGCGAGCGCGCCCGGGGAAAGGGTCGGAAGGGTCATGAAGATGGGTCCTGCGGAATCAGTCGACGGTGGCACCCGAGTCCTTCACGATCTTGGCCCAGCGGGGAAGGTCGTCACGCACGAGTTGGGCAAATTGCTCAGGGCTGGACTTGAAGGGCTCGCAACCGGCACCCGCCAGCCGCTCCTGCACGTCCTTGGACTCCAGGGCCTTGGCGATCTCGGCATTGAGCTGCGCGACGATGGCCTTGGGCGTGCCGGCCGGCGCGAACACGCCGTACCAGGGGGTGGCGCCGAAACCCTTGATCGTCTCGCCGATACTGGGCGCGTCGGGCAGCGCGGGCACGCGCTTGGGGTTGACCACGCCCAGCACCTTGACCTTGCCGCTGCGAATGTGGGCGATCGAGGAAGGCAGGCTCTGCACCGAGACCTGCACCTGGCCGGCCACCAGGTCGGTGACCGCGGCCGCAGCACCCTTGTAAGGTACGTGCACCATTTCGATACCGGTCGCTTTGCCCAGCATTTCGCCAATCAGGTGGTTCAGCGTGCCATTGCCGGCCGAGCCAATGTTGATCTTGCCCGGTTGCTGCTTGGCCTGGCTCACCAGCTCGGTCACGTTACGCGCAGCAAAGGAAGGGTGGGCCACCAGCACATAGCCGGCGGTGGCCACGGGCCCGATCGGCTCGAAGTCCTTCACCGGATCGAAACCCGTGCTCTTGTAGAGAGCGGGGTTGATCACCATCGAGCTGTCGGCGGTGAGCATGAGCGTGTAGCCATCAGGCCGGGCCTTGGCCGCCTGGGCGGTGCCCACGTTGCCACCGGCACCGGTGCGGTTGTCCACGACGAAGGTCTGCCCCGTCTGCTCGGTGAGCTTGGCGGCGATCACTCGGGCGATCGTGTCATTGGCACCACCCGCCGCCTGGGGCACGATGATGGTCACCGCCTTGGACGGAAACTTGTCTTGGGCAGCGGCCGGGCCCAGAAGGGCGGCGGCGCCGGTCAGGGCCGACAGGGCGATCAGTAGGCGGCGGGATAGGCGCATGGTGTGTCTCCTCAAAAAATTATTGGATGGATCACTGAAAAAAACTGGGTGAGGCTGCGCGGTGGCGAACCCCGAAGGCCCGGATACGGTCGGCGCGTTGCAGAGTCAGGCCGATGTCGTCCAGACCTTCCAGCAGAAGCTGCTTGCGGCACGGGTCGACATTGAGCCGGCATTCTCCATCTTCGGTTTGCAGCAAGAGATGGCGCTGCCAGAGCGTGTCGAAAAGGGTGAGCGGCGCATGGAACGTGGCGGTCTGAGTCATGGCCTGCGCAGTCTAAAAAAGGCCGGGTGGTCGCGGAATGACACAGAAAGCAAGCGAGGTTTCGCAATCCGCGAAAGCCGCAGGCTCAGGCAGCGGCTTGCGAGGGCGGCACCAGGTGGTCGACCAGGCTGCGAACCGGCCGCGGCAAGGCCGCTGGGTCACGCACGCCCAGCAGCAACTCGCGGTCAACCCAGGGGTCGGTCAGGTCCAGCTTGCGCAGACCCAGGGCGCCGACCAGGGGCTGTACCGCCGCCTGGGGTAGCACCGCCAGACCGAGGCCGGCGGCGACCATCTGGCACATCGCGTCGAAGCTGCGCACCCGGATGCGAATGCGCAGCGGCTTGCCCGCTTGCCGGCTCTCGAGTGCCAGCCGCTGGGCCAGCGAGGTGCCCTCGGTCAGGCTCACGAAGTCGTAGTCGGCGGCGTCGGCAAAGGACACGCTGCGGCGCTTGGCCAAGGGGTGGCGCGCAGGCACCACCAAAATAAGACGGTCGTGTCGGTAGGAGAAGGTCTGCAAGCCCAGCGTGGGGGTGCGGTCGGCGAAGATGCCCGCGTCGGCGCGGCCGTCGGCCACGGCCAGCACCACCTCATGGCTGTCGGCCTCGTTCATCTCGATCCGTATGCCAGGGTGCAGTGCGGCGAAGGCCGCCAGGTCGCCCGGCAGGAACTGGGTAATGGCCGAGGTATTGGCCCAAAGGCGCACCACGCCGAGCACGCCATGGGCGTGGTCCGACAGGTCCGCGCACATCTGGTCGATGTCCCCCAGGATTTTCTGGGCGTGACGCTGCAGGGCCAGACCGGCGGCGGTGAGCTTGACGCCGCGGGAATGGCGCTCAAGCAAGGGCGCACCCACCGCCGCCTCGAGATCGGAAATGCGTTTGCTGGCCGCGCCCACCGCCAGCAGGGCCAGCTCGGCGCCACGGCTGATGCTGCCGGTTCGGGCGACCAGATGGAACAGGGACAGTGAAACCAGGTCCAGGCGGTGCAGGTTCATGGGGCTGGGCAGGGCATCAGGGCGGTCCCGAAGGAGCAGTCCAAAGCAGAAGGCCCTGGTAGCAGGCATGATTTTGCCGCCACGCAGGGCCCTCTAGAGTCGGGTCTACCCTGCCCCCGCACCCAGGGGGCACCCGATTCCGGTGTCTTAGCGCGCCGGCTTGTAGGCGCGCTTTTTCACGTCGCGCGGCACGAAGACCTTGCCGGCATTACCCGCATTTGCGGGACGCGGAGCGCTGGAGCGCGGCGCGCCCTGGCCCTCAAAGTCCCCCCGGGGGGCGGGACGAGCGGCGAAGCCGCTGGCCGGACGCTTGTCCCAAGGTGCGGCGCCACCCGCGCGGCGATCATCGCCCCGGAACCCGCCTTGGCGATCATCGCCGCGGAACGCGCTCTGGCGATCATCACCACGGAAACCGCCTTGGCGGTCGTCGCTACGGAAACCAGGTTGACGGTCATCGCCACGGAAGCCCCCTTGGAAAGCGCCCTGGCGCTCACCCTGAAAGCCACCATCGCGGCGGTCATCGCGCCGCTCGCCGCCGGCGTCACCAAAGCCGGTCTTGCGGCCGTAGCCCTCGCGGTCGCCACCGAAGCCACCACCGCCAAAACCACCGCTGCGCTTGGCGCCGAAGCTGCTGCCACGGCTGGGGCCGCCACGGCCCTTGCCGCCGAAGGCACCAGGCTGCGGTGAGCGCGGGGTGCGCTCGGAGGGCTCGAGGCCAGCGATGACCTCGGGCTTGAACGGCTGCTTGGTGAAACCCTCGATGTCGAAGATCTTGTGGCGGTCACGGAACTCGGCGAATGTCACCGCCAGGCCGTCACGGCCGGCGCGGCCCGTACGGCCAATGCGGTGGGTGTAGTCCTCGCTTTTCATCGGGAGGCCAAAGTTGAAAACGTGCGTGATGGTGGGCACGTCGATGCCTCGCGCCGCCACGTCGGTAGCCACCAAAATCTGCACCTGACCGTTGCGCAGCGCCATCAGCCGGCGATTGCGCAGGCCTTGGCTCAGGGCGCCATGCAAGGCGACGGCGGAAAAGCCCGCCTGCTGCAGGTCACCCGCGAGGCCGTCACACTCGATCTGGGTGCTGGCAAAGACGATGGCTTGATCAATGGTGGTGTCACGCAGCCAGTGATCGAGCAGCTTGCGCTTGTGGGCAGCGTTGTCGGCCCAGAACAGCTTCTGCTGGATGTTGGCGTGCTTTTCCTGCGGCGAGTCGATCTGCACACGGCGCGGCTCGCGCATCACCCGTTGGGCCAGCTGCTGGATGCGGGGCGCGAAGGTGGCACTGAACATCATGGTCTGATGACGCTCGATGGTGAGCTGATTGACTTCGGCCAGGTCGTCGGCAAAGCCGAGGTCCAGCATGCGGTCGGCCTCATCGACCACCAGGAACTTGACCTGGTCCAGCTTGATCTGCATGGAGCGCTGCAGGTCCAGCAGGCGGCCGGGGGTGGCCACCACCAGATCGGCGTTTTGCAGGCGTGCGATTTGAATCTGGTAAGGAATACCGCCGACCACATTGGCGATGCGCAGGCCCCGGCAGTGCTGCACCAGGCCGATGGCGTCATGCGCCACCTGCTGGGCCAGTTCGCGGGTCGGGCACAGAATCAGGGCGCCGGGCGTGGCGGCCTTGAAGCTACGCGGGTCGGTGGGGTTGCGGCGCTTGCGCTTGGGAGTGGCCTCGCCGCGGGCGGCGGCTTCCTCGGCAAGGCGCTGGAGCTCGGCGCGCTCGCGCGCCTCTTGCTCGGCCTGCAGCTGGATCAGGGTGTGTAGCACCGGCAGCAAGAAGGCGGCAGTCTTGCCGCTTCCCGTCTGGCTGGAAACCATGAGGTCGATGAAGCGGGCCGCTTTGCCGGCCTCGCCGCTGTCCATGGCCTGGGGAATGACCTGCTCCTGGACGGCGGTGGGCTGGGTGTAGCCCAAGTCATGGACGGCGCGGATCAATTCGGGGGCCAGCCCCAGGCGGATGAAACCGTTGGGGATGTCGGCGACGGGTTCGGCAGCAGCCTCGGGAGCGACCTGGACAGAGATCGCGGCTTGGTCAGCGGGCGCTGTGTCGCCATTGGCCACGGCAACGATCGCTGAGACCGTGTCTAGCACCGCGGGCGCGGTCTCTACGCTGGCATCGAAAGACGCTTCGGGAAGGTCAGCGGAAAAGGTATCCGCAACAATGGATTCGGCAGGCGCAAAGTCGCCCGGCCCATGGAGGCTATCGGTCATGAAGTACTCGCACACGGTGGCGCCGCGCGGGGCGGCGGTCATCGTGGATGGTTGAGAAACATCACCATCCAGACGACGTACGGACCGGAAGGTCCGCTGGCCTATTGATGCGGGACGGAAGGTGGCGCGAAAAGCGCCTCGTCACGCGGGCCTGTGCTTGAAAGGAGATGCAACAAAAAACCGCAAGTCAAAAAGAATGCTCTTGCGGCGCAAACCGGATTGTCGCACACCCGACGCCGCCCACGCCAACTTTTTGCGTAGGGTCCAACCCGGCTCTGCGCTTTGCGCCCTCAGAGCTTGAGGAAATGCTCGCGGTAGTGCGCCATTTCGTCGATGGACTCGTGCACGTCCGCCAACGCGGTGTGACGCTGCTGCTTTTTGAAGGACTCGTAGACCTCGGGACGCCAGCGCCGGCTCAACTCCTTGAGCGTGCTCACGTCCAGGTTGCGGTAGTGAAAAAACGCTTCGAGCCGGGGCATGTACTTGACCAGAAAGCGCCGGTCCTGGCCGATGGTATTACCACACAGGGGGCTGCCGTTCTTGGGGACGTACTTCGAGAGAAACTCGATCAGCGCGGCTTCGGCCTGGGTCTCGTCGACGGTGGAGGCCTTGACCCGGTCGGTCAAGCCGCTCTTGCCGTGTGTACCCTTGTTCCAGGCGTCCATCTTGTCCAGTTGGGCGTCGCTCTGGTGGATGGCAAAGACCGGCCCCTCCACCCGCGGGGACAGGTGCGGGCCGGTGACGACGACCGCAATCTCAATGATGCGGTCCACCTCGGGGTCTAGCCCGGTCATCTCGCAGTCGAGCCAGACCAGGTTCTGGTCGCTCTTGGCGAGAGGGGCATCGCTGGCGGGTGCGGCGGCAGATTGGGGCGTCTCGGACATGGCCCTGATTGTCACCGACGGCGGGGCCGCCGCTACACTGATGCCCGATGCCCGCAGAACTCTCACCCTCCCTGTTGATGACCCTGGCCTTCGCGGCCGCCCTACTCACCGGCCTGGCCCTGCGCTACTGGCTGGCCACCCGCCAGGCGCGTCACGTAGCCCAGCACCGCACAGCGGTGCCCACTGCCTTTGCCGAGCGAGTGCCGCTGGCGGCCCACCAGCGTGCGGCCGACTACACCCTGGCCAAGTCCCGGGTGGACCTGTTCGAGATGGCCTGGTCCTCGGGCACCCTCATCGTTTGGACCTTGCTCGGAGGCCTGAACGCGCTGAATCAGGCCCTACTCGCTGCACTCGAGCCGGGCATGGGCCAGCAGTTGGCCCTGCTGGCCGCCTTCGCGGCAATCGGCGGCCTTTTAGACCTGCCGTTTTCGCTGTACCGGACCTTCGTGGTCGAGGAGCAATTCGGTTTCAACAAAACGACTTGGCGCCTGTGGCTGGTAGACATGGCCAAAGGCACGGTGCTGGGCGCGGCGATCGGCCTGCCGATTGCCGCCCTCATCTTGTGGCTCATGGGCGCAGCCGGCAGTGCCTGGTGGCTGTGGGCTTGGTGTACTTGGATGGGGTTCAACTTGCTGCTGCTGGTCATTTATCCCACCCTCATCGCGCCATGGTTTAACAAGTTCCAGCCGCTGGAGGACCAGGCCCTGGCGGCCCGAGTCACCGCGCTCATGCAGCGCTGCGGCTTCGCGGCCAAGGGCTTGTTCGTGATGGATGGCAGCCGCCGCAGCGCGCATGCCAACGCCTACTTCACCGGCTTCGGCGCTGCCAAGCGGGTGGTGTTCTACGACACCCTGTTGGCCCGCCTCACGCCCGGCGAGGTGGACGCGGTGCTCGCGCATGAACTTGGGCACTTTCGCCACCGGCATATTCTCAAACGCATCGCCACGATGTTTGCCATGAGCCTGGCCGGCTTTGCGTTGCTCGGATGGCTGTCGAGCCAAGTCTGGTTCTACACCGGCCTGGGGGTGCAGCCAAGCCTTTCGGGCGGCAATGACGCACTGGCCTTGCTGCTGTTTCTGATGGCGGTACCTGCGTTCACCTTCTTCATCTCGCCGCTCATGGCTGCGGTGTCGCGCCAACATGAGTTCGAGGCGGACGCCTTTGCTGTGGCGCAGACGGACGGGCGCGACCTGGCCTCAGCCTTGACCAAGCTGTACGAGGACAACGCCTCCACGCTCACGCCCGATCCGGTGTACGTGCGCTTTTACTACTCGCACCCACCGGCGAGCGAGCGACTGGCGCGCATGGGCCAGGGGGCCGCGTGAGCAACGCCGACTTCAAGGCAAGGGACTGGGCAATGGTCAAGCGCCGTGCCCTCACACCCACTGAGGTGGTCCAACGCCTGGTGACGGCGCCCGGCTGGAAGCTCTCGGGCGACGGCGCGAGCACCGCGATTGAAAAGACCTTCAGCTTCGCCGCTTACCACGAGGTGCTGGCCTTCGCGAACGCGGTCGCCTTCATCGCCCAGCGCCAGGACCATCACCCTGAGTTGGTGGTTCGCTATGGCCAGTGCATCGTTCGCTACAACACCCACGACGTCGGCGGCATCTCAGACACCGACTTCGACTGCGCCGCCCAGATCGACGCCCTGCTGGCATGAGCGCCAGCCCGCCGCGGGAACCTGGCCTGGTCGTCGCGAGCCACGGAAGGCATGTGCTGGTCGAGACGCCAGAGGGCCGGCGGCTGATCTGCCACCCGCGGGGCAAGAAGAGCCAGTCGGTGGTCGGTGACCGGGTACTGTGGCAGGTCAGCGGCGACGAGGGCAGCATCGAGAAAGTCGAGACGCGGCGCAACCTGTTCTATCGGCAGGACGAGGTGCGCACCAAATCATTCGCTGCCAATCTGGACCAGGTACTGATCCTGATCGCAGCCGAGCCTGAGTTCTCTGAGTCCCAGTTGACCCGGGCCCTGATCGCGGCCGAGGCCGCTGGCATTCCGGCGCTGATCGTCCTGAACAAGAGCGACCTGGTGGTGCCCTTTGAGCGCGCCTGGGCACGGTTGCTTCCGTACCAGGCGATGCAGCAGGGCGTGATGCCACTCTCGCTGCGCCTCTCTGCCGAGGTAGACCGCGTACACCTGATGCAGCGCCTCACCGGCAAGACCACCTTGGTGCTGGGCCCCTCAGGCGCGGGCAAGAGCACGCTGATCAACCTGCTGGTGCCTGGGGCGCTGGCTGAAACCGGCGAGATCTCGCAAGCGCTCAATTCGGGCCGGCACACCACCACCAGCACCACCTGGTATTGGGTCGACGGAGCGCGAAGCACCGCGCTGATCGACTCACCCGGCTTTCAGGAATTTGGCCTTCGGCACCTCGAACCCACCCAGCTCGCAGGCCTGATGCCGGATCTGCGGCTACATCAGGGCCAGTGCCGTTTCTACAACTGCACCCACCTGCATGAACCGGGCTGCGCGGTGTTGGCCTCGGTGGACAGCACGGGTGCGGGCGCCGTCAGCGCCAGCCGCCACCGCATCTACGCGGAGCTGTTTGCGGAGTTGTCGCAAACGCGTTGGTAAGAGCGGCCTGGCGCCACTCAGCCCAGGAGACGGGCCAGCGTGAGGAGCGCCAGCAAAACCATCCACAGCACCACCGATCGCCAGACCAGGCCGACGACACTGCGCAGGTGCGCCGGCTGGGCCTCGCGACCCGGCGTGCTTTCGCTGTCTTCGCTGGTGGCGGAGGGCGCCCCACCCTCGGGCCAGCCCCCGGGGCCTGGCGCGGCCGCGTAGGCCGAACGCAGTGCTTCGCCACCCAGACGGACGTCCACTGCGCCCGAGGTGGCTGCCAGAACCACGCCGTCGTTGTCGTTCGGGAAGCGCTGCGCATGGTGACGCCAGCAGTCAATCGCCTCCTCGAAACTGCCCACCACCGCGAAGGCCAGGGCGGTGATACGGGCGGGCAGCCAGTCGATACGGGCCCAGGCCAGCGAGGCCGCATCTTGGAGCGCGTCGCTCACCGGGTGCTGGCGGCTGTGGTGGAACCAGTAGCGGCTGGCGAATTCGGCCATGCGGTAGAAAACGGCGCCAGCCGGCCCCAGGCCTAAAACAGCAAAGATGCAGTAGGCCGCGAGCACGCCAAACACATGCCGGTGGGCCGCCAGCACCGAGTACTCGATCACGTGGCGCAGCAACTCACTGCGCGGCAGGTCGGCAACTTCTACCTGCTGCCACTGGGCCAACTGGGCACGGGCCTGGTCCTCGTCGCCGGCGTCGAGTGCTTCACGGATGGCGGTGAAGTGGTGGCTGAACTGGCGAAAGCCGAGGGTGAAATAGAGCACCACCACGTTCCAGAGCATCGCCAGCGGCCAGCCCAAGCCGAAGTCCAGCCCGATATGGAGCAAGGCGGCGGCGCCGGTCGGCACCAGCACCGTGAGCGCCCAGGCAATCCAGCCGTGATGGCCGCGGCCCGCGTCGAAGTTGCGGCTGACCCAGCGGGTCCACCCCAGCATGCCGGCGTAAACGGGGTTGCGCGGGGCGAGCGGGCGCACCTGCTCGATGAGCAACGCAAACAGGATGGCAAAGAAGGCCATGGCGCGATGATAGCGGCCTCCGTCGCGTCACTGCCTGCCATCGCAGCCCCCTCTGGCGGCGCGGGGCCTGCCCCAGCAACGACGCGGAGTCAGGCCGAGAGGAATCGGTAGAGGTTGCGCAGCATGCCGGCCGTGGCACCCCAGATGAAGTGCTCGCGGCTGCCGTCCTGCCAGGGCATGGCAAACCATTCGCGGCGCACGCCGTCCACCTCGACGGCATGACGTCGGTGATGGGCCGGGTTCATCAAGAAGGGCAGTGGCACTTCGAAGGCGTCGGCCACCTCATGCGGGCTGAGCGCCAGACGATGGTCGGGCGTGACCAGGGCGACAACCGGGGTCACCACGAACATGGTCCCCGTGGTGTAGGTGGGCAGGGTACCCAAGACCTCGACATGACGCGGGTCCAGACCGATTTCCTCTTCGGCCTCGCGCAGCGCGCAAGCGGCGGCGTCGGCATCCTCTGCGTCCTGGCGACCACCGGGAAATGCAATCTGGCCCGAGTGGTTGGCCAGTTGGGTCGTCCGCTGGGTGAGCAAGACACAGAGTTGCTCGCGCATAACCAAGGGCACCAGCACCGCCGCGGGCGCCGACTGCCGGTTGGTAAAGCGGGGCTCTTGCCGCAGTTCGGCCTCCCAGGAAGGAGGCCTGCGAAAGCGATGACGCAACGCCTGCGGGTCCAGCGCAGCATGAGGCACCGCCGGCAGGTGGCTATCGACCCCCACCAGGGCTGCCAGCCGTGGGTCGAAATTAGGCAGCTTGGACAGGGGCACCTGGTCCGGCGGCAAATCGGGCGGGTGGGCGGATGGGTTGTGGCTCATTCAGGCTGGAAAAGCAAAGCCGCCGCGAGCGCAAGGCTGGCGGCGGCGGGTTGCGACGAGCCGGAGAATGATGCCGGCTGGGGTCACTGTGCTTACTCGGCGGCAACCGCCTTGGCGGGCAGCTTTTCCTTAATACGAGCCGACTTGCCGCTGCGGTCACGCAGGTAGTACAGCTTGGCGCGGCGCACATCACCACGGCGCTTGACCTCGATGCTGGCAATCAGCGGGCTGTAGGTCTGGAAGGTGCGCTCAACACCTTCGCCACTGGAGATCTTGCGAACGGTGAAACCGCTGTTGAGACCGCGGTTACGCTTGGCGATGACCACGCCTTCGTAGGCCTGGACCCGCTTGCGGGTGCCTTCGACCACGTTCACGCTCACGATCACGGTGTCACCGGGGGCGAACTCGGGAATCTTCTTGCCGAGGCGAGCAATTTCTTCTTGCTCGAGAGTTTGGATCAGGTTCATGTTTACCTCTGAGATCGTGTCCGCGCTACGCAAAAGGCCCCAATTGAATGCCTCTCAAGTGTTGGCACGAAGCCATCAACTTGGACGGGCGGCAGGCGCATAGGCTTGCCAGGGCGGCCGGACAGAGGATCGAAAAGCCCACCATTATAGCCAGGCCAGAAAGGCTCCCTGACCCGATCAGCTAGCCCGGCTTGCCTGCGGTCATATGCATCAAAAAGTGCTCATCGGCTTTGTTGAGCTTACCGGCGGCCCTTGCTGCGGCAATCAGCTCCGGCCGCTGCCGGGCGGTGGCCAAGAGGCTTTGCTCGCGTCGCCACCGCTCGATGCGGGCATGGTGACCTGAGAGCAGTTCGGCGGGCACCGCACGGCCCTCCCAGACCTCAGGCCGGGTGTAGTGCGGGCAGTCGAGCAGTCCGTCGAGCGCCGGACTGAAGCTGTCCTCTTGGTAGCTGCCCGCGTCGTTGAGCACGCCGGGCTGCAGTCGGGCCACGGCATCGAGCACCGCCAGGGCCGCGATCTCGCCGCCGGAGAGAACAAAGTCGCCCAGGCTCCATTGCTGGTCGACCTCTTGGTCAATGACGCGCTGGTCTAGGCCCTCATAGCGACCGCACAGCAAGATGGCGCCGGGCTGGCCAGTCGCCGCCTCTCGCTCGATCAAGGGGTGGGCGATGCGCTCACCGACCGGGGAGAACAAGACCACCGGCGCAGGCGGGGCGCCGGCCGCTGCGCGCTCGGCCCTCACAGCGGCCAGGCCGCGTGCCAGGGGCTCGGGCATCAGCACCATGCCAGGGCCACCGCCGAAGGGGCGGTCGTCCACCCGCCGGTAATTGCCCTGGGCGAAATCGCGCAGATTCCACAGCCGCACCTGCACTGGGCCGCCGACCTCGAAGGCACGGCGTGTCACCCCGCTCTCCAGAAAGGGGGCGAACAGCTCAGGAAATAGGGTGACGATGTCGAATCGCATGGGCGGCGCCAGCATACCCGCAGGCGGGCGCTGGGCGAGAGAACGGATCAGTAGTCGGGCTGCCAGTCGACCGTGATGCGCCCGCCGGGGACGTCGACCTGGTCGATGAAGGCCGCGACAAAGGGAATCATCCGCTCGACTGTCTGGCCATCTGCCGCCGAGACGACCACCAGCACCGTCTGCGGCCCGGTGGACATCAGGTCCTTGACCTGCCCCAGGTTCACGCCCTCGCGGTTCGTCACCGACAGGCCGATCAGGTCGACCCAGTAGTACTCATCGTCGGCAGTCGAGGGAAAGCTGGCCCGGGACACGAAGATGCGCGCGCCCCGAAGGCTCTCGGCGGCATTGCGGTCCCAGTCGTCCTGGGCGCAGGCGACCACGCCGCCGGAATGCTCTTTGGCCTCACGGACTTTGAGCAAGACGGTGCCGGTGAAGGGGAAGTCGCGTGCGCCCCCGGGCGTTCTGGACTTCTCGGGTGGCTGCAGAAACCACCGCTTGGAAGAAAAAAGCGCCTCCGGAGAAGCGCTATGGGGCAGGACCTTGAACCAGCCCTTGATGCCCCAGGCCTCCGAGATGCGCCCGACTTCGATGGCGTCTGCGGGCAGTTCCGCAGATTCCAGGGACGGGCTCATCATTCGGGGGCGGAGCAAGCCGGACCGCAGGATGCGGTCCGCTGGCCGATCAGGCGGCCTTGGGGGCCTGCTTGACCAGGCGCTGCACCGTCGGGGACGCCTGGGCGCCGACGCCTTCCCAGTGAGCCAGACGGTCATGGGCAATGCGAAGACCCTCCTCGCCGTCTTTGGCCGAGGGGTTGTAGAAGCCGATGCGCTCAATGAAGCGGCCGTCACGGCGCACACGCTTGTCGGCAACGACGATGTTGAAGAAGGGACGATGCTTGGCACCGCCGCGGGCGAGTCGAATGACGACCATGATTTATCCTTCGGGGAGTGGGCACGAAAGCCTGTTGTCCCGGGTGCTTCGGATCGATGTGAATCGGCCTGAAGCACCCTAGATACGGGACGCGGGGATTTCAGCCCTGGCGCGTCATCACCTTTTTGAATATCGGAAGATGACGCCGCACCAAGATTCCTCCGCCGTTTGAGACACGCGATTGGCCACCCGGCCATCGACACGGCGGAAAACCCAAGATTATAGCCACGCACTACGCCCAGGCCCGATGCCCCACATTCGCCCCCTCCAAGACGCCGACCTGCCGGCGGTCACCGCCATCTACGCCCACCATGTCTTGCACGGCACAGGCACCTTCGAAACCACCCCGCCGACCGAGGTCGAGATGGCTCAGCGCCACGCAGACGTCGCCGCCCGCGGCCTGCCCTGGCTGGTGGTGGAAGAGGACGGACAGGTGCTGGGCTATGCCTACTGCCAATGGTTCAAGCCGCGACCGGCCTATCGCTTCTCGGCCGAGGACTCGATCTACCTGCACCACGCCGCCCGTGGTCGGGGCCTGGGCGGCCTGCTGCTGCAGGCGCTGATGGAAGCGGCCGCGGCCCAAGGGGTGCGCAAGCTGATCGCCGTCATCGGGGATTCGGCCAACGCCGCCTCCATCGGGCTGCACCGCGCTGCCGGCTTCACCGACGCCGGGGCGATCCGGTCTTGCGGCTGGAAATTCGAGCGCTGGCTCGACATCGTGCTGATGGAGAAGTCGCTCGGCGACGGGGACTCGACCCCGCCCCACAATCCCCCCTCCGCAGCCACACATCAAGGCCTGACCCCATGAAGAGCAAAACGCTGGCCACCTGGCTCACTTTCCTGGGCGGGCCCTTGGGCCTGCACCGCTTCTACCTGCGCGGCCTGGGCGACCTGCTGGGTTGGGCACTCCCGATTCCCACTGCCTTGGGCATCTATGGCATCGAGCGGGTACAGCAATTTGGCCAGGACGACGCCCTCAGCTGGCTGCTGATCCCAATGCTGGGGTTCACCATTGCCGGCTGCGCGCTCAATGCCATCATCTACGGCCTGATGACGCCGGAGAAGTGGAACGCCCGCTTCAACCCGCAGGCCGAGCCCGAGCACCGGGCAGGCGCCACCCGCTGGCTCACCATCTTTGGCGCCGCTGCAGCGCTCTTGATCGGAACCGCCGTGCTGATGGCCAGCATCGCCTTCAGCTTCCAGCGCTACTTCGAGCACCAGATCGAAGAGGGGCGCAAAATTTCGCAGTGAAGGCAGCCCTCGCCAGTGGCTGCGCAGAAATACCTCTGGTCCATGCGGACGAGTGCTGTCTGGTCGTCGACAAGCCCGCCGGTCTGCTGTCAGTGCCGGGCCGCGGCCCGGACAAGCAAGACTGCGCCGCTACCCGGCTGCAAGCGGCATTTCCCGA
>NZ_JARXAB010000001.1 GCF_029866045.1 Ramlibacter sp. | reverse complement strand
GGTGTTGATCCTGGGCTCGACCACCATGCACCAGTCCCACGCCTGGCTGTCCCAGCGCCTGCCGGTGCCGGTGATCAACCCCGGCCCTCTGAGCTACAAGATGGTCGAGGCCGCACTCGGCCTGGGCCTCGCCCAAAGCCGCGTGGGCTACCCCCGGCCCATGCACGACCGGCTCGACATGCTCCACGCGATGATGACCGCGGCGCAGGCGGCAGTGGCCGGCAAGGCCTGAGCGCCGACAAGAAGGAGACTCTATGCCCCTGCATCTGACATCCGCCCAGGTCGATACCTACGACCGTGACGGCTTCGTGTTCCCCATCGACGTCCTCAGCCCCGAAGAGGTCCGCAGCTTCCGCAGCGAGCTGGAGGACTGGGAGCGCCAGCGTGGCGCGCCGATCGACTTTCCCGAAAAGTCCAAGAGCTACCTGCTGTTTGACTGGGCTGACCGCCTGGTGCACCACCCCCGCATCCTCGACGCAGTGCAGGACGTGATCGGTCCCGACATCCTCGTCTACCACTCCACCCTTTTCGTCAAGGAAGCGAACACCCCCGCCTACGTCCGCTGGCACCAGGACAGCACCTACTTTCACCTGTCCCCTCACCTGCACATCACCGCCTGGGTAGCGCTATCGGACGCCAGCGTGGCGGCCGGCTGCATGCAGGCGCTGCCTGGCAGCCACCGCTGGGGCCCGTTCGAGCATGACGACAAGCCCGAGCCGATGAACATGATCAAGCGCGGCCAGGGGATTTCAGGTCGCTTCGACGAGGCCCAGGGCACCTTCATGCCGGTGAAGGCCGGCCAGATGTCACTGCACCACACCGACCTGGTCCACGCCTCGGCAGGCAATGGGACGGATGACAGGCGCCTGGGCTACGCCATCAGCTACATCCCCGCCCATGTGAAGCCCACCGGCCCCGTCACGCCCTCGGCGTTGCGGGTACGGGGACGCAGCCACGGCCACTTTGTGGAAGAAGCACGGCTGCACAGCGCCCTCACGCCGGAGGCCTACGCACGTCACGGAGAGGCCCTGGCCCGCTTTCGGGCGCTGCAAGACAGCGGCTTTCAGGGGCAGCCGGGCGGGAGTAGTCAGCTTGCACAGAGCGCGAAGGGTGCGGATGCCGCACAGGGCGCAAAGAACCCGAACGGCACGCAAGGAACACCGGCATGAAACAACTCGACACCGCCGCCCTGCAAGCCCTGGTCGAGCGCTACTTCGCCGCGGTCGATCGCATGGACGTGCCGGGCACCCTCGCCTGCTTCGCGCCCGAGGCGCACTTTTGCATCGCCAACCACGGCACGCACTACCGTGGCCTCGAGGAGTTGCGCGGCATGTACGAGCGCCTCAACGCGCGCTACGCCCGCGTCTGGCACGGCGATTTCGACCATGTGCTGGACGTACCCGCGCAACGCGCGGCCAGTCGCTTTCGGGTGGAAAACACCAGCCTGACTGGCGAAAAATTCCATAAGAACAACTGCAACTTCTTCCGGGTGGAGGGCGGCCTCTTCGTCGAGGTGTTCGTCTACATGAGCGGGGAGAACTCGCTGGGATGAACCCGCTGAACCCCAAAAAACTGCTGCTGACGAAATGGACCGCCGTCAAACCTGTGGCCAAGCAAAAGCACTTCTTGGTCAGCCGGGTGATCCAGCCCGAGCAGCCCAACGACCCCATTGAATGGGTGGAGATTGAAGCTGTGTTTTCCAAGGCCGCACAAGTCATCCAGTGGCGCGCGCTGCAGGATGAAAGCGTTTGGCGGCAGGGCTGGGTTTGAGTGGCTGCGGCCTTAGGTTGTCTGGATATTTATCATATCCTAGGGCCCATATGAATTCTAGAATCAAAAATGGATCGACAAATGCTTATTTCACAAATCCAACTTGTGTTTATCGCATTATTGGCAATACCGCTGACAACCTCAGCAACCGAAATGCCCTATGGGCAATTGGTGACAAATGGCTTTCGAAATCAAGCGAAGGTGGCTTATGCAAAACCACCTCGAGAATCTAAAGCCCTGCCGACAACTACAATCAACACCCCTATTGAGGCCAAGCAAGTTTTAGATGATTTATTTAATCGAAACAATGCGAAGGCGTTGGTGGTCGCACGAGAATCCAAAATTATTTATGAGCGTTACAGTTTTGGTGTTGGCAAAAGAAATACCCCTCTGGGATACTCAGTATCAAAAAGCCTGACCGCACTCACAGTAGGCAAAGCGATTTGCGACGGTCACATAAAAAGTATTGATGATCCCATAAAAAAATATGTGATTAATTTATCGGCGACCTCATGGGGCGAAGCAACTGTTAAAGATGTTTTGCGGATGTCGAGCGGGGCCTACAAAACAGAACTTAAATTTGATGGTCACAAGTCCCGCGAGCTACAACTGAGAGTCGGTACGGCCATTGCAGAAGGGAAAATGAGTGCCGACTTTATAGATCTGATGAAGGAAAACGATGAAAAAAGTTTTCCCGCAGGTGCGGTGTACAACTATAGCAACTTTGACACTGTCGCATTAGGCTTGCTTGTTCAGGCAGCGACAGGCATGTCTTTTTCAGAGTATTTCGAGAAGGCTATCTGGCAAATGATCGGCGCTGAATCTCGTGGCGCTTGGTTTGTAAACGGCGATGGACAAGCATCCACGTACAACGGATTCAGTGCAACACCGCACGACTGGATTCGAATTGGGGTCATGGTGCTAGAGGAGCTCGGAAAAAAAGAGTCGTGCTTTGGTAAATTTCTCTCGGATGCAACTTCTGCGCAAATCTCCTCAACAGGAACGGCCAATTCGTATGGTTATCAGATTTGGGTTGGTTGTCGAGCCACCCAAACTGACTTTTGTTTCGCAGGCTATGGTGGACAGTTCCTTATCTTTAATGTTGCGACAAATACAGTCATCTACCACCATGCCACAACTTTTTCACCTGTCGTTTGGCAGACGCCTCAGGTTATGGACCAGCTAATCCCAGCCCTAGCCAAATCTAAGTAATGAACCGTCCCGGCTTTGGTGGAAGCCGGTTTTTTTGAGTCAGGCCGCTACCGCGTTCCGACTGGCGGGCATACAAGGCATGCTCCAACGCGTACAGCACAGAGTCCGGACGCATGGTGCTGCTTGGGCGCCAGCCCACGATGGGACGGGCGTACACGTCGATCACGGAGGCCACGTACCGCCAGCCCTGCCAGGTCGAGACGTGGGTGAAGTCTAAAACCGACAGCTGGTTGGGTCGGTCGGCCTTGAACACTCGGTTGCTGGCGAACCCAGTTCAACAAGGTCTGCGGCGTACGTCTGGCGCGCGCGCCCGGCCCGGCGGGGCGCCGCCCTCAGACTGCCTGCGGCGCCCGCGCCAGCAGCGCCAGCCAGGGCGCCATCGGCATCTCCAGCTGGGCCAGGGCAAGCGTGGCCTCCAGCAGCTCTTTGGCGTGGGCCTGCGGCCAGATGCGCGCGGTGAGGTCCATGAACTTGGCGCGCAGCTCCTCGCGGGTGTAGGGCGAGGCGTCGTCGCCTCGGTTCACGCCGGCCTCGCCCACACGGGTGCTGCCGTCACGCAGGTACAGGGTGACCCGCGAGGGCCGCTCCAGCGGCAGGCGCGCGCTCATCGCAGGATCTTCACGTACCGTCACCTTCTTGGCCAGGGCCAGGGCGCGTTCATCACGCAGCGCGTCCCAGGTGAAGCTCGACAGGCTGCTAGCGCCGGTGACCAAGCGGGTGGCCACCGCGAAGGGCACCGAGAACTTGGCCGCCAACGTATTGCGCGGCGCCGGGTCCACCAGCTCGGCGGCGAGGTGGTAGGTCAGCACCTCCACCCGCTCAATCTGATCAAAGGTCGGCAGGCCCTCGCCCGCCGCGAGCTTGTCGAGCGCGTCCAGGGTGCCGTGGTTGTAGCGGCAGCAGGAGTGCAGCTTGAAGTAGTTGCGCATGAAGTGCCAGTCCTGCCCCAGGCCCTGGACCACCGCCGCCCGGTCGAAGCGGTCCGACAGCACCTGGCCCAGCAGGGAACCAGGCCCGTCACGCTCGCCGGTGAAGCCTGACTCCACCAGGTCCAGCGCCAGCACCCCGTTGCGATTGGACAGGCCCGCGTAGGTGTTGCGCACCAAGCCACCTTCGAGCATGGTCTGCTTGGAGGTGGCGGTGGCCAGCGAGGCCGAGAGGCTGATGGCCTCACGCATGGCGCCGGGCTTGGCGCCGGCCACCCGCGCCGCAGCAGCCGCGGCGCCGATGGTGCCCCAGGTGCCGTGCGGATGCAGGGCGCCGCGCAAGGCGCTGGCTGCGCCCAGACGAGAGCCCACTTCATAGCCCGCCACCATCGCCGCCAAAAAGGCCTCGGCCGGGCGCTTGCGCTCCTCGGCCAGCGCCAGCGCGGCGGGGATGGCATGCACCGCCGGATGGCCACGTGAGAAGCGGTTGCCCTCGTCCATCTCGAGGAAGGTGCCGGCCGTGCCATTGACAAAGGCCGAGGCCTCCCGGTGGCTGCGCCGTCCCAGGCCCACCATCAGCGCACCCTCCGCCTCCACCGATCGGGGCTGGCGCGCCGCCAGGGCGCGCACTTCCGGCTCGGCCGAGCCGCCGGCCATGGCGGCCACGGTATCGGCGAGGATCCAGCCAGCCTGCTCGCGCTGGGCGTCGTCCAGGGCGCTGTAGTCGAGGTTGGCGGCAAAGTCGCTGAGGGTGTCGAGGTAATCCATGGTGGGTATCCGGCAAAGGTGGGAGCGGGTGCGGCGTATGACGGCGTAGCGAATCAGGGTTTGGAGTGGCTTGGAACGCAGCGATGTGGCGTGGCGCAGTGCGGCGGGAGGTTCGGTCGGTCAGCCCGCCAGCACGGCACGGCCACACTGTTGTGCCAACTGACCAGGCTGGGCCCAGGACAGTCCGGGAACGGTTTTCAGATCGGCCAGCAATTGGCGCAGGTAGGCAATGCGGCTGGGCATGCCCCAGACCCAAGGGTGAAGCCCCAGGCCCAGCACCGCCGACTGCCCTGTGCGGGCGCATTCGTCGGCCAGGCGGCGCGCGCCTGCAAGTACCGCCTGCGCATGGGCCCAGGGCTCCAGATTGCGCATCCATTGGGCTTGCACGTCGTCCCACTCGGAAGAAAACGGCAGCGCCAGCAAACGCCGGCCTTGGGCACCTGCCGGCTCCATCCAATAGGGCTGGTCGTCATTGCCCCAATCCAGGGTGTAGGCCAAGCCCGCATCGGCCAGCAGGCCGTAGGTGTCGGGGGTGGTGCCCCAGTCCTGGCTCAGCCAGCCCTGGGGAGTAGCGCCGGTGGCGGCGCAGATCGCGTCGATCGACTGCCGCACCTGCGCGCGT
>NZ_JARXAB010000165.1 GCF_029866045.1 Ramlibacter sp. | reverse complement strand
GGCCAGGAACTGGTGCGCGCCCTCGCCAAAGACAGCGACATCGTGATCGAAAACTTCAAGACCGGTGACCTGGCGCGTTTTGGTCTCGACTACGAATCGCTGCGGCGCATCAACCCGCGCCTGGTGTATTGCTCGATCAGCGGCTTTGGCCAGTCCGGCCCCTACAGCCACCTGCCCGGCTACGACCCCATCTTCCAGTCCATGAGCGGCCTCATGAGCGTGACCGGTCAGCCCGATGGCGGGCCCGGTGGTGGTCCGGTGCGTGTGGGCTATTCGGTCAGCGACATCACCGCCGGCATGTACGCGGTCTGCGCCATCCTGGCCGCGCTCCGGCATCGCGACATGGTCTCTGGCGAAGGCCAGTACATTGACTTGGCCCTGCTTGACGCCCAGGTGGCCGCTCTTTCCCACGTGGCCATGATGTACCTGGTCTCGGGCCAGCAGCCAGCGCGACTGGGCAATGTCTCGCCCATCACCTATCCCTGGCAGTCCTTTGAGTGCGCCGACGGCCACATCGTGCTGGCGGTCGGCAACGATCCGCAATTTGCCACCTTTTGCCAGGTGCTGGGCCTGCCCGAATTGGCGGCCGACGAGCGTTACCGGACCAACCCCCAGCGGGTCAAGAACCGGGAGGAACTCAATCCCCGCATCGCCGAGGTGCTGCGCCAGCGGCCGGTGGCCGAGTGGCAGCAGGCGCTCGAAGCTGCGGGCGTGCCCTCGGGGCCGATCAACGGCTTTGCCGAGGTCTTTGCCGACCCCCAGATCCGGCACCGCCAGATGCAGATGACGCTGCCCCACGCCAGCGCTGGCCAAGTGCCGCAGGTGGCCAACCCGGTGAAGTTCTCGGCTACCCCGGTGGCCTACCACCGCGGCCCGCCCGTCCTGGGCGAGCACACCCGCGAAGTGCTGCAAGAACGCCTCGGCCTGGATGCCGCCCGCATCGACCAGTTGCAGCAGGACGGGGTGATCTGAGATGGACATGTCCCATCAACCGCAAGAGGGCGCAGACGACGGGCTCCAGATGTTCCGCGACAGCGCCGCCGGCTTTCTTGGGGCGGCCGATCAGCGCCAGCGCTTTCGCCGGCTGGAGGCCAGTGGTGGCGGCTTGGACCGGGCCTGCTGGGAGCAACTGGCTGAACTCGGGTGGTTCTCCCTGCTGGTGCCAGAAGAAGACGGCGGGCTGGGCCTAGGCTTGGCGGAAGTGGCCGCCATCGCCCAGGAGGCCGGACGGCACCTCCTGCCTGAGCCCTTGGTGGACGCGGGCGTGCAGCCCCTGGCCCTGCTGGCCCGTCTGGCCCGCGGCGGCTTGCGCGACCAGTTGCTGGCGGACCTGCAGGTGGGTCGGCGGGTCGTGGGCCTGGCCTGGCAGGAGAGTGCCGGCGAGCTCGAACCCGGCAGCGGTATGACCCATGCACGCCCGCTCGCCGCTGGCAGCGCCGCGCCCGGGCAAACGCTCAGCGTGACCGGCACCAAGCGCTTCGTCCGTCCCGGCCCCGGCGCTGACGGATGGATCGTGGCTGCGGACCTGGCGTCGGAGACGGCGCTGGTCTGGGTCGACACCCTTGCCAGCGGTCTACAGGTGGAGCACGAGTCTGGCGTCGACGGCATGGGCACCGCCACGCTGCGGATGGACGAGGCCCAGGGGCAGTTGCTGGCGCACGGCCCAGAGGCCCTCGCGGCGCTGCAGGCGGCCAACGACACTGCGCGCTTCGCGCAGGCGGCCGAACTGGCGGGCATTGCCCGGCGCACGCTGGAGCTGACCTGTGACTACCTGCGCACCCGGGTCCAGTTTGGCAAGCCGATCGGCAGCTTTCAGGCCCTGCAGCACCGGGCGGTCGACGGACTGGTGCAGGTGGAGCTGGCCGAGGCCTGTCTGCGCGAAAGTCTGCGCGCCTTGGCGCGGGGCGACGGGGAGAGCCTGGCCGCGGTGGCCTCGCGGGTCAAGGCCCGCTGCGCCTACGCTGCCACCGAACTCACGCGTGCAGCCATCGGCCTGCACGGCGCAATCGGAACCACCAACGAATACGACATCGGCCTTTACTTCAAGCGCGCCATGACCCTGGCCAGTCGCCTGGGCAACGCCGCGTCGCTTCGCATGCGCTGGCGTCGCCTGCATGACGAGGCAGTCGCCAGCGCCAGCAGCGGCGGGCCTGCCGCCGTGTCGTCTGCGCCGGAAGTCACGTCGGAGGCTGCGTTCGACTTCCGTCCCGACCAGGACTGGGAGGCCATGCCCGAGCCGCGCTTTCGCGCCCTGGTGCGCGCTTTGTTCGCCCGGCACTACCCCGAGCACAGGCGCTTCATGCCTTACCGCCAGACCTGGGCCGAATCGCGTGACTGGTACATGACCCTGGCTCGCCTGGGTTGGCTGGCGCCGGCCTGGCCGCGCCAGCACGGGGGCATGGGTCTGCCAGCGGACAAGCTGATTGCCTACATTGAAGAGACCGAGGCCTGGGGTGTGGCCCGGACACCCGACCAGGGGCTGGTGATGGTGGGCCCGATCCTGATGCGCTTTGGCAGTGAGGCGCAGCGCCAGCGCTTTATGCCCCCGATCCTCGCTGGCGAACATGTCTGGACCCAGGGCTACTCGGAGCCCAATGCTGGTTCCGATCTGGCCGCAGTACGGACCGAGGCGGTACAAGACGGCGATCATTTCATCGTCAACGGGCAGAAGACCTGGACCACCTGGGGCGCCGACGGCACCCACATGTTCATGCTGGTGCGCACCGACAAGACGGTGAAGAAGCAGGCCGGCATCAGTTTCCTGCTGGTGGACCTGAAGACCCCGGGCATCACTGTGCGCCCGATCCGCAATATCGCTGGCGAGTCGGACTTTTGCGAGGTTTTCTTCGACAACGTGCGCGTGCCCGTGGAAAACCTGGTCGGCGGCCTCAACGAGGGCTGGACGGTGGCCAAGGCCCTGCTGGGGTTTGAGCGCCTGTTCACCGGAAGCCCCAAGCACTCGCAGCACACCCTGCGGCAGGTGGAAAAACTGGCCCGGCAGCGGGGCATGCAGGACGACCCGGCCTTTCTGGTCCGGCTGACCGAGCTGCAGCTGGACGCCATCGACCTGGGGGCCGCCTACACCGGATTTGCCGAGCTGGCCAAGCGCGGCGAAGTCATTCCGCCCACCATCTCCACATTGAAGATTTGGTCAACCGAGACCTACGAGCGCCTGGCCTTGTTGCTGATTGAATCGGCCCAAGACTATGGCGCCATGCGGGACCACTGCCACAGTGACGAGATTGACCTGCATGTGGTGGCTCCGCTGTTCAACGCCATGGGCGCCAAGATCTTCGCTGGCAGCAACGAGATCCAGCGCAACATCCTGGCCCGTACGGTGCTGGACCTGCCCGCCTGAGACGGATGCCTGATGATCCAACCCGACAACTTCCCTGAGTTCGGCCCGCCACTCCATGGCGGCCCAGCTGCTTTCCCCCCCTCATCGACCCAAGAAGGAGACAAGCGATGAAAAAGCGTTCCCTGTTTGCGCTGGCCCTGGCCGGTATGTGTGCCGCGGTGGCTCTGCCCGTCCAGGCCCAGAGCAATTGGCCTACCAAGCCGATCAAGCTGGTGGTGCCCTTCCCGGCCGGTGGGCCGGTGGACCTGCTGGCGCGTACGATCGCCCCGCGCCTGGGTGAGGTGTTGGGCCAGTCGGTGACCGTCGACAACCGGGCCGGCGCCAGCGGCATCATCGGCATGGATTCGGTCCACCGGGCGGACCCCGACGGCTACACCTTCGGCATGGGCGTTCCGGGCGGCATCACGGTGCTGCCGCACCTGCAGAAGGTGCCCTACTCGGTGGACGAGATCAACTACGTCACGATGGTGGCGCGGACTCCCCAGGTGTGCAGCGTGGGTCCCAATGTGCCGGTCAAAACCCTGGCGGAGCTGATCGCTTTGGCCAAGAAGGACCCGGGCAAGCTCAATTTCGGTTCAGCCGGCAACGCGACCAGCCCGCACCTGGGCACCGAACTCCTGGCGCGCGAGGCCGGGATCAAGATGACCCACATCCCGTTCAACGGCGCAGCGCCGGCGATCACCGCCTTGCTGGCTGGCAATATCGACGTGCTGTGCGCCGACCTTCCCCCGGTAATGGCGCAAGTTTCTCGGGGTGTGAAGATCCTCTCGGTCAACAGCCAGAGGCGCTCCGACGCGATCCCCACCGTGCCGACAGCGGCTGAACTAGGTCTGCCCAACGTGGTGGCCGACTCCAACTACGGTCTGATCGCCTCCAAGGGCCTCCCGCCCGCCATCATGAACAAGATGCGCGACGCGATGCATGAGACGCTTCGCACCCCCGCCGTCGCCTCGGCCCTGGCGAGCCAGGGCCTGACGGCGGCCCCCACGTCCTCCGACGATTACCGGCGTTTGATGCAGGCCGAGTCGGTGCGCTGGGGCGCCTTGGTCCGCGAGGCCAAGATCTCGATCCAGTAAGCGGCATTTGCCTATGCAAAGGCCCTGGGGTTTGCGCCCCAGGGCCTTTTGCATGGCGTGGGCTCGGGGTCTGTCCGGCCAGGCCTTGGGCGACTCAGCGCCCGGTGAAAACAGGCGCGCGCTTTTCGGCGAAGGCGCGCTGGGCTTCCTTGGCGTCTTCGGTCTGGCCGATCTGCGCGGTCATGTCCTGCTCATAACGGTAGCCGTCACGCAGGCTCATGTCTTCAATCACGTTGAGCGTGTGCTTGATCATCCGGGTGGAGACCGGGCTCTTGGCGGCGATGTTCTCCGCAATCGCCAGCGCGGTGGGCATCAACTCCTCGGGCGTGGTGCAGGCCTCGGCCACGCCCAGACGCAGCAGCTCGGCGCCATCGACACGCATGCCGGTCAGCGCCATCCGGCGCAGACGCGAGTGAGAGAACAGACGCATCGCGTGGCCGCAGCCGCCCAGCAGGCCTACGTCGACCTCGGGCAGGCCCAGGGTCGCCTTTTCAGAGGCAACGATGATGTCGGCCGAGGCCACCATGGCCAGGCCCGAACCCAGCGAGGCGCCATTGATCGCCACCACCACCGGTTTGGCGCATTCGCGGATCGCGTGGAAGCACTCGCGGGTGCGTCGCGAGTGCGCCTGCATGTCGCCAGGCCCCTTGATGTTGTCCTTGCGGCCCTTGAGGTCGGCGCCGGCGCAAAACACCTTGCCTGCGCCGGTCAGCACCACTGCGCGGATTTCGGGCGTTTCTGAAATGCGGTCCAGGGCCAGGGTCAGTTCGTCATTGAGCACCCGGGTCAGCGCGTTGACCGGTGGGCTGTTCAGCGTGAGGATGGCTACGTGGCCACGTTGTTCAAAAATTAGTTGGGTGAGGTCGTTCATCGGGCTGCTGGCTCATGGATCTTTGTTCTGCCCTGGGTGGGGCAGGCCTAGTCCCAAAGTGTCACCTAAAAGGATCGATGGCCTCCGCCAGGGCCATGTCCCATCCAGCAAAGCTGGATTGCGTCAGGGCTTGCGCCCCTAGGAAGTCCTGGGCAGGCATAGCAGCACTGCGAGGACGGGCATAGCCTGCCGAGGCGCTGCCTCTTACTGTGTCGACATGCCGGGATCTGCCCCGGGACCGGGATGATTTCAATGAACATGCGACTTCCTCTGCGCCTCTTGGCATGGGCTGGCCTTGGCCTGGCAGCCACACCCCTCACTGCGCAAATGCCACCTCGGCCCGCCGATCCGGTGCAGGCCTGTGAAGCCCTCAAGGCGACGCAGTTCGAAAAGACCACCATCGACAAGGTCACTTTCGTTGCTGCCGGCCAAGTGGTGGAGGGCAGCACCCTCCCGGCGCACTGCCTGGTGCAGGCGGAAATCGGTGCCCGTGTTGGCGTCCAAGGCGTGCGCTATGGCATTCGCTACGAGCTGCGGCTTCCGACCTCCTGGAACGGGAGGTTTCAGTTCCAGGGCGGCGGTGGGGTTGACGGTGTGGTCCGACCCGCCTTCGGCGTGCTGCACTCGGGTGTGACCCCCGCCCTGGCGCAGGGTGCAGCGGTCGCCTCGACCGACACCGGTCACCAGAGCGACAACACCCGGGATGCGACCTTCGGGCTGGATCCCCAGGCGCGGGTGGACTGGGGATATAACTCAGTGGAGCAGGTCACTGTGCAGGCCAAGGCGCTGGTTCAGCGCTTCTATGGTCAGCCAGCACGTTATTCCTATTTTGTGGGCTGTTCGGGGGGCGGGCGTCAGGGGATGATGGCGGCACAGCGCTATCCCCAGCACTTCGACGGCATTGTCTCGGGTGCACCCATCCTCGAGCAACACCTGGCCCAGGTGGGGTCGCTGGTGGCTCTGCGAGCCTTCCAGACGATCGCGCCACGCAATGCCAAAGGCGAGCCGATTCTGAGCCGCGCCTTGAGCCAGAAGGACCTGCAACTGATTGACAACGCCGTGATCGCCCAATGCGATGCGCTCGACGGTGCAAAAGACGGGATCATCGAAAACCATGCAGCCTGCAAAGTCGACTTGCGTGGCTTGCAGTGCACCGGAGAGAAGACCGATACCTGCCTGAGCAGAGAGCAGGTCTCGGTTTTCACCGAGGTCATGGCGGGCCCGCGAAATAGTGCTGGGGTGCAGCTCTATCCTGGCCCCCCCTGGGACGCGGGCATTTCCTCCGCCACTTGGCGTGGCAATTGGCTGGGCACCTCGGAGACCGCAACGCCCAACACGGCCAAGTACACTAATCAGTCGATCCGCTACGTCTTCATGACCCCGGCAGACCCGGACTTCGATTATTTGAAATTTGACGTCGATCGCGATCCTGCTCGGATGATGGCCTCTGCCGCCATAACCTCCACACGCGGTGTCGACTTCGAGGGATTCAAGGCTCGCGGGGGCAAAGCCATTGTTTACGTTGGTATGGCCGACTCGCTGGTGAACCCTGCTGGTGTGCGCGATTGGTACGACCGTCTGGTCAAGGCCAATGGAGGACTCGAGTCCACGCAGCGCTTCGCCCGATTTTTTGTTGCCCCCGGGGTGGAGCACTGCCGAGGCGGCCGCGGCCTTGATCGCTTCGATCCGGTTACCGCGCTTCAAAACTGGGTCGAGCGAGGCGTAGCCCCCGATACCTTGGCCAGCTCGGGCGCTGCCTTCCCAGGCCGCACACGCATGCTTTGCGCATGGCCCAAAATTGCGCGATACAAGGGCCAGGGTAGCTTGGATGACGCGGGCAGTTTTGAATGTGCAGCGCCCTGATTGGCGTAGTTCATACGTCGGCCGGGCCCGGGCACTTCATGTTGAGGCCAGCCCTCGGTTTGGGCCTTGCCTGGGCTGCCGAAATGCCCGAGCCATGACAATGGCAGCATAGCTGCGATTCAGGAGCTGCCGAATCCATTGGGTTTCTATACTGGATGCCATGTTCTTAGATCCCACCATCCCCGACGCCATTCGGCCTTCAATGTTCCCCTCCCTGGTCACGCCGCGTCCGATCGGCTGGATCAGTACGGTGGACGCCCAGGGCCGGGCCAACCTGGCGCCGTACTCTTTTTTCAACCTGGCCTCGTCCACGCCGCCGATCTTGATGCTGTCCATCAATGTCGCGCCAGACCGCGACCAGAAGGACACCTTGGCCAATATCCGCAGCCAGGGCGAGTTCGTCTACAACCTCGCCACCGTGCCCCTGGCGCAGCAGATGTCTGATTCGTCCATCACCGCGCCCTTCGGCGTTGACGAGTTCGAGCTGCTCGGGCTGGCCAAGGCACCCAGCGTCAAGGTGCGGCCGCCGCGGGTGGCCCTCACGCCGATGGCGATGGAATGCGTGGTCGAGCGCATCGTCGACATCGAGCCCCGCGAAGCGGGTGACACGCTCACTACCGTCGTCCTTGGGCGAGTGGTCGGCCTTCACATCGACGACGCCCTGCTTGACGATAAGGGCCGATTCAATTCCGCCGCAGCCAGGCCCCTGGCGCGGCTTGGGGGCTTCCAGTACGCTGAGATACGGGAGACTTTCGAAATAGCGCGGCCCGGGCCCTACCCCGGGAGCGCTTGAGGCCATGAGCGCCATGAGTGCTGAGTCCACGGGCCAGACCATCGTCCAGAAGATCCTGGCGCGCCACGCGGGACGCGAGCGGGTCGAGCCCGGCGAGCATCTGACCTGCGTTCCCGACCATGTGGCGACCCAGGAGCTGAACTGGCCGACGATTCGTCGCAACCTCGACCGCGTTGGTCCGCCCGGCCTCAAGCGCCCGGACAAGATCATCGTCGTGATCGATCACACGCCATCGGCTGCTACCGGCTCGCCGCATGCGGCCACCCATTACCTGCTCAAGAGCCTCACCCGCGACCTGCGCATCGGCCATTTCTTTGGCCCCGGCACCGGCCTGCGGCACCTGGTCCTGGTAGAAAAGGGCTTTGCCCGTCCTGGCTCTCTCATCTTTTCGGACGAGGGCAACATCGCCAGCGTCGGCGCTGTGGGCGCCCTCAACATATCGATGTCGCCCGACATCCTGGTGCCCCTGATCAAGGACGAGAACTGGGTCACGGTGCCGCGCACGGTGCGTATCGACCTGGTGGGGCAGATGCCCTTTGGCGTCAACGCCCGCGACATCGTGCAGACCCTGTTGCGCGATTGGGGCCAAGGCCAGTTTCTGCAGTGCTGCGTGGAGTACGGCGGTCCGGCCCTGGCGAGTCTGTCGATGGACGACCGCCAGACCCTGCTGGCCTCTACTTTCCACAGCATGTCAGACACCGCAGTGATGGAGGTTGATGACCTCGCCCTGGCTTATGTCGACGCGCGCGCCCAGGGCCGTCCCTACGAGGTGGTACGTCCCGATCCAGACGCGCACTACCACCTGCGCCTGACGATCGATCTGTCGACGCTCTCGCCCATGGTCACCGTGCCTCCCGAGCAGACCGGTGCGACGCCGGTGGAGCAAGTTGCTGGCTTGCAGGTGGACCAGGCCACCATCGGTTCCTGCGCAGGCAACCGGCTTCAGGATATGCGCGACGCCGCCCTCATCCTGCGCGGTCGCAAGGTGGCCCCGCATGTGACGATGTACATCACCCCCGGCAGTGCCGAGGTCTATGCCCAGGCTGCCCGGGAAGGCCTGCTCGAGGTGTTCGCTGAGGCGGGCGCCGCGGTGCTCACGCCCGGTTGCAACACCTGCTGGGGCTATCTGGGTGTGCTGTCTGGCAAGGAGGTGTCCATCACCACCCACCAGTTCAACTACCAGGGTCGCAATGGCAGCGAAGAGGCTCGGGTTTTCCTGGCCTCGCCGCTGACGGTGGCCGCCTCGGCGGTCGAGGGCAAGATCGCCGACCCTCGGCCCTATTTGCAGCAGGCGGCCTATGCCGCCTACCTGGCCGATGGTGCCGATGACACGCTGGGCGGCGCGCCAGGCGCCTCGCGGGCGGCCCCGCGCGGCGGTCACTGAAGGAGCGACGATGCCGGCCTTTGCAATTGAACCGGACCTGCCCATGGCCGGTCGCGTGTGGAAATTCGGGGACCAGGTTTCCGGAGACGATGGAATCATCGACTTCAGCGTGGTGCGCGAGGGCTTTGGCAAGCCGATGGACGAAGCCCTGCTCACCGCCATGTGCTTTCGGCGCATCAACCCGCGCTTCCCGCAGGAGGTGCAGCCGGGTGACCTCGTGGTGGGCGGAGTCAACTTCGCGCATCACAACCATGTCGAGGTCAGTGCGGCCATCCGTTTTTCCGGTATTGCCGCGGTGCTGGTGGAGTCTTGCGAGTCGGGCTTCATCCGCCGCGCACTGAGCCAGGGCCTCCCGGTGCTTACCGTGCCGGGCATCGCCGCCCGTGTGCAGGACGGCGAGCGCATCTCGGTGAACCTCGCGGCCGGCCGCATTGTTCTGGCCGACGGCAGTGCGCTCGATGCGCCACCCTTGTCGCCGCACATGCTGGCGGTGCTGCGGGCCGGCAGCTTGGTCGAGGCCTTGCGGCGCGAGTTTCAGGGCGCCGCAGCCCAGTGAGTCGAGTCGAAAAACGAACCGAATCCCACCCCTTCATCGCAGAAAAACCAGGAGACACCCCATGAACTTGCAACCCGCATTGCCCCGCCGTCCCCTCTTGTGGGCCACCGCCTTGGCTCTGACCGCCTGCATTGCTGCGCCCGTCATGGCGCAGCAATGGCCAGACAAGACCATTCGCCTGGTGCACCCCTATGCGGGGGGTGCGGCCGGTGACGTGCTCACCCGCGAACTGGCGGCGGGTTTGCAGCAGGAGCTGGGTGGCTCGGTCATCACGGAAAACAAGCCGGGCGGCGGTACGGTGATTGGCTCGGAGACAGTCGCCAAATCGGCGCCCGATGGCTACAACGTGCTGATGGCTGGCCCGGCCACGCACGTCATCATGCCGGCCATTCACCCGAAGCTGCCCTACAACGCCGAGAAAGACTTTGACCTGATCGGCATGTGGGCCATCGTGCCCAGCATGATCAGCGTCCACCCCTCGCTGCCGGTGAACAACCTGCGCGAGCTGATCGACTACGCCAAGAAGAATCCGGGCAAGCTCAATTACGCCAGCGCGGGCGTGGGCACCGGTCCGCATTTGGCCGGCGAGACCTTCAGGGCCATGACCCAGACCAGCATGACCCACGTTCCCTACAAGGGCGCGGCGCCGGCGGTCATGGCGCTGCTTGCCGGCGAGGTGCAGGTGGCCTTTGTCAACATCCCGCCGCAGACGGCCCATGTGAAGGCCGGCAAGATCCGGCCGATCGCGGTCATGTCGGCCACCCGCTCAGCGCTCATGCCCGAGGTGCCCACCGCCATCGAGCAAGGGCTGGCAGGGTTCCTCTCCGAGTCTTGGTACGGGGTGGCCGTGCCCGCCGGTACGCCGGCCGCAGTGCGCACCCGACTTCAGCAGGCCATGTTCAAGGCGGGCGCCGATGCCGACCGCAAAGGCCGCCTCATTGGTGCCGGCATCGAGCCCAAGCTGATGACGCCTGCGCAGCTGGCCGAGT
>NZ_JARXAB010000125.1 GCF_029866045.1 Ramlibacter sp. | reverse complement strand
GCTCGCTCCCTGACGGTCAGCTGTGCCCGCAGCGGCAACCTTGACAGAAGGAGATCGGTAGCCCGGCAGCATCCCGTCCAGTTGGAAGTCGCGGTCGCTTCTGGACAGCGGCCCCTGGAGGGATGTGAGCGAGGGCTGGTGTCTCGGGCCGGACGGCGGGGGGTGCTGTACCCTTTGCCGTTTATCGTCGGGAAGGACGACACCAAACTCGGATGTCTCGACGAAGTCATCCTGCGCCCCGAACCGAAGGCAGGCAGGGCCCATCAACAGCTGCCGCGCTTGAGGCGAAACCTCTCCCAGTGACAAGGTCGCCTGCCCCCACTCATGGGTCGGGGACGTGAGACTTGGGCGGACCAAAGCGGAATACTCTTGGGGCGCAAGCAGCTTGGCCGAAAGCGAGGCGCTCGGGAGAAGGACCGGGGGAAGCACAGCCGCGCCGGCCCCAGAGAGCGGCGTCGGATTACTTCCGTCCGTTCCTCGGACCAGTATCCGGCGTGCCGTGAATGGGGAGGGAGACACATTCAGGACGTGTTCCGGGCTCGGTACCAAGGCTGGCGCGGGTGCTGGAGTCCCTCCGCCAGCTCCGCTATTTGCTGATCCACCTAATGGTACTGGTCCCGAACCTCGCGCCGCCGGCGAAGCCGTGTGCGTGCCCGGCGCGGGCACCTTTGTGGGACGAGGTGATGACGCAAAAGCCGCAGCTTTACTGGGCGACCCGCCTGTCTGGTCGGGTGGTGGTGCCACCCCTGTTGCATTGTGAGCGTCAGGCGCTCCCGGCGTAGCATGAACGACGTTTGTCGCTATGTGTGAACCCGCTACTATTCCTTGCATGGCCCCTCCCTCTCATCTGTGTGGTGTCGGAACGCGACGGCAGGCACGCGGCCGCCGATCGTGGGCCATGGGTAACGAGGCTTGGGGGGGTGTCGCGCACCAAACTGGCCCGCGTCAAGGCGGCGCAAGCCCTTGGGGGCGGAAAACGGAATTAGTTGGCGGGTGCCTGCGACTCGGCACCCGCAGCGCTGGGTGACCTAGCCCAGCCGCAAGGCCTGCACCCGGTCGTGCAGGTCAGCCGCCCAGGCCCGGCGGTCGCGGCCACTGCAGCGCTCTGGCGCGCCAAAGCGCACCACGGCGACCAGGGGCGGGCCGCCAAGCGTGCGCCAGACCGAGCCCACCAGGGTGTCCTCCTCTTCATAGCAGGGGGTGAAGCAGGGCTGGCGATTGGCGGCGTCCAGAAAACTAAGGGCAATCGGCTGCACCGGCGCGTCGGCGGAGACCGCCGCCTGCAGCAGGTTGGCATGGAAGGGCAGGAGCTCACGGCCGTCACCCGTGGTGCCCTCCGGGAACACCGCCACCACCTCGCCGGCGCGCAGGCTCTCGGCCATTTTGTGCACCACCCGCATCGCGTCGCGGCGCGAGGCCCGCTCGATGTAGAGCGTGCCAGCACCGGTGGCCAGGCGGCCGATGACCGGCCAGTGGTGTACCTCGGCCTTGGAGACGAAGCGGCAAAAGCGCGCCGCATGCAGCACCAGGATGTCGAGCCAGGAGATATGGTTGGCCGCCAGCAGCACCGGGCCGGCCTCGGCCGGCAGGCCCTGCACCTCAAGCGTGATGCCCATGGCGCGCAGCATGCCGCGGGCCCAGTCGCTCACCTCCTGCTCGCGCTGCAGCGGCGTGAGGCGCGGAAAGAGAAAGACGATGGTCCACCAACCCGAGGCCACCTGCGCCAACACGCGCAGGGTGCGCCAAAGCGCGCGGGGCAGGCGTAGCAGGTTCATGCGGCCCCCGCCTTCTTGAGGTCAGCCGGCTGTGCGCAGGCCGGGCAATACCAAACGCCCATTCGCGTCAGGCCGCTTCGTAGGCGAGTTGCCCACCGACGAGGGTGTAGCGCACCCGGGCGGGCAGTTCGTAGCCGGAGAAGGGCGTGTGCTTGCCCTGGCTGCGCAGGCCGGCGGCCTCGGCCTGCCAGTGGGCCTGCGGGTCGAAGACCACGATGTCGGCCACGCCGCCCTCGGCAAGCTGACCGCAGCTGGCCTGCAAGGTGCCCAGGGCCGAGCCCAGCACACGGGCCGGCTCGCTGGTCACCACGGCCAGGGCGCGGGCCAGGCCCACAGCGCTTTGCTCGCCCCATTGCAAGGCCAGCGAGAGCAGTAGCTCCAGACCCGTGGCACCCGGCTCGGCCTCAGCAAAGGGCAGCGTCTTGGCGTCGGCGGCGACCGGGTTGTGGTCAGACACCAGCGCGTCGAGGGTGCCGTCGGCCAGGGCCTGGCGCAGCGCGTCGCGGTCACGCTGCTGGCGCAGCGGCGGCGACAGGCGCAGGCGGGCGTCGAAGTAGCCGATGTCGGTGTCGGTCAGGTGCAGGGAGTTGATGCTCACGTCGCAGGTGACGGGCAGGCCAGCCGACTTGGCCTCGCGCACCAGTTGCACGCCGGCAGCGCTGGACAGGCGGCACAGGTGCACCCGCGCGCCGGTGGACTTCATCAGCTCGAAGATGGTGAACAGGGCAATGGTCTCAGCCGCCACCGGCACACCGGCGAGGCCAAGCCGGGTGGCCAGCGGACCACTGGCGGCGACGCCGCGGCCCAGGTGCATGTCTTGCGGACGCAGCCAGACGGTGTAGCCGAAGGTGGCGGCGTACTGCAGGGCGCGCTGCAGCACCTGGGTGTTGCCCAGGGCGACGTCGGCGTGGCTGAAGCCGACGCAGCCGGCCTCGGTAAGCTCGGCCATCTCGGTCAGCACCTCACCCTGCAGGTTGCGGGTGAGCGCGCCGAGCGGAAACACACGGGCGCCGTGCAGCTTTTCGGCCCGCATGCGCAGCATTTCGACCAGGCCGGGCTCGTCGAGCACCGGGTCCGTGTCGGGCGGGCACACCAGGCTGGTCACGCCGCCGGCAGCGGCCGCGGCCATTTCGCTTTCGAGCATGCCTTCGTGCTCGTGGCCGGGCTCGCCCAGACGGGCGGCGAGGTCAACCAGCCCGGGGGCAACGATGCAGCCGCGGGCGTCGAGTGTTTTGTTGGGGGCAAAGCCCTCGGGCGCGCCACGCAGCGAGACGATGCGGCCAGCAGCAACTGCCACATCGACCACGGTGTCGAGGCCGCTGGCGGGGTTGATGACGCGGCCGTTCTTGATCAGGATCTTCATCTGTCGGGTCCCTCGTCCTGTTGTTATGCCTCGTTGCCCGCGACGATGCTCATGACGGCCATGCGCACCGCGATGCCGAAGGTGACCTGCGGCAGGATCACGCTTTGCGCGCCGTCGACCACGGCGGAATCAATCTCGACCCCGCGGTTGATCGGGCCAGGGTGCATGACGATGGCGTCGGGCTTGGCCAGCTGCAACTTTTGCGGGGTGAGGCCGAAGCTCTTGAAGTACTCCTGCGAAGAAGGCAGCAGCGCGCCCGACATGCGCTCGTTTTGCAAGCGCAGCATGATGACCACGTCGCAGCCGCGAATGCCCTCCTCGAGGTCGTGAAAGACGCGCACGCCCATCTCGCGCATGTCGGCAGGCACCAAAGTCCGGGGGCCCACCACCCGGACCTCGGGGCAGCCCAAGGTGGTGAGCGCGTGGATGTCCGAACGCGCCACCCGCGAATGCAGCACGTCGCCCACGACGGCGACGGTGAGTTGGGTGAAGTCTTTTTTGTAGTGCCGGATGGTGTACATGTCCAGCAGGCCCTGGGTCGGGTGGGCGTGCCGGCCGTCACCGGCGTTGACCACATGCACATGCGGCGCCACATGCTGGGCGATGAGGTAGGGCGCGCCCGATTCGCCGTGACGCACCACAAAGATGTCAGCCGCCATCGCCGAGAGGTTGGCGATGGTGTCCAGGAGCGACTCGCCCTTGGCCGCCGAGGAGCGGGCGATGTCCAGGTTGATCACGTCGGCCGACAGACGCTTGGCGGCGATTTCGAAGGTGGTGCGGGTGCGGGTGCTGTTTTCGAAGAACAGGTTGAACACGCTCTTGCCGCGCAGCAGCGGCACCTTCTTGACCTCGCGGTCGTTCACGCTCACAAAGCTCGACGCGGTGTCGAGGATGTGGGTGAGGATGTCACGCGAGAGGCCCTCGGTCGACAGCAGGTGAATCAGCTCACCGTTCTTATTGAGTTGCGGGTTGCGCTTGGACAGCATGGATCAGGCCCCCTCCACCTGGAAGCTGAAGGCGCCGCTGGCGTCACGCGCCAGGGCCAGCGATTGGTCGGCCGACAGGGCAATGCGGGCGGCGGCGATGTCGGCAGCCACAGGCAGCTCGCGGCCGCCGCGGTCGACCAGCACCGCCAGCCGCACGCGGGCCGGCCGGCCATAGTCGAACAGTTCATTGAGCACGGCGCGGATCGTTCGGCCGGTGTAGAGCACGTCGTCGAGCAGTAGGATGTCAGCGCCCTCTACCTCGAAGGGCAGCAGGGTTTGGGCGCCGCCGCTGGCCAGACCCCGGCGCGCGAAGTCGTCGCGGTGCATCACCGAAGAAATCACGCCGGGTTTGCCGGCAAGCGCCAGGTCCTGGTGCATGCGCTCGGCCAGCCAGGCACCGCCTGAGGTCACGCCCACCAGCCGGGCCCCTGCGGCCACCAGCGGCTGCACCGAAGCGCGCAATTCGGCGTAGAGCGCCTCGGCATCGAGCACCAGGGCGCCGCTCTTGGCCATGTTCATTTGAGACTCCTCAGAAACTGCTCCAGGATGATGCAGGCCGCAGCCGCATCGGCGTCCCGCGCGCCCCCAGCCAGGGCCTCGGTGGTGCTGTATCGCTCGTCGACTTCGAAGATCGGCAGGCGGCAGCGCTCGGCGAGTTGGCGGCCGAACTTGCGGGCCCGCGCCGTATTTTCGTGGGGGGCGCCGTCGGGATGAAAAGGCACGCCCACCACCAGGCCGTCGGGCTGCCACTCGCGCACCCGGGCCTCGGCCTGCGCCAGGCGATCGTCCTTGGCCTCGGCAACGATGGTGCGCAGCGGCGTGGCCGTGCCCAGCACCCGGTTGCCGGCGGCGACCCCGGTGCGGCGGGCGCCGAAGTCGAAGGAGAGAAAAGACTGGAGCGAGGCGGGAACGTCGGGGCTGGGGCTTGGGCTAGCAATGGCAGGCATGGCGGGCATGGCGGCCAGGGAGTCGCTCACGCGTGGCCCGCCTCGGAAGACAGCATCCAGGCCTGCAGGCCCAGCAGCGAGAGCGCCTTGTCGTAGCGCTGCTCCACCGGGGTGTCGAAGATGACCGCCTGGTCGGCGCCGACGGTGAGCCAGCTGTTCTCGGCGATTTCCGATTCGAGCTGGCCCTCGCCCCAGCTGGCGTAGCCCAGGGAGATGAACACCTTGCGCGGGCCGGCGCCGGAGGACAGGGCCTCGAGCACGTCCTTGGAGGTGGTCATCTCCAGACCGCCGGGGATGGTCATGGTGGATGCATAGACGCTGTCCGCGGGCCGGTCTTCGGCGGCGAACACCGGCTCGTGCAGCACGAAGCCGCGCTCGGTGGCCACCGGACCGCCCTGGAAAACGGGCGTCTCGACCAGGTCGGCCCGCTGCAGGGGGAGCTCGACCTTCTCGAACAGTTGTTTGAGGCGGATGTCGCTGGGCTTGTTGATCATGAGGCCCAGGGCGCCTCGGGAGCTGTGCTCACAGAGGTAGACCACGCTGCGGGCGAAGGAGGGGTCTTGCAGCCCGGGCATCGCGATCAGGAAGTGATGCGTGAGGTTGATCGAGGCGGCATCAGCGGACATGCCCCCGATTTTACGCAGGCGGGCCCTGTCGGGCACCACGGAGGGCCATCGGTCGCGCGCGCAGGCAGGACCGGGCCGCTCGAAATGGGGTGGCTGAATGCCCCCAGCCGCCCCCCATGCCCGGGCTTGGCCGATACTCCCGCCCATGACCCCGCCCCCTCCGCAGGACAAGCAATACGCCGCTGGCCTCATGTGGTTCCGCCGCGACCTGCGGGCGGAGGACAACGCCGCCCTCTACCACGCCCTGCGCGCCTGCCGCCGGGTGCATGCGGTCTTCGTCTTCGACCGCGCCATCCTGGACGCCCTGCCCCGGCAGGACCGGCGGGTGGAGTTCATCCGCGAGTCGCTGGTCCAATTGGACGAGGCCTTGCACGCCCTGCGGCTGGAGGCTGGCGCAGGTTCGGATGGTGAGGAAGACAGGGACGGCCCTGACCCCGGCGCCCTGATCGTGCGCCATGCGCTGGCGACCGAGGACGTCCCGCAGCTGGCCCAGGCCCTGGGCGTGCAGGCGGTGTTTGCCAACCACGACTACGAGCCCCAGGCCATTGCGCGCGACGCCGTGGTCCGCGGGGCCCTGGCCGAGCGCGGCATCGCCCTGCACACCACCAAGGACCAGTGCGTGTTTGAGCGCGAGGAAGTGCTCACCCAGGCGGGCCGGCCCTACGCGGTGTTCACCCCCTACAAAAACGCCTGGCTGGCCAAGCTGCGGGCCGCCGGGGATGGCTACTACCTGCGCGCCTACCCGGTCGCCCGCCACGCGGCGGCGCTGGCGCCCCGGCCCGCGGCTTGGCGCCAGCCGGTGCCCGCGCTGCAGGACATGGGTTTCGAAAAGACCAATTTGTCCAGCCTGCCCCTGCCGGTGGGCCTGCGCGGCGCGCACCAGCTGTTCGAGGCTTTTTTGCCCCACCTGCCCCACTACCAGGAGGCGCGCGACTTTCCGGCCCGGCGCGGCCCCAGCTACCTGAGCGTGCACCTGCGCTTTGGCACGATCTCGGTGCGCACGCTGGCGCGGGAGGCCCAGGCGCGGGCAGCGCAGGGAGACGCTGGCGCGCAGACCTGGCTCAATGAGCTGGTGTGGCGCGACTTCTACTTCCAGGTGCTGGCCAACTTCCCCCATGTGGTGGACGGCGAGGGCAACAGCCACAGCTTCCGGCCCGAGTACGACCAGATCCGCTGGGAGCATGGCAAGCCCGCCCAGGCGCTGTTCGAGGCCTGGTGCCAGGGCCGCACCGGCTACCCGCTGGTGGACGCGGCGATGCTGCAGATCAATCAGACCGGCTACATGCACAACCGGCTGCGCATGGTGGTGGCCAGCTTCCTCACCAAGGACCTGGGCCTGGACTGGCGCTGGGGCGAGCGCTATTTCGCGCTGCACCTGAACGACTTCGACCTGTCGGCCAACAACGGCGGCTGGCAGTGGGCGAGCTCGTCGGGCTGCGACGCCCAGCCCTATTTCCGCATCTTCAATCCGGTGAGCCAAAGCCGAAAGTTCGACCCGGAGGGCAAGTTCATCTTGCGCTACCTGCCGCAGCTGGCGGGCCTGTCACCGGTGGCGCTGCACGCGCCCTGGGAGGCCTCGCCGCTGGAGCTGGCCGCCGCCGGCGTGACCTTGGGGAAGGACTACCCGCTGCCGGTGGTCGCGCACGACGAAGCGCGGCAAAAAACCCTGCAGCGCTATGGGGTGGTGAAAAAGCCGGGTGTGGCGACCTGAGGCCAGGCCTCGGGCGCAGCCACGCCGTGGCTTGCACGTCGAAAGCACCCGCAAGTACCCGCAAGTACCCGCAAGCATCGACCCGGACTGATCAAGCCACCGTGGGTTGCGCGGGCGAACCCGCCTCCCCTGCGGGATCGCCCCCTGCCGGGTCGCCCCCGGTCGGCCCGCCGCAGTAGCGGCGCACCAGGTCCATCAGTTCGTCTTCCGAATAGGGCTTGCCCAGGTAGTGGTCAACGCCCAGCGACTGCGCGTGCTCGCGGTGCTTGGGCGCGGTGCGGGAGGTGATGAAGACCAGGGGCAGGCCGGACCAGCGTGGGTCGCCGCGCAGGTGACGCGCCAGCTCGAAGCCGTCCATGCGCGGCATTTCGATGTCGGACAGCACCAGATCGGGCGCCTCCTGGGCCAGGCGTTCGAGTGCCTGCAGTCCGTCGGCGGCAAGCGCCACCCGATAGCCCTCCC
>NZ_JARXAB010000043.1 GCF_029866045.1 Ramlibacter sp. | reverse complement strand
ACACCGGCAAAACCTGGACAGCAGCGGCTTCCTCGAAGGCGTGGTGATGCCACAGGAGCTCATCAAGATACTGTCCAAAATCACTGGTGCGGCGACCACCACCGACGAAGCACGGGATCGACTCTCCGCCCAGGTGGCAGGCCTGGGCCGTCTGTGCCAGCTCGAGGCCACACCTGCGCTGCTGCAAGAAACATGGCACGCCCTCAACCGAATCTGGGGGCACCGTGATGCGGCGGGGGGTGATCGCCAGGCCCAGGAGCGGATTGCGTCGGGGTACCGGGCGCAGGCCAAGGAAATGATCAACTTGCGCATCCTCGCAGATCATTCCATCGAGAGGCTGAGGCCCCAATACCACCTGAACCTGCACTGGCTGCGCGCGCCCATGGCCGACCTTCATTTGGACGACCTGCAGGTAGCCGATGTGCGTATAGCTGACCTTCCTGTCGCTGACCCGCGGGTGGCCGATCAAGCGCAACTTGAGCGCCCCCGCGCTGCGGCGCCGGATACTGCCATCACGGTTGTGGAAAGCGACTTCCTGAGAACGCCGACCGCTGCCGCAGCCGCTCGCTGAAAAGGGGCCGCCCGGGGCGAGCCGATGCGGGATTGGTCAAATTGTTCCGAATTCAGCCCTGAACCTTGGCTTGTGCAAGCCACCCAAGCCCCGGGCCGGCCTACAAACAGGTCTTTGCAAATTCGAGCCGTGGGGTGAGAGCCCTGCGCATGCGCCAAGCGAGACCTGCACACTGAGTTCTTCAAGCGCCGCTTGCTTCCAGGGCCCTGCGCCCATGGGACATGCGGCGCCCTCGTCTCGCCGGCGCCGTCGGCCCGGACGCCTGAGGCCGCGTGAAGCCTGCCGCGCAAAAGCCCAGCACCCGAATCCACCTGCGCAAGCTTTCCGGAGGAAGGGCAGCCCCAGGAGGGGGCGCCGACGGCCCGACGCCCACCGCGGCGGCGGCGGCCACGGCGACTGCCTTCGCACCTTCACCTGTACCTTCACCTGCAACTCCATCTGCACCTGCACCTGCATCTACCAGGCCGACCCGGGACCCCGGTCAGCTGCACAGCGCACCGGCCACCCTGCACGAGCCCGCAGGTGGTTGGGGCCTGCGGCACCGCGGCGCGGTCATCGCCGTGCCTCATCCCGCTCTGATGGCCTCGTGGGCCGGCGGTCTGACCGCAGCCGGGCTGGTGATGGCGCGCTTGCTGTTCGCGTCGGTGCAGTCGCGTCGCACCGACCCGGTCCCGGGCGTCAGCCTGGCGTCGCGACTGAGAGGGTGGGGAGGCCGCGCCTCCGAAGACGCCTCAGGCGAGGTCGTGACCACTTTCGCAGGCCTGCAAAGTTTGATTCGGGACCTGCAGGAAGGCCGGGGCGATGACTGGGACGAGGACCAGGAGGCGCTGGCCCTGGGGCGCATGGCGCGCGTGGCCACCACGCCCCGCTGGATCCGCCATGCCGGCGAATCCGGCGAGCTGCCGCTGACGCTGGAACTGCTCACCGGAGAGATCGAGGCGCGCTGCGGCCGCAATCGGTTGAACAAGGATCCGCTCAAGGCGGCCCTGCTCACCCTCGCTGGCTGCCTGCCCGAGCAGGAGTCCGATCCGAGGCGCGCCAAGGCGATCGCACGGCGACTGCTGCAGTCTGTGCGCGATCACGCAGCCGCCGACCCGGCCCAGGCCATGCGGGACCGGGCGGACTTTCTCCTCATCCTCAACGATCAACCGTATTTCCGATCGCGCCCGATCCGGGTCTGGGCGGAAGATCGGCAGCCCTACATCGAGCATCTGGCGCAGGTGGCCTGGACCCTGGTTGAGAGATCGCAGGAGCCCCGCCTGCCCATTCGGCACCTCGCGGTGAACGGTCAGGGCGTAACGGGAGGAGTCTGGATCGGCGGGGCCAGCTGGGAGCCCACGTTCAAGAGCTGGGAGGCGACCCGGCTCGCCAATTCACTGGTCATGGCGCTGGCCCAGGCCGCGCCGGAGCCTGTGTCCCCAGAGATGCGCCAGGCGCTATGGCATCGGGTGCAGTGCGTGCCGACCGACGCTAGGCAGCCGACCACCGCCCAGCGACGCGCCGCCTGCCTGCTGGCGCGCCTGGGCGGGCTGTCCCTGACCCTGCCAGCACCCGACGCGGAGCTGTGGCGCGATGCGCCCATGGCGGTCTGGCGGGCGCTGCATCGGCTTGCCACCCATTACCCGCGTGACCCGGCCTTCCGGGCCTTGGGGCAGCGCGCGACGCAGTTGCCCCAGGTGCTGCAGGCACTGGCCCACACCCGGCTGGAAGACCTGGCGACCGAGATCCGCCACCTGCTCCACCTCCTGAACCCTTCTGGGCGGCCACCGCGCCAGCAGATCGGCCACCTGGACGCAATCAGACGGCACCTGGCGCTGCGGACAGATCTGAGGGGCGGCGCCTTCCTCGAGGGCATCGCCAGCCCCAGGGATGTGGCTAGGCTGCTGGCATCGCTGGATGGCCGCGAGGCCGAGACAGAAGCAGAGCGCCACACCCTCTCGGCGCAGATCACGCAAATGCCCCGGCTGTGCCAGCTGCGAGCATCGCCCGGGCTGCTCGAAACCGCGGACCGCGCGCTGGCGCGGGTGTGGCATGCGCAGCGAGCCAGGGAGATTGGCGCTCCCGCCAGACCGGAGCCGTCGCAGGACGACTACAAGGCGCAGGTGCGCGCCAATGCCCAACTGCGCCTCGTCCCCAACCACGCCCTGCCCTCTCTCGGGGTCCAGCGGCATCTGCGCCTGGCTTGGCGGGAGGGTTGATGCGTCCGTTCAGACGAGGGTGACGCTGTCAACATCAAGCCACCCTCATCACGCGACCCATATCAAGCTACCAGTTGCGCGTGCATCTCCTGCACCGAAATCACGCCCAGGTGGTCCATCGCCTTCATCCCCGCCACCGCGGCCTCGGCGCCGGCGATGGTGGTAAAGGTGGTCACGCGGGCCAGGAGCGCCGAGGTGCGAATCGCGCGGGAGTCGGCGATTGCGTTGCGGCGCTCCTCCACGGTGTTGACCACCATGATGATGGCGTTGTTCTTGATCATGTCGACCACGTGCGGGCGGCCTTCGGTGACCTTGTTGACGGTCTCGCAGGGCACGCCGGCCGCGTTGATGGCCGCCGCGGTGCCCTTGGTGGCCAAGAGCTCGAAGCCCAGGCTCACCAGCTCACGGGCCACCTTCACCGCGCGCGGCTTGTCGCCGTTTTTCACCGTGAGGAACACCTTGCCGGTGGACTGGCCATCGGCGTCCTTGGCGCGCGGCAGGCGGGTACCGGCGCCGAGCTGGCTCTTGACGAAGGCCTCGCCAAAGGTCTTGCCCACACCCATCACCTCGCCGGTGGACTTCATCTCCGGGCCGAGGATGGTGTCCACACCTGGGAATTTGACGAAGGGGAACACCGCTTCCTTCACGCTGAAGTAAGGCGGCGTCACTTCTTTCGTGATGCCTTGCGAGTCGAGCGACTGGCCGGCCATGCAGCGCGCCGCCACCTTGGCCAGCTGAATGCCGGTGGCCTTGGAGACATAGGGCACGGTGCGTGAGGCGCGCGGGTTCACTTCCAGCACATAGATCACGTCCTGGCCGTCCTTGTGCTGGATGGCGAACTGCACGTTCATCAGGCCAACCACATGCAGTGCCTTGGCCATGGCCGAGGTCTGGCGCTTGAGTTCGTCAACCGTGGCGGCAGACAGCGAGTAAGGCGGCAGCGAGCAGGCGGAGTCGCCCGAGTGCACACCGGCCTGCTCAATGTGTTCCATCACGCCGCCGATGAAGGTGCGCTGGCCGTCCGAGAGGCAGTCAACGTCGCACTCGATCGCGTCGTTGAGGAAGCGGTCGAGCAGCACGGGCGAGTCGTTGGAGACTTTCACCGCCTCGCGCATGTAGCGCTCGAGGTCGCGCTGCTCGTGCACGATTTCCATCGCGCGGCCGCCCAGCACATAGCTGGGGCGCACCACCAGCGGGTAGCCCAGGGTGCTGGCCTTTTCGAGTGCCTCGGCCTCGGTGCGGGCCGTGGCGTTGGGCGGCTGCTTGAGGCCCAGCTCGCGGAGCAGGGCCGAGAAGCGCTCGCGGTCTTCGGCCGCGTCAATCATGTCGGGGCTGGTGCCGATGATGGGCACGCCTTCGGCCTCGAGGCCCAAGGCGAGCTTGAGTGGCGTCTGGCCGCCGTACTGCACGATCACGCCCAGGGGCTTTTCCTTGTCGACGATCTCGAGCACGTCTTCCAGCGTGACCGGCTCGAAGTAGAGGCGGTCGGAGGTGTCGTAGTCGGTCGAGACCGTCTCAGGGTTGCAGTTGACCATGATGGTCTCGTAGCCGTCCTCGCGCATGGCGAGGGCCGCATGGACGCAGCAGTAGTCAAACTCAATACCCTGGCCAATGCGGGTGGGGCCGCCACCCAGAACCATGATTTTTCTCTTGTTCGTCGGCGCGGCCTCGCACTCGTCCTCGTAGGTCGAGTACATGTAGGCGGTGTTGGTGGCGAACTCGGCAGCGCAGGTGTCGACGCGCTTGTACACCGGGCGCACATTCAGCGCCTTGCGCTGCTCACGCACCGCCTTGTCGTGGGTCTTGAGCAGCTTGGCCAGGCGCCGGTCGGAGAAGCCCTTGCGTTTGAGCATGCGCAGCTGGCCCGCGTCGAGCGAGGTCAGAGCGCCCTCGCCCTTCGAGGCGGTGAGCTTGTCCAGCTCCAACTCGATCTTCACGATCTCTTCGATCTGCACTAGAAACCAGGGGTCGATCTTGGTGATATCGTGCACTTCCTGCACGCTCCAGCCGGCGGCGAAAGCGTCGCCCACGTACCAGATGCGGTCCGGGCCCGGCGCGCCCAGCTCTTTTTCGAGCAGCTCGCGGTCCTGGGTCTTCTCGTTCATGCCGTCCACGCCCACTTCCAGGCCACGGAGGGCCTTCTGGAAGCTTTCCTGAAAGGTGCGGCCCATGGCCATCACCTCACCCACCGACTTCATCTGGGTGGTCAGGCGCGAGTCGGCAGCGGGGAATTTTTCGAACGCAAAGCGCGGGATCTTGGTGACGACGTAGTCGATCGAGGGCTCGAAGCTCGCTGGCGTGGCACCACCGGTGATGTCGTTGCGCAGTTCGTCGAGGGTGTAGCCCACCGCCAGCTTGGCCGCCACCTTGGCAATCGGAAAGCCGGTGGCCTTGGAGGCCAGGGCGGAGGAGCGAGACACCCGGGGGTTCATCTCGATCACGATCATCCGGCCGTCTTTGGGGTTGATCGAGAACTGCACGTTGGAGCCACCGGTGTCCACCCCGATCTCGCGCAACACCGCCAGGGAGGCGTTGCGCATGATCTGGTATTCCTTGTCGGTCAGCGTCTGCGCCGGGGCCACGGTGATCGAGTCGCCGGTGTGCACGCCCATGGGGTCCAGGTTCTCGATCGAGCAAACGATGATGCAGTTGTCCGCCTTGTCGCGGACCACTTCCATCTCGTACTCCTTCCAGCCCAGGAGCGACTCTTCGATCAACAGCTCGTGGGTGGGCGAGGCCTCGAGGCCGCGCTTACAGATGGTCTCGAACTCTTCCGGGTTGTAGGCAATGCCGCCGCCGGTGCCGCCTAGGGTGAAGCTCGGGCGAATGACGGTGGGAAAGCCCACCGTCTTTTGCACGGCCCAGGCCTCGTCCATCGAGTGGGCAATGCCCGAACGCGCTGAACCCAGGCCGATCTTGGTCATGGCCTCCTTGAACTTCTGGCGGTCTTCGGCCTTGTCGATGGCCTCGGGGGTGGCGCCAATCAGTTCGACCTTGTACTTGTCAAGAACGCCCTGGTGCCAGAGGTCGAGAGCGCAATTGAGCGCGGTCTGTCCGCCCATGGTGGGCAAGATGGCGTCGGGCCGCTCCTTGGCAATGATCTTCTCGACCGTCTGCCAGGTGATGGGCTCGATGTAGGTGACGTCGGCGGTGGCCGGGTCGGTCATGATCGTCGCAGGGTTGCTGTTGATCAGGATGACCTTGTAGCCCTCCTCGCGCAGGGCCTTGCAGGCCTGAACGCCGGAGTAGTCGAACTCACATGCCTGGCCGATGATGATCGGGCCGGCGCCGATGATGAGGATGCTCTTGATGTCTGTGCGCTTGGGCATGGCTTTAGCTCCCGCTGGGCCGCCCCGAGGGAGCGAAGGCACCCTCGGGGGGCAGAGAAACGGCGAAGCCGTGAACGTGGGGGCTCATATTCATTTCTTCGTGGGGTCCATCAGGGAGGTGAACCTGTCGAACAGGTAGCCGATGTCGTGGGGACCGGGCGAGGCCTCCGGGTGACCCTGGAAACAGAACGCCGGCTTGTCGGTGCGGGCCAGGCCCTGCAGCGTGCCGTCGAACAGGCTCACGTGGGTGGCGCGCAGGCTGGCGGGCAGGGTCTTCTCGTCCACCGCAAAACCGTGGTTCTGGCTGGTGATGGAGACGCGGCCGGAGTCGAGGTCTTTCACCGGGTGGTTGGCGCCGTGGTGGCCGAACTTCATTTTGAAGGTCTTGGCACCTGAGGCCAGCGCCAGAATCTGGTGGCCCAGGCAAATGCCAAACGTCGGGTAGCCCGCCTCGATCAGCTCGCGGGTCGCGGCAATGGCGTAGTCGCAGGGCTCCGGATCGCCCGGGCCGTTGGACAAAAACACGCCGGTGGGGGCGAGCTTCTTGACCTCGCTGGCCGGGGTCTGGGCCGGCACCACCGTCACGCGGCAGCCGCGCTCGGCCAGCATGCGCAGGATGTTCTTTTTGACGCCGAAGTCGTAGGCCACCACGTGGTAGCGCGGGCTTTCGAGCTTGCCGTAGCCGCTGCCCAGACGCCACTCGGTCTCTGTCCAGTCGTAGGGCTGGGCGACGGAGACCACCTTGGCCAGGTCCAGGCCGCTCATGGCCGGGGCCTGGCGGGCTTGGGCAAGGGCGCGGTCCACATGCGCGGGGGTGATGGCCTCGCCGGCCGCCAGGGCCAGGATGCAGCCGTTTTGCGCGCCCTTCTCACGCAGCAATCGGGTGAGCTTGCGGGTGTCGATGTCGGCAATGGCCACCGTGCCTTCGCGGCGCAGGTACTCGGCGAGTGTGGCGGTGCTGCGGAAGTTGGAGGCGATGAGCGGCAGGTCGCGAATGATCAGGCCCGCGGCGTGGACCTTGCCGGCTTCGACGTCTTCCTCGTTGACGCCATAGTTGCCGATGTGCGGATACGTCAGCGTGACGATCTGCCGGCAGTAGCTGGGGTCGGTGAGGATTTCCTGGTAGCCGGTGAGGGAGGTGTTGAACACCACCTCACCGCTGGTGGAGCCGGTGGCTCCGATCGAAGTGCCAGTAAAGACCGTGCCGTCTGCGAGCGCCAGGAGGGCGGAAGGCTTGGACGCCTGTTGAGACAAAAGCACTGGGTTCTCCGGATGATTCGGGTACGCCCAAACACAACCGGTGGCTATTTGCCCGCGTGGTGACGGGCGACCGGTGTTGCTTTTGTTCAGGGGATAGGCTGGGGTTGCGCTAGGCGTACGGGTTTGCGGGAAAGCCGCTGATTATAGCCCCGCCCAGAAGGGGTCCCACTCGGAAACAGGGCACACAGGCCCCTGCGGCACGGGGACTTTCAAGCCCCTTCAGGGCCTGTCCGGGCCGCGGCGCTGGCGTGCAGGCAGATGGCGGCCGCCGTGGCCACGTTGAGGGACTCCTCGCCGCCCGGCTGGACGATGCGAACGGACCCGGTGCACAAGGCGGCGGCGCCCTCGCCCACCCCCTGCCCCTCATGGCCGAACACCCAGGCACAAGGCCAAGGCAGCGCCTTGCGGTGCAGCCACTCGCCGCTGTGGGAGCTGGTGGCCAGGCGCGGCATGGCCAGGAGGCCCAGGGCTTCGGGCTCGGCGGATTCAATCAGGGACAGCCCAAAATGCGCCCCCATGCCGGCGCGCAGCACCTTGGGTGACCACAGGGCCGCCGTGCCTTTGAGGGCCAGCACTTGGGAAAAACCAAAGGCCGAGGCGCAGCGCAGGATGGCGCCCACATTGCCGGCGTCCTGCAGCCGGTCCAGGACCACCGTGGCCGCACCGGTGTCGACCGACGGCGTGGCAGGCAGCGGCAGCACGAAGCCCATGCGAGCCGGCGATTCGAGCCCGCTGATGGACTGAAACAAGGCGTCGGGCAGGACGACGGTGCGCACCAAGGCGGCGGCGTCCCCCAGGCTCAGTGCGCCGTTTTGCTCCCACAGGCTCTGGGCATACACCGCCACCTCGGGCTGGCCGCCGCGGGCCAGCAGCGCCCGGCACAAGTGGTCGCCCTCCAGCCAGGCGCGGCCCTGGCGCCTGGAGGCGGCCCCGTCCTGGGCGAGACGGCGCAAGTCCTTGAGCCAGGGGTTGTCCCGGGACTGGATGTGGGTGAGGGTGTCGGCCATGCGCGGGGGTGCAATCAAGGAACGGTCTGGAGGCAATCAGGGGTGCAGGCAGCTTCTCGGGCCCGCTCTCAGGCCACCAGCAAGGCCGCCACCGGTGCGAAGCCGCGCCGGTGCTCGGGGCACGGCCCATGAACCCGCAAGGCCTCCAGATGCTCGGCGGTGCCATAGCCCTTGTGCCGGTCGAAGCCGTACTGCGGAAATTGTGCGTGCAGCGCGTCGCACCAACGGTCACGGTGCACCTTGGCAATGATCGACGCTGCGCTGATCGCGGCGACCTTGGCGTCACCGCCCACGATGGCCTCGCACAGCACCTCCAGGCGCGGCAGGCGGTTGCCGTCGACCAGCACCTTGGCCGGCTTGAGACGCAGGCCCTCCACCGCCCGCTGCATGGCCAGCATCGTGGCCTGCAGGATGTTGAGGCGCTCGATCTCCTCCACCCCGGCCTCGCCGATGCTGCAGCACAGTGCCTTGGCGCGGATCTCGTCGTAGAGGCGCTCGCGGCGCAAGGCGGTCAGCACCTTGGAGTCGGCGAGACCAGCGATCGGGCGCGCGTCGTCCAGGATGACGGCGGCGGCCACCACCGGGCCAGCCAGCGGCCCGCGCCCGGCTTCGTCCACCCCGGCGATCAGGCCCACCGGGTCCCAGTCGAGGGCGCACTGCACCGGCGCTGGCAGGCGGCCTCGCCCACCACGGCGGGGCGCATCAGGCCTGGAGGACGCGTTCAATGGCATCGGTGGCGAGGGCGGCGGTGTCAATGGCAAGCTGCTCGTGCAGGCCGGCAAAACGGGCTTGCAGTGCGGTGATTTTCGCCGGGGCGTCGAGCCAGCCCATCACCGCCCGCGCCAGCAGCTGGGGCGTGCAGTCGTTTTGCAGCAGTTCGGGCACCGCCATCTCACGCAGCAAGATGTTGGGCAGGCCCACCCAGGGCTGCAGCGCCTGGCGCTTCATGATCTGCCAGCTGAGGAGGTTCATCCGGTAGCCGATCACCATGGGCCGTTTGTACAGGGCCGCCTCGAGGGTGGCGGTGCCGCTGGCGATCAGGGTCACGTCGCAGGCTGCCAGCACCTCGTGCGAGCGGCCGGCCACCACCTTGACCGCGTCCCACATACCCGCCCGAGCCACCGCCTCGCGGATACGGCCCTGGAGCGCAGGCACCGCCGGAATCACGATGCGCAGGCCCGGCCGCTTGATCCGCACGCGGTAAGCCGCCTCCAGAAAGACATCGACCAAGTACTGCACCTCTGAGGCGCGGCTGCCAGGCAAAACCGCCAGCACCTCGCCACGCTCGGGCAGACCCAGCGCTCGCCGCGCGGCGCTGCGGTCGGGTTGGCGGGGGATGACGCTGGCCAAAGGGTGCCCGACGTAGGTGGCGGGGATGCCGTGCTGCGCCAGGAGTTCGGGCTCGAAAGGAAACAGGCACAGCACATGGTCGGCTGCGCGCCGGATCTTTTCGATCCGGCCGGCGCGCCAGGCCCAGATGGAGGGGCAGACAAAGTGCACCGTGCGCAGCCCGCCCTGGCGCAGGTCCGCCTCGAGATCGAGGTTGAAGTCGGGCGCATCAACGCCAATGAACAGGTCGGGCCGGTCCGCCATCAGCAGCCGGTCCTTCAGTTCTTTGCGGATACGAACGATGCCGCGGTAGTGGCGCAGCACCTCGATATAACCACGCACTGCCAGGCGCTCGGACGGCCAATCCGCCCGAAAACCGTTGGCGCCCATCACCGGGCCGCCAATGCCCCAGGCTGATAGGTCGGGCCAGCGCTTGCGCATGCCCTCGAGCAACAGGCCTGCCAGCAGGTCGCCGGAGACCTCGCCCGCGACCATGCCAAGCCGAAGGCTCATGGCCGCGCCCTGCCCCGAGCGGCCTGGGTGGCGCGGGCCGTGACCTGCCTGCTCACCGAACGATCCCGCGCTGGGCCGAAACGCCAGCCAGGAAGCCGCTCATCATGTCGACGTCGGGCTGCGCCTCGGGTGCCTCCTGCGCCAAGGCCGCGATGCGGGCCTGGGCCTGCTCCAGGGTGAGACCATCGCGGTACAGCGCCTTGTGCATCGCCTTGACCGCGCTGATACGCGCCGCCGAAAAGCCCCGGCGCCGCAATCCCTCGTAGTTCATCGAGCGGGCCGCCGCCGGCTGGCCCTGGCTCATGACAAAGGGCGGCTGGTCGGCAAAAAGCAGCGAGCACATGGCGGTCATGCCGTGGGCGCCAATGCGCACGAACTGGTGCACCACGGTAAAGCCGCCCAAAATGACCCAGTCGCCCACCTCCACATGGCCGGCCAGCTGCGAGTTGTTGGCGAAGATGGTGTGGTTGCCAATCACGCAATCGTGGGCAATGTGCACATAGGCCATCAGCCAGTTGTCGCTGCCGATACGGGTGACACCGCCGCCACCGGGCGAGCCGATGTTGAAGGTGGTGAACTCGCGGATGGTGTTGCGGTCGCCGATCACCAGCTCGCAGGGCTCGCCCGCGTACTTTTTGTCCTGCGGAATTGCGCCCAGGGAGGCAAACTGAAAAATGCGGTTGTCTCGCCCGATGGTGGTGTGACCCTCAATCACGCAATGCGGGCCGACAGTGGTGCCGGCACCGAGGGTGACATTCGCGCCGATGACGCTGTACGGACCAATCGTCACCGAGGGGTCGATGCGGGCCCCTGGCGCAACGATGGCAGTGGGATGAATGTTCTGGCTCACCCGACCACCCTCAGGCGATGCGGCGCATGGTGCACATGAGTTCGGCCTCGCAGGCCACCTCATCGCCCACCCGGGTGACGCCCTTGAACTTGTAGATGCTGGCCTTGGACCGCTCGAGGCTCACTTCCATGGTGAGCTGGTCGCCTGGCTCGACCGGGCGCTTGAAGCGCGCGCCGTCAATACCGGCGAAGTAGTACACCGTCTTGTCGTCCGGGGTCACGCCCTCGGTGGCAAAAGACAGCAAGGCGGCGGCCTGGGCCATGGCTTCGAGAATGAGCACGCCGGGCATCACCGGCCGGTGCGGAAAGTGACCAGTGAAAAAAGGCTCGTTGATGGTGACGTTCTTGATGGCGACGATGCGCTCACCCTTGGTCAGGCTCAGAACACGGTCCACCAGCAAGATGGGGTAACGGTGCGGCAGCTGTTTGAGGATCTGATGGATGTCCATCACGGCTTGTTCAGGCATGGTTCTTCTCGAGTGCTTTGATGCGGTCACGCAGCGAATGAAGTTGTCGCAGCGTGGCGGCGTTCTTCTCCCAGGAGGCATTGTCGTCCAGGGGAAAGACGCCGGTATAGAGCCCGGGCTTGGCAATCGACCGGCTCACCAGCGACATGGCCGAGATGTGCACATGGTCGGCAATGGTCAGATGGCCCACGATGCCGGTTTTGCCGCCGATGGTGCAGTGCGCGCCAATGCGGGCGCTGCCGGCAATGGCCACGCAGCCGGCAATCGCGGTATGGCGCCCAATGCGCACGTTGTGCCCCACCTGAATGAGGTTGTCGAGTTTGACCCCGTCCTCAATCACGGTGTCTTCCAGCGCGCCGCGGTCGATGCAGGTGTTGGCGCCGATCTCGACATCGTCGCCGATGCGCACCGCACCGAGCTGTTCTATCTTTTCCCAGGCGCCCTGGTGCGGGGCAAAGCCGAAGCCGTCGGCGCCGATCACCACGCCCGGATGCAGCACGCAGCGCTCACCGATGATGCAGCCCTCAGACACGGTCACCCGCGACTTGAGGACAGTGCCCGCGCCGATGCGCGCACCGCGCTCCACCACGCACAGGGCCCCGATGCGGGCGCTGGGGTGCACCTGTGCACCTGGGTCGATCACTGCGCTGGGGTGAATGAGGGGGCCCGCTTGCGCCGGTCCCTGCCGGGCCTTCCACAAGCGGGTGAGGCGGGCGAAATAAAGGTAGGGGTCATCGGCCACGATGACGGCACCGCGTGCGCTTGCGGCCTCCCGCAAGGCCGGACCCACGATGACACAGGCCGCCTTGGAGGCGGCCAGTTGCGGTTGGTAGCGGGGGTTGCTCAGAAAGCTGAGCTGGGTGCCCGAGGCTGACTCCAGTGGCGCCAGCCCCTCGATGGGCTGGCCGGGGTCGCCCAGCAGCTCCCCACCGAGCGCCTGAACGATGTCACCCAGTCTCAGCGTCACCTCACCGGCTCGCGGCGGCGTTGAGCGCGCGAATCACCTTGTCGGTGATGTCGTGCTTGGGATTGATGTAGACCGCCTCTTGCAGGATGAGGTCGTACTTTTCCTGCTCGGCCACCTGCTTGACCACCCGGTTGGCCCGCTCGAGCACCTGTTGCAGCTCTTCATTGCGGCGGGCACCGAGGTCTTCTTGGAACTCACGGCGCTTGCGCTGCAGCTCACGGTCTTGATCAGCTAACTGGCGCTGCCGCTGCTGGCGCTGACTCTCGGACAGGGTGGGCGCGTCGCGCTCAAACCTTTCGGAGCCCGTCTTGAGGGAAGCCTGGAGGTCATTGATTTCTTTGTCGCGCTTGGAGAACTCTTGCTCCAGCCGGGATTGCGCGGTTTTGGAGGCATTGGCGTCGCGCAAGATGCGATCGGTATTGACAAAGCCGATGCGGAACTCTTGGGCCACGGTGGGCGCCACCAGCGCCATGGCACCCAGAAGCCCGAGGGCCCAACGAACGATGAGTTGCTTCATTAGAAGGAGGTACCGATCTGGAATTGGATTTTTTCGATTCTATCCCCGGAGAACTTGCGCAGTGGGTGGGTATAGGCCAAGCGCATTGGGCCCAGGGGAGAGATCCAGGTGACGCCCGCACCGAGAGAGGAGCGCAGCGTGCTCAGGTCAAGCTTCTCATCAGGGCCGTAGACGTTACCCATGTCAACGAAGCCATAGAGCCGAATAGTGCGGTCGTTACCCGTCCCCGGGAGCGGTGCCAGAAGTTCACCGTTCAGAGCGATCTTGCGGTTACCGCCCACGATGGAGCCAGTGACGTCACGCGGGCCCAGGGTGCCCGGGGCGAAGCCTCGGACAGAACCCAAACCACCGCCGGTGTAGCTCTTGAACACTGGGTAACTGGAGTTGCCCAGCGCCTGGCCCCAGCCGAAGTCGGAGTTGAAGGCCAGGGTGTACTGGCGGTTCAATGGGACGTATTGCTGGAACTGATAACCGGCGCGGAAATAGTGGACGTCGCCAAAAGGGCTCAGCTCACCATTGGCCCGCTGTAGCCGGCCGCGCGAGGGAATCAGGGCGCTGTCGCGGTCGTCGCGGATCCATCCCACCGTGAAGGGGAACATGACGCTTTTGTAGCCCACATCGCGGGCAAACACGAGGTAGGACGCCGGAATGGCCGCCCCTGTCACGATGTTGTTTTGCTCCACCCCGGCGCCAAAGTTGACCGTGTCAACCTCGGTGAAGGGCACGCCAAAGCGCACACTGGCGTTGGTGGTGACCACCCGATAGCTACCCCCTTGATCCAGGTAGGGCCGCACATCACGGTGCGACAACTCCCAGGCACGAGACACCCCGTCCGCCGTGTAGTAGGGGTCGGTGGTGTTGATCGAAAACACCCGGTTGTATTTGCTGGCGTTGACGTTCGCGGACAGAAAGCGGCCGGACCCGAAGGCGTTGTCCTGGCTGATGCCAAAGCCCAGACTCAGGTTTTCGGTGGAAGAAAAGCCAGCGGTCAGCTGGATGGCACCGGTCGGCTTTTCCTCGACAACAACATTCAGGTCCACCTGATCAGGTGCGCCTGGCACCTCCTGGGAATCGATCGCCACGCTCTTGAAGTAGCCCAGGCGGTCGACCCGGTCACGGGAGCGGCGAATGCGGTCGCCGTCGTACCAGCTGGCCTCGAGCTGGCGAAACTCCCGCCGGATGACCTCGTCACGGGTTCGGTTGTTGCCGGCGATGTTGATGCGCCGCACATAGGCGCGGCGGCTGGGCTCTGCCAGCAGGGTGATCTGCACCCGGCCGGTGGCGCGGTCCACCTCGGGGCGCGCCTGCACTTGGGCAAAGGCATAGCCAAAGTTGCCAAAGTACTCGGTGAAGGCGCGGGTGGTGCGGGTGACCTCGTCGATGTTGTAGGGCTGGCCTGGCTTGATCGCAACCAGGGCCTTGAACTCCTCGTCCTTGCCGAGGAAGCTCCCCTCCAACTTGACGGCACTGACCACAAAGCGGTCGCCCTCGGTGATGTTGAGGGAAATGCTCACGTCTTTTTTGTCAGGGGAGATCGCGACCTGGGTGCTGTCGATCGTGAACTCCATGAACCCGCGCTGCAGGTAGTAAGAGCGCAGGGTCTCCAGGTCGGCGTTGAGCTTGGTGCGCGAGTACTGGTTCGACTTGGTGTACCAGCTCATGAAGGTGCCAGTGTCCTGGCTGAACAGCCCCTTGAGCGTGGATTCGCTGAAGGCGCGGGCGCCCACGATGCGCAGCTCACGAATGCGGGCTGGCGGCCCCTCATTGATCGAGAAGGTGAGGTTGACCCGGTTGCGCTCGACCGGGGTGATGGTCGAGATGACTTCCGCCGCGTACAGGCTGCGGGTGATGTATTGACGCTTGAGTTCTTGCTCGGCGCGGTCGGCCAGGGCTTGGTCAAAGGGTCGGCCGTCGGCGAGGCCGATTTCGCGCAGCACTTTGACCAGTACGTCTTTATTGAACTCGCGCAGGCCAGTGAAGTCGACGCTGGCGATGGTCGGGCGTTCCTCGACCAGCACCACCAGCACATTGCCCCGCACTTCCAGGCGAACGTCCTTGAACAGGCCCAGGGCAAACAGCGAGCGGATTGCCGCGGCGCCCTTGTCGTCCTCGTAGCGGTCACCCACCCGCACCGGAATAGAGGCGAACACAGTGCCCGGCTCGACCCGCTGCAGGCCCTCGACACGGATGTCGCCGATGGTGAAAGGCTCGACGGCCCAAGCCTGCGCCGCGAAGAGGGTGGCCAGCAGGCCGCCCAGAAGGCGCCGGTAAAGGCCCCTGCCCACTGCGGCACGGAGGGCCGGGAGCAAGGAACCGAAGAAGCCGACGCGCTGGATCATTTGGTTCATGGGTTGTTCAGAAGGCGCGTGAGGTCGTTGAACAGGGCAATGGCCATCATGGCCAGCAAGATCGCCACGCCCGCGCGCTGGAGCCGCTCCATCCATGCGTCGGACACACCCCGACCGGTCACCATCTCCCAAAGATAATACATCAGGTGTCCACCATCGAGGACGGGTAGCGGCAGCAGGTTCAGTACGCCCAGGCTGACGCTGACCATGGCCAAAAAGACCAGGTACTGTGCAAGCCCCTGGCTGGCCGACCGGCCCGCGTAGTCGGCGATGGTCAGCGGCCCGCTCAGGTTGGACAGCGAGGCCTCGCCCACCACCATCCGCCCCAGCATCCGCAGCGACAGCACCGACACCTCCCAGGTGCGCTGCGCCCCAGCCACCAAGCCCTCCCAGGGGCCCTGGCGTACCAGCGCCATTTCCGGCGGCGCCCCCACATGGGCTCCCACCCGGCCGATGGAGAGGCCCCGCTCCTGCGCCACCTCGGGCCTCACCGACAGTTCGACCTCGCGCCCGGCCCGCTCGATGCGCCAGGGGGCTGCCGCTGGGGGGGCGCCCTCGGCGCCCTGGCGGCGTATCCATTCGCGCAGTTGCTGTCCGTCGACCACCGCCTGCCCACCCACCGCCAGCACCCGGTCGCCCACCTGCAGGCCGGCGCGATCGGCCGCCCCCTCGGGCACCACCCGGCCGATCACCGGCTGGGACAGGGGCGACACAATGCCGATACGCCGCAGCAAGGAAGCGTCGGCATCGCTGGCGCCGAGCTGTGAAAGCGGCAGCCGCAGCTCCCGGCTGGCGCCGCCGCCGGCCGGCGCCACTTGCAGCCACAGATCGTCGCCCTCGATCGCCGCACGCATCAAGCGCCAGCGCAGTTCGTCAAAGGAGTCGACCGGGTCTGAGGCGATGGCGCCCGTGCGGTACCCGCTACGGCCCTCCGTGCGATCTTCCTGGCCCTGCGCCTGGCCCTGGCGAGGCCCCTCGCCATCTGCCGTCCCCGTGGCCAGCACCTCCTCGCCGCCGACCAGGCCTGCGCGCTCGGCCAGCGAGCCGGCCACCGGCGCCGAAAGCAGCGCGCGCGGCGACTCCTGCCCCACCCAGGCCGCTGCGGCATACAGCAGCACCGCCAGCGCCAGATTGGCCAGCGGCCCGGCGGCCACAATCAGAAAGCGCGCGCGCAGCGGTGCTCGGTTGAAGGCCCGATTCAACTCGGACGAATCGACCGCCCCCTCGCGCTCGTCGAGCATGCGCACATAGCCGCCCAGCGGCAAGGCGCACAGGGTGAACTCGGTGTCCTGGCCGGGGCGCGGGTTGCGGGGCTTCCAGCGCCGCAGCACCGGCCCGAAACCGACCGAAAAGCGCAGCACCTTCACGTCAAAGGCAATCGCGGCGCGGTAGTGCCCGTACTCGTGCACGGTGATCAGCAGCCCCAGGGCCACCAGAAAAGCAAAAGCAGTGAGCATGGGATGGGTGTAGCGCGCGGGCTGTTGGCTCGGTCAGCCGAATCAGGCGAGCGCGCCAATGCGCTCAGTCGCAACGCGGCGGCTGCGCGCGTCGAGCGCCAACAGGTCATCGAGGCTGCGCGGATGCTCAGGCTGCACCGCCGACAGCGTGGCCAGGTTGAGGGCGTGGATCTGGTCGAAGCGAATGCGCCGCTCCAGGAAGGCGGCCACCGCCACCTCGTTGGCTGCGTTGAGCACCGCGGTCGTGCCAGGCGCCGCCTGCAGCGCCTGCCAAGCCAGGGCCAGACCCGCGAAGCGCTCACGGTGACCGTGGCTGTCCAGCGACTCAAAGCGCAGGTCGGACAGGGCTGAAAAATCAAGCGGCTGCGCGCCCGAGGCAATTCGCTCAGGCCAAGACAGGCCATAGGCAATGGGCACCCGCATATCGGGCGTTCCCAATTGCGCCACCACCGAGGTGTCGCGGAACTGCACCATCGAATGCACCACGCTTTGCGGGTGAATCACCACCTCCAGCCGCTCGGGCGCCAGCCCGAACAGGTAGCGGGCCTCGATCACCTCGAGCGCCTTGTTCATCATGGTGGCCGAGTCCACCGAAATCTTGCGGCCCATCACCCAGTTGGGGTGCTTGCAGGCCTGCTCGGGCGTCACCTCGCGCAACTGCGCCGGTGACCAGGTGCGAAACGGTCCCCCGGAGGCGGTGAGGATGATTTTCTCGACCCGTGCCTCCCAAGTCGTCCGGTCCTCGGGCAATGCTTGGAAGATGGCCGAGTGCTCGCTGTCGATCGGAAGCAAGGTGGCGCCGCCCTCGGCCACCGCATCGAGAAAGACGTCGCAACCCACCACCAGGGCCTCCTTGTTGGCCAGCAGCAGGCGCTTGCCGGCGCGTGCCGCTGCCAGGCAGGGCGCAAGGCCAGCAGCGCCGACGATGGCCGCCATCACCATGTCGACCTCCGGGTGGGCGGCAATCTCGGACATGGCGCCCGGGCCGGCCAGTACCCGGGTAGGCATACCCTCGGCGGCAAGGCGGTCAGACAGTTGCGCGGCGGCTGCAGCGTCGGCCATCACCGCAAAGCGCGGCCGAAACTGGGCGCACTGCGCCAGCAGGGGCTCCACCTGGCGCGCGGCGCTGAGCGCGAACACCTCAAAGCGGTCCGGATGACGGGCGATGACGTCCAGGGTGTTGGTGCCGATGGAGCCGGTAGCGCCCAGCACGGTAATGCGTTGTCGAGTCATGCGAGGCCTGAAGTTGCAGCCAGCATCATCGCCAGCGGGAGCACAGGAAGCAAGGCATCGACGCGATCGAGCACGCCGCCATGCCCCGGCAGCAGGCCGCTGGAGTCTTTGGCGCCCGCGGCGCGCTTGACCAGAGACTCGACCAGATCCCCCACCACGCTCATCGCGGCGAGGAACAGCAAGGAAAGCACCAGCAGCACGGGCCCTTGCTCGCCCAGGCGGGTGTAGAGGCTGGCCGACCAGCCGCCGGCCACACCCCAGGTGGCGTCGACCTGCCGCCAGACCAGGGCCACTGCCAGCACCGCCAGCATGCCGCCCCACACGCCCTCCCAGCTCTTGCCGGGGCTGATGGCCGGTGCCAGGCGCACCGAGACCAGGCGCAAGCCAAAGGCTCGGCCCGCGAAATAAGCGGCCACGTCAGCGGCCCAGACCAAAACGAAAACGGACAACAGGAAATTGATGCCGATGGCGCGGGCCTGCGCCAGCGCCAGCCACGCCAGCCACAGCAGCAGCACCCCCACCACCACCCGCAGGCTCTGGGCCAGGTGGGGCCATCCGGCCACACCCCGACGCAGCACCCACGCGCCGCCCAGCACCCACAGCACGCCGGCCCCGGCCCACAGCACCGGCAGTGGCCGACCCACCAGGCCTGCCTGCCAGGCCAGGGCGCACAGCGCCAGGCAGGCGGCGCCACACGCCAGGGAGCCAGCACGGGCCAGACCATTGAGGCGGCCCCATTCCCAGGCACCGGCGGTGAGCAGCACCAGCACCACCACCGCAAACGGGATGGGGCTGGACCAGAACAGCGCAGGTAGCAACACCGCCAGCAGGGCCAGGGCGGTGATCACGCGTTGCAGCAGCATGGTCGGATCGGTGCGCTCAGGCGGCCTGCCGCTGCGAGGCTGCCAGCGCCAACCGCACCTGCTCGGAGGTCTTGCCAAAACGGCGCTCGCGCCGGGCGAAGTCGGCCAGGGCGGCGTCCAGGTCGGCGGGGCCGAACTCGGGCCAGAGCTTCTCCGTGAAATACAGCTCGGTATAGGCGGCCTGCCACAGCAGGAAGTTGCTGATACGGTGCTCGCCTCCGGTGCGAATCAGCAGGTCGGGGTCGGGCACATGGGCCAGGGCCAGGGCACCGGCGAGGCTGTCAGGAGTAATCGCACGGCCGTCCTTGGCCAGTCGGGCGGCGGCCTGAGCGATGTCCCAGCGACCACCGTAGTTGAAGCAGATGTTGAACACCAGCCGATCATTGCCCGCGGTCAGCGCCTCGGCATCGGCCAGGTGTGCCTGCACCTTGGGCGAGAGGCGGCTGCGGTCGCCCACGAAGTGCAGCCGCACCCCTTGCGCATGCAGGGGAGTGATCTCGCGCTCCAGCGCATTGGCCAGCAGGTCGAGCAGGCCAGAGATCTCGTCGGGCGGACGGCTCCAGTTCTCGGAGGAGAAGGCAAACACGGTGAGCACCTTGACCCCCCGGTCGCCGCAGTGACGCACGCAGGTGTGCAAGGCGTCGAGGCCCCGCTTGTGGCCAGCCAGGCGCGGCAGATAGCGCGACGACGCCCAGCGGCCGTTGCCATCCATGATGATGGCGACATGGTGGGGAATGGTGGCGGTCACGGCCCGACCTGTGGGATGAGGCGCTCGGTGATGAGGCGCTCTGTGATGCGGCGCTCGGCGATGCGGCACACGTGCGGTGACCGGCGCAGGCGTGACAAGCGGCTGGGGCAGCGGGCTCGCGCAGGGCGTTCGCGCGGCGCAGGCTCGGCTTGGTCGGACACCGGGGCCGCTCAGACCGCCAGGATTTCTTGTTCCTTGGCGGACACCAGGGCGTCGATCGAAGCAATGTGCTTGTCGGTCACCTTTTGGATGTCGGCCTCGGCGCGCTTTTGGTCGTCTTCGGACGCGAGCTTGTCCTTGACCAGCTTTTTCACCTGCTCGTTGCCGTCGCGGCGCAGGTTGCGGACCGCAATCTTTGCGCTCTCGCCTTCGTTGCGCACCAGCTTGGTCATTTCCTTGCGGCGCTCTTCGCTCATGGCGGGCATGGGCACGCGGATCAGCTCGCCCATGGAGGCCGGGTTCAGGCCCAGGTCGCTCTCGCGAATGGCTTTTTCGATCTTGGCGCCCATGCCCTTTTCCCAGGGCGTCACGCCGATGGTGCGGGCGTC
>NZ_JARXAB010000047.1 GCF_029866045.1 Ramlibacter sp. | reverse complement strand
GTGCCGCCGTCCGTCGGGCAGATCAAACCCCACCAGCAGCGTGCCCCGCACCACCACCATGAAATGGGTGGAGATCCGTCCGCGCCAGCAGACCTGAGTGCCGCCGGGGTGGATTTCCAGTTGTGCGGACCCGGCCATCAGCGCCAGCGTGCCCGGCTGCGCCTTCATCAGCCAGGGGATGGAACGCAGCGCCGCCAGTGCCTGATCGTGCGGCGACCGGAGGTCGGCTGGAGGGGCGGGGCGCATGGCAGTCTGGAGGAGGGTTGGCGAATACCCTGATGCCTTGTGTCGGGTAGCCGACTGTGAAGTCCGGCTCGCGGAAGAAGAATCGTATCCGAACAACCGCAGCGCGTATGAACCTCTCTAAATACTCCATCCCGGCCACCGCCATGCTCGAACGCATGAAGGCGGCGGCTATCGACCACTTTGTCACGGTTCCCGATTGGGTGCAGATGTCGCTCCATCAGCAGCTGGAGACCGGCAGCCACGGCATCCGCCAGATCAACGCCGCTAGCGAAAACCAGTGCGTCACGATGGCGGCCGGGCTCACGCTGGGCGGCAAGAAGCCCCTGGTGTCCATGCAAAACCAAGGCCTTTACAACTGCGTGAACACGCTGCGCGCGGTCTGCCTTGACGCGCATATTCCCCTGGTGTTCCTGGTCGGCCAGTTCGGCCGCGAGTACGCCAACCTCGGGCAGGACTCGCGCCTGTCCCGCCGCACCATGGTCCGCGTGATGGAGCCGATGCTCGATGCGCTGGACATTCCCTATTTCCGCCTCGAGCGTCCGACGGACCTGGGCCTGCTGGACCAAGCCTATGAAGTGGCCCAGCAGCGATCCACTGCCGCCGTGATTCTGTTGGGCGCACCGATGTCCTGGAGCTGATCATGATGAATATGTTGCAGGCCTGCGCCCCCGTCGCCAAATCCCGGCCCCACGACTCCATGCTCGTGGCCACCATGGGTGCCATGTTCACTTTCGACATGATCGAAGGCCCCCAGGGCAACGCCAAGGGCATCCCCACCCTGGGCGGTACCGCGGGGTTACTGATTGGCTTTGCCGCTGCCAAACTGGTCAAGGCGGTCAGCGCCGACGACAGCCAGGCCGACAAGGTGCGCAGCCGCATCAGCTCGGTGCCTCTCATGGGCGGCGCCGCGTGCCTGGGGCTGGGCCTGGCGCTGGCGCAGCCTGACCGGGCGGTGGTGGTGGTCGACGGCGACGCCAGCCTGATGCTGGAGCTGAGCGGACTGGCCACCGTGGCCCGTGCCAAGCCACGCAAGTTTTTGCATGCGGTCATTCACAACGGCACCCAGTTCACCGGCTTGGGCAACCTCACTGCACCTGCGGCGGGCTTTGACTTTGCCGGCGCGGCTCGGGTGGCGGGCTATGTCCATGCCGAGCGCATCGACGACGCCCAGGTGTGGGAGCAGCGCCTGCCCGCGTTGCTGGCGATGGAAGGCCCCGTCTTCGTCGAACTCGGGGTCGACCCGGTGCCTGCCCGCACCAAGCCGGGCTTTGTGCAGGACGAAATGCCAGACCGGCAGTTCGAGCGCATGGGCCAAGAGGCAGTTCGCCTGCAGTCCTGGCTGCGCGGGGAAACCGTGTGACTTCCACGGAGACGTTTGACTATGTGGTGATCGGCGCCGGCTCCTCGGGCGCCACGTTGGCCAGGCGCCTGGCCGATGCCGGCAAGCAGGTGCTGCTGCTCGAAGCGGGCGCGCCGCGCCAAAACGATTTCTGGGTGCGCACCCCGCTGGGCATTGGCCGGCTGCTGCTCAACCCCGACTACGTCTGGCCCTTCAACACCCAGGAGCAGACCGCTCTGCATGGCCAGAAAATCTATTGGCCGCGCGGACGCCTGCCGGGCGGCTCGAGCTCGGTCAACGGCATGATTTATGTCCGGGGCGACCCGGCCGAGTTCGACCACTGGCGTGACCTGGGCAACCCGGGCTGGGGCTACCAGGACCTGCTGCCCTATTTCAAGCGCATGGAGAACTTCACCGAGGGCGACCCCCAGTGGCGCGGGCGCGGCGGGCCGATCCATGTGACCAGCCTGCGCCACGACCCGCAGGTGCTGGGCGACGCATTCGTCGAGGCGTGCCAGCAGGCAGGCATCCCGCAGACACCCGATTACAACGGCGAGCGCTACGAGGGCGTGTGCCATCTCCAGCTCAATACCCGGGGCGGCGAGCGCTGTGGCACCGCGCGCGGCTATCTGGCGGGCGATCTTCCCGCCACGCTGACCCTGCGTACCGAGTGCGTGGCTACCCGGATCCTCTGGGAGGGACGGCGTGCGGTGGGCGTGGCTTACCAGCGCCAAGGCGTCAACGCCGTGGCCCATGCGCGCGCGGAGGTCATCTTGTCGGCCGGTCCGATCAAGTCGCCGCAATTGCTCGAGGTCTCCGGGGTCGGCCAGCCCGAGTTGCTGGCATCTATCGGTGTCCCGGTCGTGCACGCCTTGAAAGGCGTGGGCGAGAACCTGTTGGACCATCTGCAGACACGCATCACCTTTCGGGCCCGGCGCCGGGTCACGCTCAACGAGATCATGTCCAGCCGGTGGCGGCCCTTCCTCATGGGCGCTGGCTATTTGCTCACGCGCAAGGGGATGATGGCCACGCCCTCGGCCACTGTGCATGCGCTGGTGCGCACCGACGAGAGCCAGGCGCAGCCCACGGTGAAGATTCAGATGCATCACCTGAGCGCGGCCAGCCGGTATTCCCGCACCCGCGGTGCCGGCCTCGACCCCTTCCCGGGCTTTTCTATCGGTCTGTTCCAACTGCGTCCGCAATCGCGCGGGTCCCTGCACGCGACCGGGCCGGACGCCCTGCTCGACCCGGTGATGGACCCGCGCTACCTCACGCACGAGGAAGACCGGCGCATCATGCTGCAAGCCTTCCGGCTGGCGCGCCGGGTCGCTTCCCAAGGGGCCCTGGCCGATCTGATCACCGAGGAGACCCGGCCCGGTCCCGGCGCCGTCTCCGACGAAGAACTGCTGCATTACATCCGCGAGAGCGGGCAGACCTCCTGGCACCCCATCGGAACCTGCAAGATGGGTGTCGACGACGCGGCGGTGGTCGACCCGCAGTTGCGGGTGCACGGGCTCGATGCAATCCGTGTGGTGGACTCCTCCATCATGCCCACCATGCCCTCGTCCAACACCAACGCCGCCTCCATCGCCATCGGCGAGAAGGCCGCCGACCTCCTTTTGGGATCACGATCATGAGTCAGACAGGACCTCTGAAGTCCGGTGACCCGGCCCATGGCCACCAGGCCAAGATTGGCCGCACGCACAAGGACAGCCAGCCCTGGTGGCCCCCCACGCCAGGGCGGCGCGGGCCGAACATCGTGTTCGTTCTGCTCGACGACCTGGGCTTCTCTGATTTCGGCTGCTATGGCGGCGAGATCCACACGCCCCATATCGATGCCTTGGCCGGCGCGGGCTTGCGCTACACGCAGTACACCACGGTGCCGATGTGCACCCCGGCCCGCGCGGCCCTGATGACAGGCAAGAACCCGCATTCGGTCGGCTGCGGCTGGCTCACCCACGCCTTGCCGGGCTACCCTGGTTACCAGGCCGGTGCCATCAGCCCGGACGCGCCCACCCTGGCCGAGATGCTGCGCTCGGCCGGCTATGGCACCTATGGGGTCGGCAAGTGGCACAACACGCCCGACTACCAGGCCACCTCTGGCGCTGACAAGTCCTCCTGGCCGCTGCAAAAGGGCTTTGACCGGTTCTACGGATTCCTCGGCGCCGAGACCAACTTCTTCTCGCCAGGGCACCTGATCAACGGCAATGAGTTCGTCGACGCGGACACCTACCCGGCCGACTACTACAGCACGGACGACTGGACCGCCCGCTCCATGCGCTTTCTGCGCGGGCACGTGACGAACGACGCCGAGCGGCCCTTCTTTCTTTACCTGGCGCACAACGCGCCCCATGTGCCCTTGCAGGCGAGGCCCGAGGAAGTCGCCCGCTACGACGGGGTGTACGACGCCGGTTGGGACGCGGTCCGCGAGGCCCGCTTCGAGCGCCAGAAGCGTGCCGGCCTGGTGCCGGACGATTGGCGCCTGGGCGACCGCTCGCCGGGCATTCCGGCCTGGGACGATGTGCCGCCCGAGCAGCGCCCGCTGATGGCGCGCTACATGCAGATCTATGCGGCCATGGTCGAAGGCATCGACCGCAGCATCGGCGAGATCAGCGCCGAGCTCAAGCGCCTGGGCGTCTGGGAGAACACGCTGTTCGTTCTGACCTCGGACAACGGCGCGTCCTCGATCGGCGGTCCGGGTGGATCGGCCAACATTTTCGAAAAGCGCGTCACCCAGAAGGAAAACCCGGCCCTTGCGCGCGAGATGCTCGAGTCGGGCACGCTGGGCGGGATGAACTCCTACCCCGCCTACCCGGTGGCCTGGGCGCAGACCAGCAACACGCCGTTTCGCTTCTACAAGCGCACGCCGATGAACGGCGGCATTCGGGTGCCGTTCATCGTGCACTGGCCGGCTGGCATCGCCGACGGCGGCAGCCTGCGCCAGCAATGGGTGCACGCCACCGACTTGCTGCCCACGGTGCTTGACCTGCTGAAGATGGACTACCCGCTGCAGCACCAAGGCTTCAAGACCCGCGGGCTCGATGGCGTGAGCTTCGCGGCTTCGCTCACGCAGGGCAATCATCCCAGTCAGCGTGACCGTCAGTACTACGAACTCGAGGGGCATCGCGGCTACCGGCTTGGGCCCTGGAAGGCGGTCTCGCTGCAGCCGCCCGCACAGCCCATCGACTTGGACCGCTGGATGCTGTTCAACCTCGACGAGGATCCGACCGAGTGCAAGGACTTGGCCGCCGCCCGGCCCGACAAGCTCGCCGAGCTGCTGGCGGCCTTCGAGGCGGATGCCGCCCGCTTCAACGTCTACCCGCTGGACAACCGCGACAACCGGCGCGTGCTGGCGGTGCCCGACCCGATGCGCCGGCTGGCCAATTCGCCCCGCGACTTCTGGCCCGGGACGGAAACCTATTCGCCCATGCTCGTCTCGCCCCTGGTGGGCGACCGCGACTACCGGCTCTCGTGCGAGTTCGATTGGCAGCCAGGTCAGTCGGGCGTGCTGTTCGCCATCGGCGACAGCTTCAACGGCCTGTCGGCCCAGGTCCGCGAGGGGCAGCTGCAGGTGGTCTATCGCGCCTCGCCCACGCACACGCATGCCGCGCAAGTGGCCCTGCAGCCCGGGCCCCAGACGCTGGAGCTTTTGCACAAGGCCATGGGTAACCGCGAGGGGCGGGCCAAGGTCTTGGTCGGTGGCGCCGAGGTGGGCGAGATCGACACCACGCCCACCTTCCTGCGCATCGCGGGCGAGGGGATGGATGTGGGGCGCGACCGCAAGCGTAAAGTGATTCCAGGCCTGACCCCCGGCGATCCCCACGCCTACCCCGGGCAGATCCGTCGCGTGCGGATTGAGCCGGGACCCCAAGCACCCGGAAGCATCGTCAACCGGCTCGAGTCCGAAGTCCAACTGGACTGAGGGCGCAACGTGTTACCCGTCCATCAACAGGAGATGCACTCATGAATGAATCGATCCGTCGTCGTGGCGCCCTTCAATGGCTGGCGGCAGCCGGCCTGGCCACCCAATTTCCCGCCATGGCCCAGCCCGCCAACTGGCCGAGCAAGCCGCTGCGCTGGATCGTGCCCTACCCGGCTGGCGGGACGCCCGACAGCACCTCGCGCTCGGTCGGCGAGCAAGTGGCTCGCATCCTCGGCACCTCCGTCGTGGTCGAAAACCGGCCGGGTGGCTCCGGCCTCATTGGCGTGCGGGCGATGACTGCCCAGCCCGCCGACAACCACACCCTGGTGTACCTGTCCTCTGGCCATGTGACCCTGGCGGCCATGCCTGCGCCATTCGACCTGCTGCGCGAGGTGCGGCTGGTCACGCGCATTAGCAATTCGCCTTTCGTGCTGGCGGTCAACGCGGAGTCGCCTTACCAGACGGCAGGAGACCTGGTCAAGGCGATCCAGGCCCGGCCCGGCACCCTGACCTTCGGTACCGCCGGCCAGGGCTCCCCCGCGCACATGGCGGTCGAGTACATGACCGAGGCCCTGCCCGGCCTGAGCGCCACCCACATTCCCTACAAGGGCGCGGTGGAATCGGCCAACGCCCTCCTGGGCAAACAGATCGACTTCACCATCAGTGTGCTGGGCGCGCTGTTACCCAACATCCAGGGCGGCAAGCTCCGGGCGCTGGCGGTGACCACTCCCGCCAGACTGCCGGCGCTTCCTAACGTGCCGACCCTGGCGGAGGCAGGCGTCCCGGGCTACCAGTACTCCGCCTGGGGTGGTATGGCCATGCACAAGGACACGCTGGACGCCATCGTGCAGCGGATGCATCAGGTGCTGGCCGAGGCCTGCGCGACCGAAGCGGTGCGCGCGCACGTCCAGCGCAATGCGGCCATCATGGACGTCACCGACAGCCCGCGCGCCTTCGTCGCGGCCGTCGAGAAGGAAATCGTCAATGAGCGACGCGTCGTCAAGCGCTTGGGCCTGACCGGTTGAAATTGATCGGGTCCCCACGGGCTCGGGTCCACACGGCCCGTGCCCGCGCGAGTCGGGCTCACACAGGCGCGCTGCCTAGAATTGGCGCGACATGATGAAGCAACAGTTCCCTCACGCTCCTATGCAAACGCCCGCAGATCGCCCTTGGCCGGATTGGTCGGCCGATTTTTGCCAGGTGCCCGATTGGCTCACTCCCTGGGCGGGCCTGCGGCCCGATGCGATCGCGCTGTCGGACGATCAGCAGACGCTCACCTGGCGTGCGCTCGTCGACCGGGTGCACAGCATGGCTGCAGCCCTCCAGGCGCAGGGCCTTCGGCCCCACGAGCCGGTGGCGATGTTGGGGCGCAGCAATGCGGCGCAATTGCTGGCGTATCTGGCGGTGGTGGTGGCCGGTGGCGTGGCGGTGCCGCTGCCGCAGCTGGCCACGCCCGCTCAATGGGCGAGCATGCTGGCCAACTGCGGTGCGCGCTGGCTCTTTGCCGATGCCGACCTGGACTTTGGCCGTCACGGCCTGGGCCTGTCACTGATCGAGATCAGCACCGAGGGTCATTATCGGAGCGAGGGCCGACCCTGGGGCGATCAGCCGGGGGTGCCGACACCGGCGAACGTGACGCCCGGCGACCCGTTCAACATCATCTATTCCTCCGGCACCACCGGTGAGCCCAAGGGTATCGTCCAGCCCCAGCTGATGCGCTGGATGCATGTTCGGCGCGCAGAGCGCTACCAGATGACGACGGACTCGGTGACGCTGATTGCCACGCCGCTGTACTCCAACACCACCCTGGTGGCGGTCTTGCCCTGCCTGGCCGCGGGCGGCCGGGTGCACATGGTGCCCAAGTTCAGCGTGTCGGGCTATCTCGAGCTGGCCGCTTCCCTTCGCGCCACCCACACGATGCTGGTGCCGGTGCAGTACCAGCGCGTGATGGCCGACCCCAGCTTCGATGACTACGACCTGAGCGCCTTTGTCATGAAGCTCAGTACCAGCGCACCCTTTCGCGCGGACTTGAAGGCCGACATCGTGCGCCGCTGGCCCGGTGGCATGCTGGAGCTCTATGGCATGACCGAGGGCGGCGGCACGTTTCTGCTCGATTGCCAGGCGCATCCTGATAAGTTGCACACCGTGGGCCAGCCGACACCGGGTCACAGGATCCGCCTGCTCGATGAAGAGGGCCAGGTCTTCGAGGCCGAGCCGGGTCGGGTGGGCGAAGTGGTCGGCCATTCCTTCGCCATGATGACCGCCTACTCCGGCGACCCGGCGCGCACCGCCGAGGCCCAGTGGTTCGACGAGGAAGGCCGGCGCTACATCCGCACCGGCGACCTGGGCTGTTTCGACGAAGACGGTTTTCTGATGCTGCGGGGCCGCCGCAAGGACATGATCATCTCCGGGGGCTTCAACATCTACCCGAGTGACCTCGAAGTCGTGATGCGCGGCCACCCGTCGGTTGGTGAATGCGGCGTTGTCGGTGTCCCCTCCGAACAATGGGGCGAAACGCCAGTGGCCTATGTGGTCTTGCGTTCTGGTGCCCTC
>NZ_JARXAB010000092.1 GCF_029866045.1 Ramlibacter sp. | reverse complement strand
TGGCCAACCTGGGCCCTGAGCCACTGCCGCATCGCGCGCTACTGGCGACAGCTGCGCGCAGCGGCCGACTCGAGCTGCTCGACGCACCCGCGTGGCTGGCTCATTGCGCCGGCGGCGCGAGCCCCTGGCGTGAATGGCAGGGCGAACCACTCGGCCCCTACGCCCTGGCCCGAGCTTTCCCGTGAGCGGAAAGCTGGCTTCTCGCCTCAGAAATAGTCAGTCTGACATGGGCTAGACACAATCGGCGCAGCCCCAAGGAGATCCCTTGCTTCCAGATATCGACTCGCTCGCACTGTTCGTGCGTGCTGCAGAACTTCGCAGCCTTACCAAGGCGGCGGAGGCGTCGCATATCGGGCTGGCCGCAGCAAGTCGCCGGATGGCGTTGCTGGAGCACCGGTTCAAGACCCCCCTGCTCGAACGCTCTTCCAAGGGTGTCGAGCTCACACCGGCAGGCGCCTCGCTGCTGCCCCATGCCAAGACCCTGCTGGTCGAAATCAACCAGATGCAGGCCGAGATGCGCGACCACGCCTCCGGCCGCAAGGGAGCGCTGCGCATTCTGGCCAACACCTCGGTCATGACCGAGTCGCTCCCGGAGCACATGGCCAGCTTCGCCCGCAGCAACCCCGATGTGCGTCTGGTACTCGAGGAGCGCTGGAGCCATGAGATCGTGCGCGCGCTACTGGCCTCGCAAGGCGATCTGGGCGTGATCGTCGACGGCACACCTGCCGAGGGACTGGAATGCCTGCCCTATGTCACCGACCGCATCGCGGTCGTGATGCAACCCCAGCATGCCATGGCCCGAGCACCAGAGATGCACTTTGCCGATCTGCTCGACGACGACCTGATCGCCTTGGAGAGCAGTTCCTCGATGATGCGGCTGCTGACCGAGCAAGCGGTGATCGCCGAGCGGACCCTGCAGGTCCGGGTGGAAGTGCGCAGCTTCGAAGCGGTGTGCCGCATGGTGCAGGCGGGCTTGGGGGTGGGCCTGCTGCCCTATCAAGCAGCGAGTGTTCTGGGCAAGGGCATGAACCTCACGGTGCGTCCGCTCACCGAGGAATGGGCCGAGCGCCGCATGCTCATTTGTATGAAGAAAGAGCGCGCCCACCACCCCACGGTCGCCAAACTGGTACGGCACATGGTGGCCAGCGCCGCCGCCTGAGCGCCCGGCGCGCCCCACGGCGGGCGCATTTCGAAAAAGCACAAGCCGGCTTTGCCCAAATTCCCATGGACGCTACGGGCGGCAGGTTCAAGAATGCGCCACAGATCCGTGGCGCAGGTATGGCGCTGCGGCAGCGTCATCACCAGGAATCTTGGCCATGCAGTGCGACCGCCCCGACCTTTTCCCCGCCGCCATCGGCCAGCATGCGGCGCAAGCCCTGTACGGCCACCTGATCGGAGGGGCCATGGTGGGCAGTGCCGATGCCCCGCCCCTGCCGGTCATCGCACCGGCCACCGGCGCGCGATTCGCCTGGCTGTCCGCCGGCGGCGCCGCCGAGATTGAAGCGGCGGTGCAGGCCGCCCGAGCCGCGCTGGCGGGGCGCTGGGGTGCGATGTCGGCCACCGAGCGCGGACGGGTCATGCAGAGGTTTTCCGCTCTGGTACTCGCCCACACCGAACGCCTGGCCTGGCTGGAAGCGCACGACACCGGCAAGCCGATCTCACAGGCAAGGGCAGACATGGCGGCAGTCGCACGCTATTTCGAGTTTTACGGCGGCGCGGCAGACAAGATCCACGGCGAGGTCATCCCCTACCTGGCGGGCTACAACGTCACTGTGGTGCGCGAGCCCCTGGGCGTCACCGCTCACATCACGCCCTGGAACTACCCGGCCCAGATGTTCGGGCGCACCATCGCGCCGGCGCTGGCCATGGGTAATGCCGCCGTGCTCAAACCGGCCGAGGAGGCCTGCGCGGTCTGCCTGGAGATGGGCGCACTGCTGGTCGAGGCCGGCCTGCCCGCCGGCACCCTGAACATCGTGACCGGCGTGGGTGAGGAAGCCGGAGCCGCGCTGACCGCGCACCCCGACATCAACTTCATCTCCTTCACGGGTTCTCCAGAGGTCGGCCAGCTCGTGCAGCAGGCCGCCGCACGCCACCATGTGCCAGTGGTGCTGGAGCTGGGTGGCAAGTCGCCGCAGATCGTTTTCGAGGACGCCGACCTGGCGCAGGCCGCCACCCTGGTGTGCAAGGCCATCACTCAGAACGCCGGTCAGACCTGTTCGGCGGGCAGCCGGGTGGTGGTCCAGCGCAGCGTCGCCGAGCGCTTTACCACCCTGCTGGCCGAGCGCTTCGCCGCGCTGCGCATCGGCCGGCCCGAGGACGATGCCGACCTGGGCCCGGTGATCAACGCCACCCAGCAGACGCGTGTGCAGGGCTTCATCGACCGCGCTCGCGCGGACGGACTGCCGGTCATCGCAGAGGCACAGCTTCACAAGGGCCTACAGGGCGGTTACTTCGTCGCACCTACCGTGTTCGGGCCGGTGCCGGCCACCCACCCCCTGGTCTGCCAGGAGGTGTTCGGCCCGGTGCTGGCGCTGCAGGTGTTCGACACCGAGCAGGAGGCAGTGGCGATTGCCAATGGCACCGAGTTTGGTCTGGTCGCCGGGGTCTGGACACGTGACGGCGCCCGCCAGCAGCGCATGGCCCGCGCCATCGTCTCTGGCCAGGTGTTCATCAACTGCTATGGCGCTGGCGGCGGGGTCGAACTTCCCTTTGGCGGCACCAAGCGCAGCGGCCATGGGCGCGAGAAGGGCCTGCTGGCGCTGGAAGAACTGAGCACCACCAAGACCATCGTCAACTGCTATGCCGGCTGAAGACGCTGAAGGTCACGCAAGATGAACCCGCAACCACTCGACGGAATTCTGGTCATCGCCCTGGAGCAGGCGGTGGCCGCGCCCTATTGCTCAAGCCGGCTGGCCGACGCCGGGGCGCGGGTGATCAAGATCGAGCGCCCCGAGGGCGACTTTGCCCGTGGCTATGACGGCGCGGTGCACGGCGAATCCTCCTATTTCGTCTGGATCAACCGCGGCAAGGAGTCGCTGGCCCTGGACCTGCGCCAGGATGATGACAAGGCCCGCCTGCACACGCTGCTGGCCAGCGCCGATGTGTTCCTGCAGAACCTGGCGCCGGGTGCCGCACAGCGCCTGGGCTTCGGCTCGGAAGAACTGCGCCAGCGACACCCGCGCCTGATCACATGCGACATTTCCGGCTACGGCGAAGACGGACCGCTCAAGGACCTCAAGGCCTATGACCTGCTGGTGCAGGCCGAAAGCGGCCTGGTGGCCGTGAGCGGAGCGCCCGGCCCCTGGGGCCGTATCGGGGTGTCGGTCTGCGACATCAGCGCCGGAATGAATGCGCTGATCGGCGTGCTCGAAGCGCTCTTGCAACGCACCCGCACCGGCCGCGGCAGCGGAGTCAAGGTCTCGCTGTTCGGGTCGGCCGCCGAACTGATGGCCGTTCCCTACCTGCAGGCCCGCTACGGTGGGAAAGCGCCCGACCGGGTGGGCCTCAAGCACCCCAGCATCGCCCCCTACGGCGCCTTCACCTGCGCCGACGGCCGGGAGGTGGTGCTCTCCATCCAGAACGAGCGCGAATGGGCCAGCTTCTGCGAGCAGGTGATGGGAGATCCGGCCCTGGCGCTGGACCCGCGCTTTGCCGACAACGCAGCCCGCACCCGCCACCGCGAGGCGCTAGAAGCTGCGGTGCAGAGGGTGTTCGGTGGTCTGGGCTATGCCGAGGTGGTCGACCGGCTGACCGAGGCGCAGACCGCATTCGGCTCGATCAACTCGGTGCACGACCTCATCGAACACCCTCAACTGCGCACCCGTCCGATGGACGTCCACGGCCATGAGGTCCAGATGCCGGCTCCGCCCTATGCGACGGAGTGGGAGGCCGACCGCTTTCCCTCGGCGCCGGATCTGGACCAGCACCAAGAATTGCCCGAATCACGCCCTGCGCGCTGAGGATTTTCTCGGCATCCCGGTATGAGGGGCAGACCGAGTGATGTGTAGACTGGATGCCAATTTGACTTAAACATCCAGACCAGGTTGCCGAGATGGACCTCAACTTTTTTTCTATTGTTCGCCCTGGCTTGCTTGGGATGCTGTGGGTAGCTTGCATGAGCACCAGCGTCGGGCACGCTGCTGAAATCATCACTTTCAGGTCCTGGGCGGGCAACCAGCTCAAGGAACAGGAAGTCATCGCCGAGCTTCATCTGCCGACGGGTTCGGCCAACCGGCTTCCCGTGATCATCACTCAGCACGGGAGCACCCAAGACACGCCCTTTAAATCTGGCAAGGGAAGGACGGACGTTTACTCTCAACAGATCATCGACAAGGGCCTGGCGCAGGGTTTTGCGGTCGTCGCCATAGACGCCTTTTATCCACGCAATACCCGAGCAACAGAAAAAGAGCTGTTTCCAGCCGCCCAGTTTTACGCCCTGACGCTGCGGAACTTACTTGCCAGTGACAGCCGCTTCGATCCGGAAAGAATTTTTTATACCGGATTCAGCTACGGCGGGCAAATGGTCATCGAGACGCTGATGCCCTTGGCGAACGAATATCGCAACATGCGATGGCGCGCCATCGCATCGGCCGAGGGGAACTGCCAGATCCAACCGAAGGCGCGCGCAGGCTCGCCACCATCCATCTTCGTCTTGGGTGAGCTCAGCCACTACCCGCCCAAGCCATGCGTCTACCTGTCCGAGCAACTGAAACAGGCTGGCAATGTTTCAGAGCATGTGACCATCCCCGGCGCGAGTCACTACTACAGCCTCTCCGGGGTACGAGACGTCGTGGCCAATTCCAGAACCTTGCAAGCCTGTACGGATAACCCGGTCATTCGAGAGGATGGTCGGATTGCGTATCACTTGGATGGGACGCCAACTGATGTCGCGAAGGCCTTCCAAACTTGTTCGGGCAGAAAAGGGCATACCCGGGGGAACGAAGAAAAATTGGGCGAGGCTACGGACCACGTGATCCGATTCTTCACTCAATACAAATAGTCGCCCCGAGAGCCATTCAGGCCGGCAGCACACCTTCCACCACGATCATGTTCGAAGTGGCCGAGCGCTGGCGTAGCGCGCGCGCCCGCGCGTACTCCGGCGAGTCGATCCAGGCGCGTGCTTGGGCCACGCTGGGAAACTCCAGAATCACCAGGCGCTGGGGTGACCAGCCTCCCTCGAGGGACTCGACCGCACCGCCACGCGCCAGAAAGCGCCCGCCGTAGGCGGCCACTGTGGGCGGGGACAGGCGCTTGTAGTCCTCGAACAGAACCGGGTCGGTGACAACCATGTCGTTGATCACATAAGCAGCCATGTCCCCGGTCCTCCTCAGGCGGCTTTCTTCGCGTCGGCCGGTTGCTGGCGCACCTCAATGCCCAGCTCCCGCTCGCGAATGAACATCAGCGCCGCGGTGTCGCGGTCACCCAAGCCCATGCCGATGGCACGGTCCATCGTGGCCTGCGCGCCGCGGCCGACCGCAGCGGTAAAGCCCATGTCCTCGGCCGCCTCGCAGGCCAGACGAACGTCCTTGCAGGCCAGACGGATGGCAAAGCCCGGGCTGTCGTCGCCGAGGAACACCTTCTTGGGCATGGCCACCGCCAACTGCTGGTTCCAGGCCATGGTGGTGCGCATCACCTCCTGCATCAACTCCAGGGTGAGCCCGTTCTTGATGCCGATGGCCAGTGCTTCGGTGTTGGCGCACATGATGGTGGTGGCCAACAGGTTGTTGGTCATCTTCATCGCATGGCCGGTGCCCGGGCCGCCGCAGAAGTAGGTGTCGGTGCCCATGCACTTGAGGACTGGCATCGCCTGGTCGATGGCTGGGCCGTTGCCGCCCACCATCAACGTGAGCGTGCCAGTGACCGCATGCTCGCTGGTCTTGCCCACGGGGGAGTCGACCAGTTCCTTGCCCTGCGCCCGGAGCGCATCGCCGACCCGGCGCGAGGTGGCCGGGTCGATGGTGCTCATCTCGATGACGATGCCGCCCGCCTTGAGGCCGGCAGCGATGCCATCGGGTCCCAGGACCGCCTGTTCGACGTGCTGGGGCTCGGGCAGCATGGTGACCACGAAGTCGCTGGCAGCGCCAACTTCACGCGGTGTCTTGGCCGCCTTGGCGCCGGCCTGGACCAGACGGTCCACCGCCTGCTGGCTGAGGTCAAACACGGTCAGTTCATGCCCGTGCTTGAGGATGTTCGCGGCCATGGGTCCACCCATGACGCCCAGGCCGACAAATCCGACTTTCATTGAGGGTAACTCCGGTACAAGGTTGAAAAAGGGGTTTAGCTGCGGTCAGCCCACTGGTTGATTTCCCAGACCGGACGGCCACGCAGGTCGGCAACGTTGGTACGGGTGAATTCGCCTGCAACGGGCTTTGAACCCAAGCGGTCGTAGGCCTGCTTCATCAGCGGCGCGGTGCGAGAGAAGGCGCCCTTGATGGTCGACCAGGCCAAGGGCTTTTCGATGACCTTGTTCTCGGCCATGAAACGGCTGGTTTCGAGAATGGCGCGGGCATCGGCCTCGGTCGGCCAGGACCAGCCACGGGAGAACAGCACGTCATCGTTGACCACTTTGGCGCCCTGCACGTTGTCGAGCTTCCAGTAGTCACGCACCAACTGCGAGACCACGCCCGGGTCCATGGCGGACAGCGCGGCGACCGACTCTTGCTGCGCGATCAGGAAGGCCAACACCGCTTGCGGATGCTGATCGATCAGGCCGTTGCGGCCGATCCAGAACGAGCGGTGCAGGTAGTAGCCGTCGGGGAAGAAGGGGGACTTCTTCGCGTTGGGCAGCAGTTTGCCGGCGCCCTTGCCGGCCGGGCCGTCATAGTGTTCCTCGGTGTAGCCGAAGGAGTTGGCCAGAGCCACCGTGCCGCTGGCCTGGGCCGCCAGGTAGGCGGGGTAAATGGTGCAGGTGGCGTCCACACCGGTCGGCACCGAGGCCGCCTGGGCATGGGTGGGCATGTTCACGAAGCGGATGCCGGTTTCCTTGATGTCTTCCACACCCATCTCGAAACGCAGCATCTGGAACAGCGCGCTTTGCGGGTCGCCGCCGAGCGATACGCCGATGGTCTTGCCCTTGAGGTCGGCGAAGTTGCGGATCGGGGAGCCCTTGCGGGTGGTGATCAAAAAGCGCAGGTGCCCTTCGCCCACCACCATCAGGCTGATCGGCAAGCCGGTGGAAAGGCCCCGGGTGATGGGGGTGTTGCCCCACATGCCGATGTCGAGGTTGTTGCCCACCATGGCCTCGACCATGGGAAGCGCCGTGGGGTACTCGCGCCAGTCGATGGTGAGGTCGTAGCCCAGTTCAGAGGCGCGGCGCTCCATCAACTTGTTGTTGATCATGTACTGGGTCATGGGCGAATTGCCCGCGGCCCACGGGATACGCCCGATGGAGATCTTGAGCGGGCGGCGCGAGCCTTGGGCGTGCACCAGGGCGGGCATGCCCAGGGCCGATGCCCCGGCGAGGGCGGCGCCCCCGAGTACGAGCTGTCGGCGGTTGGCGGTCAGTGGCTTGGACATGATGTCTCCTTTCGTGGTTTGGCTTGGCATGTCGACGGTGAAAAAACGGTTTGGCCTGCAAGGCGTCAGTGGCTCGGGGTCTTCTCGGTGGCGGCACCGACCTGGGAGCCGCCGACCTGAGACCCGCCGATGGCCCGGCGGGCCTCGTCGCGGATCAAGGCCCAGATCTCTTCGACCCGACGACCAAAATGCGGGTCAGCGCGCGAGGATTCGGTGCGGGGGCGCGGCAGATCGATGTCAAGCACCGCGCGCACACGGCCCGGGTGGCTGCTCATGACCACCACACGGTCGGCCAAGAACACGGCTTCCTCGATGTCGTGGGTAATGAAAACAGCGGTCTTGCGCTGCTCGCGCGGAGCGGTCTGACCCCAGATCTGGAGCAACTCCATCTGCAGAATCAAACGCGTCTGCGCGTCGAGCGCGCCCAGGGGCTCGTCCATCAGCAGTACATCGGGGCCGTTGGCCAGCAGCCGGGCCAGGGCGACGCGCTGGCGCATGCCCCCCGAGAGCTGGTGCGGGTACTTGCGCTCGGAGCCGCGAAGGCCGACCAGGTCGATGAAGTGAACGATGCGCTCCTCGCGCTGGGCCGCTGACAGGTGCAGGCCGGGCGTGCCGTGGCGCAGTCCAAAGCCCACGTTGTCACGCACCGACTGCCACGGCATCAGCGCGTAGTCCTGGAACATCACCCCGCGGTCCGCGCCGGGGCCAGTGATGGGCTGGCCGTCCTTCTGAATCGAGCCGGTGGTCGGGGTGTCCAGGCCCGCGATCATGTTCATGACTGTGGATTTGCCGCAGCCGGAGGGCCCGACCACGCAGATGAACTCGCCGGTCTGGATGTCCAGCGTGAAATCGTCGACCGCCAGCGTGGGCTGACCGGTGTGCGGGGCAATGAAGCTCTTGCTCACCGACTGCAGGCGCAGCTTGGGCGCAGCAGCAGTCGACGGGGAGGAAAGGATGTTGTCCATGGTCAGTCTTTCCAGCGGATGACGCGCGCCTCGATGGCGCGGAAGATGCGGTCAATGAGCAGGGCCACCAGGCCGACGACCACCATGCAGACCACAATCGCATTGAGGTCCACGCTGTACGAATAGAAGATGAACATCATCTGGCCGATGCCACCCGAGGTACCGCCGCCCGACTTGGCCCCCACTGCCAGTTCGGCGGCGATGATCGCGGTCCAGGCCACGCCCATCGAGAGGCGGGCCCCAAGCAGAATGCTCGGCGCGGCACCGGGCAACACCACATGGCGCAGGATGGTCAGGCGCGGCACCCCCATGGTCTGCGCCGCCTGCACCAAGCGCCGCTCGACCCGGCTGACACCGTGCACCGTGTTCACCAGCACCGGGAAGAAGGCGGCGTAAGCCACGATGGCCAGGGCCGAAGGTGTGCCGGTGCCAAACCAGAGGATGGCGATCGGCAAGATGGCCATGGGTGCGATTGGGCGAAAGCTCTCGACGATGGGGTCGAGGTTCTCCTGCACACGCCGGCTTGATCCCATCAGGGCACCGATTACAACGCCAAGAACCAGGGCGATGCCAAAGCCAGCGAGCACGCGCCCGAGGCTTTGCACCAGGGCCATGGGCAAATCACCGCTGGCCACCAGGGTGATGGCAGCGGCCACCACGCGGGCCGGCGCCGGCGCAGGGCTTTCTGGCGGCAGGGTCATGGCCCAGGCCTGCCAGGCCAGTAACAAGACCAGGGGCAGGGCCAGCGCCTGGGCCAGACGCGGCAACAGGGCTTGTGGGTTTTGCAGGGCGGCGCTCATTGCAGACCCGTCCCTTCCGACCAGGGGGTGAGAACACGCTGCAATGCGCGCAGGCCGGCGTCGCACAGGAAGCCGACCACCCCGATCACCAAGATGAAGGAGAAAACTTTGGACGTCATCAGCATCTGCCGGTACCACTCGATGGCAAAACCCAGTCCGCTGGGCGCACCAATGAGTTCGGCGGCGACGATGGCCGCCCAGGCGCCGGCAAAGGCCAGGCGCACACCCACCATGACCGTGGGCAGCGCCGCCGGGATGATCACGTGTCGTAGCAGCGCCGTCGGGCCCACGCCCATGGTCCGCGCCGCCAGCACCAGGCGCTTGTCGACGCTGCGCGCGCCAGACACCGTATTGAGAAGGATGGGGAAAAAGGCGACGTAGACCATGATGAACACGGGCAGCGTGTCGCCGACGCCGAAGATGAAGAGGGCCAGGGGCAGCCAGGCAATGCCTGAGATTGGCCGCAGCAGTTCCACCAGCGGGTCAATGAAGGCCTCCGCCCGGCGGCTAAGGCCCATCCAGAAGCCCAGGGGCACGGCCACCACGATGGCCAGGGCCAGCGCAATCAGCAGCCGAACGGTGCTGATTGCTGCGTGCTCGAACAACTCCTTATCGCGCGCCAAGCCCCACAGCGCGCTGAGAACGCTTTGGGGCGTGGGCAGTTGCAAGGGATTGGCATTCCAGGTGGCCAGCAGCCACCACAGGGCAGCAAAGACCGCGAAGGAGCGCAGGGCAATCAGCCAGCTCCGGCCAGCGCCAGCGCCAGCGGGCCGGCGCTGGCCCGCCGCGGCCGGGGTGGCTGGCCGAGGATCGGGAAGGGGCATGGCGCGGGTCACCGGTCAGGCGTCAGCGGGTGACGGAGAGGAAGCCACCGTCGATATAGAGCGTGTGGCCGTTGATGTAGGCGCCCGCGTCCGATGCGAGCAGCAGCGCGGCGCCGGCGATGTCCTCGGGCCGGCCCCAGCGGCGTGCCGGCGTCCAGCCGGCGACGAAGGCGTTGAAGTCCTTGTCGGCTGCTTGGCTGAAGGGGGTGATGGTGTAGCCCGGCGCCAGTGCGTTGGCGGTGACGCCAGTGCCGGCTAGGTCGGCGGCGATCGCACGGGTAAAGCCCGACACGCCGGCCTTGGCCGACACATAGGGCACCAGGTTGGGCCGCGACACATGGTTCATGATCGAACCCATGTTGATGATGCGGCCT
>NZ_JARXAB010000135.1 GCF_029866045.1 Ramlibacter sp. | reverse complement strand
GTCGCCACGACCGCGACCACCTCCACCGTAGCCGCCGCCACCACCGCCGCCGCCGCCGTAGCCGCCACCGCCGCCACCACCACCGAAGCCGCCGGTACGCGGGCGGGCTTCCATCGGACGGGCCTCATTGACCACCACGTTACGGCCGCCGAGGGCTTGGCCGTTCATGCCTTCAATCGCCGAGGTGGCTTCGTCTTGGGAGCCCATTTCGACGAATCCAAAGCCTTTGGAGCGACCGGTGTCGCGCTCCATCATCACTCGGGCGGAAACCACTTGGCCAAAAGCGGAGAAAGCTTGCTCGAGGTCGCTATCGCGCACGGAATAGGGCAGGTTGCCCACGTACAGTTTGTTGCCCATGAAAACGGGACTCCTAAAGAAACATTGAGACCAGCGATGGAGTCCCGAAAGCGCCAGAAACTTGCTGACAACGCGAAAGTGACCTGTTCACCGCAAACCATGAGGAGGTTTCCTTACGGACACCACCCCAGCCGCATTATGGGACACAGATCTCCTGCCGGCGCAAGGCCCGTGGGCTTCAGCAGGCCAGCTCGGCCGTCAACTGTGGTCGATTTGCCTCAGATTCAGCGCGTTCGGGGCTCTTTTTACCCCTGCCGATGGCTTCCTGGAGGCCATTTCGGACTCTTTCAGGCTTTTGCGGGCACTTTTGTATGCGCGCGGTCGCCTCCGCTCCAAAGCACCCAGGATGGGGCCGTCCGGGTCACCAGCCCCCCGCTGACAGGCCCTATACTTCCTGACAAGCGCCGATTTGCTTTCGCTTGCGGGCGCTTCCAACAAGTACTGCTAAAGACGGAGTCCGGCCCGGCCGGCATCGTTATTTGGCGATGCCGGCTTTTTTGTTGCTCCATGACCCTGGTTGTCCAGCCCCAATCGATGCGCTTCGACGCGCCGCTGCCGCTGCAGAGCGGGGCTTCGATCCGTGGCTACGAGCTGGCCTACGAAACCTACGGCACGCTCAACGCCGACCGCAGCAATGCGGTCGTGGTCTGTCACGCGCTCAATGCCTCCCACCATGTGGCCGGGGTGTACGCGGACCAACCGGGTTCCGAGGGCTGGTGGGACACCATGATCGGCCCGGGCAAACCGGTCGACACCGACCGCTTTTTCGTCATCGGCGTGAACAACCTGGGCTCCTGCTTTGGCTCGACCGGCCCGATGAGCGTCAACCCAGACACCGACCGCGTCTACGGCGCCGACTTCCCGGTGGTCACGGTCGAAGATTGGGTGGACGCCCAGGCCCGGCTGCTCGACGCGCTGGGCATCGAGACCCTGGCGGCGGTCATGGGCGGCAGCCTCGGCGGCATGCAAGCCCTGTCATGGACGCTGCGCTACCCCGCCCGGGTACGCCATGCGGCGGTGATCGCCAGCGCGCCCAATCTGAACGCGGAGAACATTGCCTTCAACGAGGTGGCCCGCCGCGCCATCGTCACCGACCCTGACTTTCATGGTGGCCATTTCTATCGCCACGGGGTGGTCCCCAAGCGCGGCCTGCGCATCGCCCGCATGATCGGTCACATCACTTACCTGTCCGACGACGTGATGAACGAGAAGTTCGGCCGCGAGCTGCGCGGGGCCGTCGGCGAGGCTGCACGCGAGGTCTACCACTACACCACCCAGGACATCGAGTTCCAGATCGAAAGCTACCTGCGCCACCAGGGTGACAAGTTCAGCGAGTACTTCGACGCCAACACCTATTTGCTCATCACCCGCGCGCTCGACTACTTCGACCCGGCGCGCCACCACGGCGGTAGCCTGACCCGGGCACTGGCCGCCGCGACGGCTCGGTTTCTCCTGGTGAGCTTCACCACCGACTGGCGCTTTTCGCCGGCCCGCAGCCGTGAAATCGTCAAGGCGCTTCTGGATAACCGGCGTGACGTGAGCTACGCCGAGATCGACGCCCCGCACGGCCACGATGCGTTCCTGCTGGAAGACCCGCGCTACCTGGCGGCGGTGCGGGCCTGGTTTGGGCGCATCGCGATGGAGCTTCCGTCATGAGCGACCGCCACCTGATGCACTCCATTGCCCGCTTGGTGCCGCCCGGCTCGCGGGTGTTGGACCTGGGCTGCGGCGATGGCGCCTTGCTGGATTTCCTCAAGCGGGAGCGCGGCTGCAGCGGCTACGGGGTCGAGCTTTCCGACGCCAACGTGCTGGCCTGTCTCCAGCGCGGGGTCGACGTGATCCAGCTCAATCTGGACGAGGGCCTGGCGATGTTCGGCGACGACAGTTTCGACGTCGTGTTGCAGATCGACACCCTCCAGCACCTGCGCAACACCGAAACCATGCTGGTGGAAACTGCGCGGGTGGGGCGTGTGGGCATTGTGGCCTTCCCCAACTTCGCCCATTGGCCCAACCGCCTGGCAGTGCTGGGTGGGCGCATGCCGGTGACCCGACGCCTCCCTTACCAGTGGTACGACACGCCCAATATCCGGGTCGGCACCTTCAAGGACTTCGAGGCCTTGGCGACCAAGAACCGGCTGGCCATCCTCGACGCCTTCGGCATGCAGGACGGCCGGGAGCTGCGCTTCATGCCCAATGCCCGGGCGTCGACCGCGGTGTTCCGCTTCGAGCGGGCCTGAGCCGCATGACCTGCGCAGGCGTTCGGTGAGCCAGTCGCCAGACGCTCCCCGCATGGCCGAGGCGCCTGCCGCGGTGCCGATTCGCGAGGCCCTGGCCTTCTGGCTCAAGCTCGGGTTCATCAGCTTCGGCGGCCCCGCGGGGCAGATCGCCCTCATGCACCGCGAGCTGGTTGAGCGCCGACGCTGGATTTCCGAGGGCCGCTTCCTGCACGCGCTCCACTACTGCATGCTGCTGCCTGGGCCCGAGGCGCAGCAGTTGGCGACCTATTTGGGCTGGCTGATGCACCGCAGCGCCGGCGGTATCGCCGCGGGCCTGTTGTTCGTGTTGCCCGCCCTGCTGCTGCTGATCGCACTGAGCTGGGGCTACCTGGCCTTTGGCCACCTGCCGGGGGTGGCCGCCTTCTTCGCCGGTATCCGGCCCGCGGTGGCGGCCCTGGTCATGCAGGCGGTTTGGCGGCTGGGCAGTCGTACCTTGTCCCATCCCGCCCGTGCGCCGGCGCGCTGGGTCATTGCCCTGGCCGCCTTTTTGGCCGTCGCCGTCTGGGCCGTGCCTTTCCCTGCGGTCGTCGCCGCTGCAGCCCTGGCCGGCTGGCTTGGCGGCCGTCTGGTCCCCGCGCAGTTTTCCAGTGCCGGCGCTGCGCATGCCGGTTCGGCGGCGTCGGCAAATGCGCCGGCCCTGATCGACGACCACACCCCCACGCCCGCCCACGCGCGCTTCTCCCGTCTCGGCCTCGCGCGCGTCGTCGGCGTAGGCGCGCTCTTGTGGCTGCTGCCTCTCGCGGCGCTCCTGGCCTGGGGCGATGGTGGGCGCGCGCTGGCCGCCATGGGCTGGTTCTTCACCAAGGCCGCCTTGCTCACGTTCGGCGGCGCCTACGCGGTGCTGCCCTATGTGCACCAGGGCGCGGTCGAGCAGTACCAGTGGTTGACCGCCGCCCAGATGGTCGACGGGCTGGCCCTGGGCGAGACCACGCCGGGCCCGCTGATCATCGTGGTGGCGTTCGTGGGGTTTGTCGGCGGCTGGACCCACCAGCTCTTGGGCCCCGATGCACTCGCTGCGGCTGGCGTGGTCGGCGCCTGCGTGGCTACCTGGTTCACCTTCTTGCCGTCCTTTCTATTCATTCTCGGCGGCGGGCCGCTGGTCGAGTCCACGCGCGGCCGGCCCGGCTTGACCGCGCCCCTGGCGGCAATTACCGCCGCGGTGGTCGGCGCGATCGCCAGCCTGGCGCTGTATTTCCTGGCGCTGGTCGCCCGCGGGCCGGCCCTCGGCCCGCCCGGGCCACTCGGCCTAGACTGGCCGGCCCTTGCGCTCACCGCCTTGGCTTTGCTGGTGTTGCTGCGGGGCCGTCTGGGGGTGGTCCCCGTGATTCTGGGCTGTGGTCTTTTAGGCGTGATCTGGCGCCTTGTGGTGCAGCAGTTAGCTCTTTAGAATTAAGCTGACTGGTCCGGCGCGTTTGCCGGTCAGATGGGCAGTCTGCCCTTGACTTGATTCCTGGAGAGCGACATGTCCCTGAGCGACGCCCATTCCTCGTCGACCCTGCCCCTGGAGGCGCTCGTGGGTCAGCCGCAGGACGCGATGCCCGATGTCATGGCCCACCTGGCCGCCGTCGAGGTGGAGTCCGCGCAGCGCTTCGCCGCGCTGATGCCCCGGGTGGTGCGAAAGGCCCTGGCCGATGCCGACCCGGCCGCCGTCGAGCAGGCCATCGCGGACGGGGGCTTCGTTCTCAACGACAGCACGGTGGTCATGCGGCACAACACCGAGAACGACCAAATCGAGTTCTTCTGCGACGTCGGCCTGCCTGAACCCCATGCGCTGGAAGCTTCCTACCGCATCGCGCTCGAAATCAACCTGTGCCGCACCTACCCCGGCATCACCCTGGGCGTGCATCCGGAGTCGAGCCGCCTGGTCGCCACGACCTCCATTCACAGCCTGCTGGTTGGTGACGACGAGGTCTGCCTCAACGTGCTGGAGCTTCTCACCCGGCAGGTCGGCCTGCTCAGGGATAGCCAGGCCATTCCGCTTCAGGTGGAGGTCTGAGGGCCATGGGTTCACCGGGCTAGGTAGGCCTTACCATGGGGGGGCGTGATTGAACTTCAGGAAGTCTTGCCGCCATGAACGCTCCCCTGCACCACGAACTGCCCCCCTCTGGCCTGGACCCGGTCCGCGCCCTCGATCAGGTGACCCGCCAGTGGGACACCGACATCCTGCGCCAGCTGACTGATTACGTCGCCATCCCCGCCAAGTCGCCAGGCTTTGACCCCGACTGGGCGGCCCACGGCCACATCGACACCGTGCTGCGCAATGCCGCCACCTGGGTCGAGGCCCAGAAGGTCGACGGGCTCACCCTCGAGGTCGTGCGCCTGCCCGGGCGCACGCCGGTGCTGTTCTTCGAGGTCGCCGCCACCCGCGCCGCCGCATCCAGCGCGCAAACCGTGCTGATGTATGGTCACCTCGACAAGCAGCCGGAGTTCAGCGGCTGGCGCGCCGACCTCGGCCCCTGGACGCCCAAGTACGAGGACGGCAAGCTCTATGGCCGAGGCGCTGCCGATGACGGCTATGCGGTCTACGCCAGCATTGCTGCGGTGCAGGCGCTCAAGGCCCAGAACGTGGCGCATCCACGCATCGTCGGCCTGATCGAGACCAGCGAGGAGAGCGGCTCGCGTGACCTGCTGCCCTATATCGATGCCCTGCGAACGCGGCTGGGCGATGTCGGCCTGGTGATCTGCCTCGACTCGGGCGCCGGCAACTACGAGCAACTCTGGCTCACCACCTCGCTGCGTGGCATGGCCGCCGGTACGCTCAAGGTGCAGGTGCTCACCGAAGGCGTCCACTCCGGCGACGCCTCGGGCCTCGTGCCCTCGAGCTTTCGCATCATGCGGCAGGTTCTCGACCGGCTGGAAGACAGCCAGACCGGCCGGCTTCTGCCCGAAATCTTCCACTGTGACGTTCCGGCCCAGCGTCTGGAGCAGGCGCGCGCCACCGCCGCCATCCTGGGCGACGAGGTCTACAAGCGCTTTCCCTGGGCCCATTACGACTGCGGCGGCGCCACCGCCTTCGCCCTGCCCACCACCACCGACCCGGTACAGGCCCTTATCAATCGCACCTGGACGCCGACTCTGTCGGTCACCGGCGCCGAGGGCCTGCCGGCCTTGCAGGACGCAGGCAATGTGCTGCGCCCCTACACCGCCTTCAAGCTCTCGCTGCGTCTGCCGCCCTTGGTCGATGCCGCGCAGGCGGTGCAGCGGCTCAAGGCCTTGCTGGAGGACAACGCGCCCTACCAGGCGCATGTGACCTTCGAGCCCTTCAGCGCCGCCACCGGCTGGAACGCGCCGGACACAGTGCCATGGTTCGAGCAGGCCCTGCACCGGGCCTCACAGGCGCATTTCGGCGCGCCTTGTGGCTACATCGGCCAGGGCGGCACGATCCCGCTGATGAACATGCTGAGCGAAGGGTTCCCGCAGGCGCAGATGATGGTTTGCGGCGTGCTGGGCCCGCGCAGCAACGCGCACGGCCCGAACGAATTTCTGCACGTGCCCTATGCCAAGCGCCTCACCGCCGCGGTGGCTGAGGTCATGGCGGCCATGCCCTGAGCCACTGGGCAGCTCCCGCGCGACCCTCATTGCACCGCCGCTTGGCGCCGGCCCCGCTGCCGGCACCGCGCCGTCAGGGCGAGGCGGGCGCGGACCGGCGCTGAATCCAGGCCAGCCAGCCCAGGGCCAGCCCGCACAGCGCCACCGGCACCAGTGAGCCGGTGTTGAGAATGTTCCAGCCCTGGGTCGTGATTAGCACGCCCGAGGACAGCGAGGTGACCGCCATGGTCACGAAGACAAAGAAGTTCAGCGCGCCCTGGGCTTGATCGCGCTCTTGCGGGCTGTAGGCCGCCAGCGAGAGCGTGGTCGAGCCGGTGAAGAGGAAGTTCCACCCTACGCCCAGAAGGAACAGTGCGATCACGAAGTTGTGCAGGTTGACGCCGCTGAGCGCGATGGCGATGCAGATCAGGTTGAGCACCACGCCCGCAGCCATCACCTTCAGCGAGCCAAAACGCTTGATCAGGTTGCCGGTGAAAAAGCCCGGCGCGAACATGCCGATCACATGCCACTCCAGCACGAAGGCGGCGTCTCCGAAAGGCAGGCCGCACTGCTGCATGGCCAGGGGCGTGGCCGCCATCAGCAGGTTCATCACGCCATAGCCCATCGCCCCCGTCAGGGCCGCGACGACGAAAACCGGTTGGCGCAGGATTTGCCCCAGCGGCCGTTTTGGCGCCGCCGCCCCGGTCGGCGCTGCGGACGGTGGAAAGCGCAGGAAGGACATCAAAACGAGGCCGGCAAGGGCCACCCCGCTGAGGCCCAGGTAGGCGCCGGCAAAGGGCGCCGACAGCAGGTCACGCCCGGCGGCGGCGAGGTTGGGCCCGGCGATGGCCCCGATCAGCCCGCCTGCCATCACCCAGGACACCGCCTTCTCGCGCTCGCCGGCCCCGACCAGTTCCGCGGCTGCGAAGCGGTACAGATGGGCGTTGGCGTTGTAGTAGCCGGCCACCACGGTGGCCAGCACCAGCAGTTCGAAGTTGCGCGTGACCGCCGCCCAGGCGCACAGCAGGGCCGACGCCAGCCCCACGATCAGCCCGAGCTGGAAGGAGCGCTGGCGTCCGTAGCGCCGCTGTGTCCGGGCCACCAGCCCGGTCGACAGGGCGCCGCCCACCACATAACCCATGACCGGCAGCGTCGCCATCCAGGGCAGAGGCGCCAGCGCAAACCCGACCAGCCCGTTGATCGCGATGAAGGTGACGTTGTTGGTGAGGAACAGGCCCTGGCAGACGGCCAGGAGCAGAAGGCGGGGATTCATCGCCCCATCATGCCGCAGCGGTGGGGGGCTTCAAGTCGCCAGCGCGTCTTCTCGGCCCGCCGGGGCCGCAAGCCGTTCTTGCGCTCAGCTCGCAGCGCCGCCAAGCGTGAGCCAGGACAGCGCCGCCAGTGGCGCCGTCTCCGCCCGCAGCACGCGCGGACCCAGCGTCACCGGCTCAAAGCCGGCAGCGCGCGCCTGCCCGACTTCCTGGGCAGAGAGCCCGCCCTCGGGGCCGGAAAGAAGCAGCACTGCTTCGTGCGTGTCCCCAGCCACGGCTTGCGACAGCGGCCGGGCGTCCCCCTCCAACGAAAGAACCAGACGGCGAAGCGTCGGCGCCACGGGGGCTGCCAGCCAGTCGGCCAAGCCGCGTGGCGTATCGATCTGCGGCACGCGGTTACGCCCGCATTGCTCGCAGGCGGCCGCAGCCACGCCTTGCCAGTGCGCCTGCTTGCGCTCGGCACGCTCACCCGACAGCCGCAGTACGCTGCGCTCGGTGATGAGGGGCGCAATGCCCGCCACGCCCAGCTCGGTGGCCTTTTCCACCAGCCAGTCCATGCGTTCATTGGCTGGCATGCCAGGCGCCAGCCAGACCGCGCGCCCGGCCTCGCGCTCGATGGGTGCGTGCGTGCCGACCTCGACCTGCACCTCGCTGCGGCCCATGCGGGTGATGGTCGCCTGCCACTGCCCGCCCCGGCCATCGAACAGGGTCACCGTCTCGCCGGGCTGCATCCGCAGCACCTGCACATGGCGGGCGGCGCCGGCCGGCAGCGCCAGATGCGCGCCCTCGGACAGGGGGTCGGGGCAGTGAATGCGCGGCATCAGGGGCGTGTGTTCCGTAGGGACAGCGGTGGGAGATGAGACCAGGCTGCGAAGCGCAGCCGCCTCAGCTGCGACCGAAGCTGAAGGCCTCGGTCATAGAGGTGCCCTCGACCTGGTCCACCAGACGCAGCAGCGGGGTCAGTTCGCGGTAGCGTCGCGCAGTGGCGCGGATGTAGGCGATGAAGCGTGGCGTGTCGGCCAGGTACTTGGGCTTGCCGTCTCGCAGGGTGAGGCGGGCGAAGATACCGGCCACCTTGAGGTGGCGCTGCAGTCCCATCCACTCCACCGCGCGCCAGAACTCGCCGAAATCGGCGTCCACCGGCAGGCCCGCCTTGCGCGCCGCCTGCCAATAGCGGACGGTGATGTCGAGTACCACCTCCTCGTCCCAGCTGAGAAAGGCGTCCCGCATCAGGCTGGCGATGTCGTAGGTGATGGGGCCGTGGACCGCGTCCTGAAAATCGAGCACGCCCAGCCGGGGTTCGGCCGGCTGGACTGGGATCATCAGGTTGCGGGGCATGAAGTCCCGGTGCACATACACGGTGGGCGCCGCCAGGTTGCGGGCGATGATGAGACGAAAGGTGGCGTCCAGCGTCTCGCGCGTGGAGGCCTCCACCGCGACGCCGCGGTGCCGTCCCAGGTACCAGTCCGGGAACAGCTGGAGTTCTCGCAGCAACAGAGCCTCGTCGTAGGCGGGCAGCACGCCTGGCCTGGAGGCCTGTTGCCAGGCGACGAGGGCCTCGAGCGCGCGCAGGTACAGGCCCTGATTGGCCTCGGGCCGCGCGGGGTCGATGACCTCCATCATGGTTTGGCGACCCAGGTCGTCCAGCAGCATGAAGCCATGTGGCTCGTCCCAGGCCAGGATCTGCGGCACCAGCAGGCCGGCGGTCTGCATCAGGCCGGCCACCTTCACGAAGGGACGGCAGTCTTCCTTGTCCGGCGGGGCGTCCATGATGATGCGGCTGGTGCCCGCCTCATCGTCGATGCGCAGGTAGCGGCGAAAGCTGGCGTCAGCGGAGGCAGGCCGCAGGCTGCCGGGCACCAGCCGGTGGGCCTGGCGCAGCGCGCCCAGCCAGGTGTCGAAACGCGCCTGGCGTGCGGTGTCGCTCCAGGTGACGGTCTGCAGGGTGGGTTCGCTCATGGATAATTCATTTTACAAAGCGGTCTGCGCGCCTCCTGGCGCCAAACGGTTTGTTGAGGCCCGCCCCATTGATGTCAGCTCGTCTGTCTGCCCGTTTTTCCGCCTCGTTGCCGCGCAGCCCAGCGCCGCTGCGCGCGGTGGCGCTGGCGCTGGCCCTGTTGGCCTTGCCCACCTGGGGCTGGGCCCAGGCGATCGCGCCCCAGGCGCCAGCAGCCGTGTCCCGTATGGGGGCCGAAGCCTCCAAGGGCCAAAACCCCCAGCAGCTGCGGCGCAGCCTGATGCTCCAGCCCCGCATCCCGCGCCAGCAACGTGCACAGCAGCCCCTCTTTCTCGAGGGCGGGCGCGTCGAGGGCCGCACTGAGCTGGAGACGACGGTCGAGGGCCAGGCCGTCCTGCGCCGGGCCGACATCGTGATGCGCGCCGACCGCATTCACTATGACCAACCCACCGACACCGCGCGCGCGCAAGGCCAGGTGCGGGTCAACCGGGCCGGTGATGTCTTCGAGGGCCCGGCGCTTGAGTTGCAGGTCGATGCCTTTCAGGGCTTCTTCAGTGCGCCGCGCTACCGCCTACTCAAGAATGACGCCCACGGTCAGGCCGAGCGAATTGACTTTCTCGACAACGATCGGATCAACATTCACCGGTCTAGCTACACCACCTGTCAGCGCAGCGATGAGCGCAGCTGGCGGCCGGCCTGGATGCTGACCGCGAAGGAGATCCGTCTGGACAACGAGGCTGGCGTGGGCGTGGCCACCGGGGCCATGTTGCGGGTCTTCGGCGTGCCGGTGGTGCCGCTGCCCTACCTGAGCTTTCCCTTGTCGGACGATCGCAAGTCCGGGCTGCTGCCGGCGACGACCGGCGGAGACAGCGTCAATGGCACGGTGGTATCGGTGCCCTATTACTGGAACATCGCGCCCAACCGCGATGCGACCATCACCCCCACACTCATGGGTCTGCGCGGTCTGGAGCTGGGCAGCGAATTTCGCTACCTCGAGCCGGATTTCCGTGGCCGTGCACGGCTGAGTGTCCTGCCCGATGACCGGCTGCGCGATGGGCGCAACCGCTGGGCCCTGGGACTCGAGCATCAGGACCGGCTGGCGCGCGAGCCCTTTCCTGGCGGGCTGGGCGTCACCCTGCGCGTCAACCGGGTCAGCGACAACGACTACTGGCGTGATTTCGGGCGCAACTCGATTACCCAATCCCAACGCTTGCTGGGCAGCGAGGGCGCTCTGACCTGGACGCCCCCCGGCGCCCGCTGGAACCTCTCGGCCCGGGCCCTGGCTTGGCAGACCCTGCAGAGCCCCGACACCATCATCCCGCCGTATGACCGCCTGCCCCAGGTCACCGCGCGCTATGCGGACAATCTGCCCGCCGGTATGCGGGGCCAGCTGCTGGCCGAGTACACGCAATTCCAATCGGTTTCCTCGCTCACCTTGCAGCCCAATGCGCAGCGGGCCCTACTGATCGGCACCTTGGCGCGGACCTGGCGCGACCCCGGGTATTTCGTGACGCCGCAGTTGCGGCTGCACGCGCGCCATTACCAGTTCGATGCTCCTTTGTCGGTGAGCGGTGAGTCCTCGGCCGGGGTCACGGTGCCGACCTTCAGCCTCGACAGCGGCCTCATTCTGGAGCGTGACACCCAATGGTTCGGCCGCTCCCTGCTGCAGACGCTGGAGCCGCGCGCCTACTATGTGTACACGCCGCACCGTGCGCAGAGCCAGCTGCCCAACTATGACTCGGCCGCCACCGACTTCAACTTCGCCACGATCTTCACCGACGGCGCCTACGCCGGCAACGACCGCATTTCCGACAACAACCTGATCACTTTGGGCCTGACCAGCCGCTTTCAGGACGCGGCCAATGGCGCGCAGCTGGCGCGCCTGGGTGTGGCCCAGCGGCTTCGCTTCGCCGACCAGCGGGTGACGCTCACTGCGGCCGACTTGGGGGCAACCGATCGCATCTCCGACCTGCTGGTGGGTGGCTCGGTCAACTGGACGCCGCAGTGGAGCACCGACCTCACCGCCCAGTACGACCCTCGGCAGCGCCTGTCCGAGCGTGCCACCCTCAACGCCCGCTATTCGCCCTCACGTTATCGTCTGGTTCAGGGCGCCTACCGGTTCCAGCGTGACACCAACAGGCAGGTGGACCTGAGTTGGCAATGGCCGGTCAACGACCTGTGGGGTGATCGGGGCCAGGACCAGGGCTCGGGTCGCGGTCTGGGTGGCGACCGCTGGTACAGCGTGGGTCGCCTCAACATGAACCTGGTGGAAAAGCGGCTGATCGACTCGATCGTCGGCCTCGAATACGACGGCTGCTGCTGGGTCGGCCGGGTGCTGCTCGAGCGTCTGCGGGTGGGGGCACCCACCGCGCAGACCCGACTGCTGTTCCAGATTGAGCTGATTGGCTTCTCCCGATTGGGAGATAACGTCTTGGGCGCGCTCAGGACCAATATCCCTCGCTACGAATTCCTCCACGGCCAGGTGGCCCCGCCCAGCCGTTTCACCCGCTACGATTGAACGGATGTCTCCTCGCCCCTCTCTGATGCTGCCGTCTGCCCTCGCGCTGCGCGTGCTGGCCCTCACCTTGGTGCTGTCCAGCTCGGCTCTGGCCCAGTTGCGCCGAAGTGCGCCGGCGCCCGCCAGCGCCGCGCCCGCCGCCGCCCCGGCACCTGCTGTCATTCCTGCGCCTCCTCCTGCCTCAGCCGCAGCGCCGGTCCCTGCAGAGCCGCAGGCGGCTGACTTCATCGTCGCGATCGTCAACTCCGAGCCCATCACCAACAGCGAGGTTCGGGCGCGGCTGCCGCGTCTGCAGCAGCAACTGGCTCGCCAGGGTGGCTCACCGCCCCCCCGCGAGCAACTGCTGGAGCAGATTCGAGACCAGCTGATCAATGAGCGCGCGCAGTTGCAGGTGGCCCGCGATGCCGGCATCCGTGCAGATGTCCCCGCCGTCGACCAGGCGGAGCAGGATCTGGCCCGGCAGAACGGTGTGGATGTCGCGGAGCTGCGTCGTCGCGCGCTGGCCGAGGGCGTATCTGAGAAGCAGCTGCGCGAGGACCTCAGCCGCCAGCTGATTCTGGTTCGGGTGCGTGAGCGCGAGGTCGAGGCCCGTATCGCGGTCTCGGAGCGCGAGATCGACGACTTCCTTCGCGAGCAGGCCGCCGCCGCAAGTGGTCAGGCGGTCGCGCTGAACCTGGCGCAGGTGCTGATTGCCGTGCCTGAGACCGCCTCGCCGGCCCAGGTGGAGGCACTGCGATTGAAGGCCGAGCGCATTCGCCAGCGCGCCCAGGCCGGTGAGGATTTCGCCGTGATCGCGCGCGAGGCCTCGGACGCACCCGACGCGGCGGCCAGCGGCGGCGCCTTCGGCCTGCGCCCGACGGACCGCTACCCCAGTGTTTTTCTCGACGCGACCCAATCCCTGGCCGTCGGCGGCGTGAGCGCAGTCTTGCGCACCGGCGCTGGTTTTCATGTGCTCAAGGTGCTGCAAAAGCAGCAGGAGCCCTCGATGGCAGTCACCCAGCAACGGGCCCGCCATATTCTCCTGCGCCCGGGCCCGCGCCTGGCCGAGGCGGCGGCACGGGAGCGTCTGGCCGAGTTCAAGCGCCGCATCGAATCCGGTGCGGCCGAATTCGCCCTGCTGGCCCGGGAGAACTCGCAAGACGGCAGCGCCGCGGCTGGCGGTGACCTGGGCTGGGCCAACCCCGGCATGTTTGTGCCCGAGTTTGAGGCGGTGTTGGCGAGCCTGGCGCCGGGCGAGATCGCGCCGCCCTTTACCTCCCGCTTCGGTGTCCACCTCATCCAGCTTCTGGAGCGCCGGAAGGTGGCGCTGGGCCCACGTGAGCAGCGTGAGGCGGCGCGCAATGCGCTACGCGAGCGCCGGCTGGACGAGGCCTATGCGCGCTGGGTCCAGGATGTGCGCGGTCGCGCCTTCGTGCAGCTGCGCGAGCCGCCCCAGTGAGACCGGCGCCCGTCTGTCCGGCTGCTGGCCGCCCGCCGTGAAGCATGTCGCGCGCAAGCGCTT
>NZ_JARXAB010000096.1 GCF_029866045.1 Ramlibacter sp. | reverse complement strand
GCTGGCAGCGGCACCGCCCTTGGAAGGGCGCAGCGTCTCGGCAGCCGAACGTGCGGCGGCCAGGGCCTGGGATTGCGGGGTGTGGTTTGCGAGGAGGGGCGAACTGGTGCCAGCCCGCTGGCTGGCGCGGCCGAAAGCCTGGGCGGCGGTCATGACGGGTGCGTCCAGGCTGGGGCCGGCCGTGGCGGGCGCATCGGGCATTGGACCGAGGGCCTGGCGGAAGGCCTGGGTGAAGGCGCTAGACCCGTCATCGGCAGCCACCGGTGCGGGCGCAGGAGCCGCTTCGAGTGCGACCACCAGCTCGACCTGGCCGCCCACGCTCTGGCTGGAGACCACGAGGACGTCCTTGCCATACCGCTTGTTGGCGATGTCCATGGCGGTACGACTGTCTTTGGCGAGGATGCGTTTGAGTTCCATGGCGTTGCGCTTTCAGGAATCGGCTCGTAGTGAAAGGGGTTCGTGCTCGGGCGGTAAACGGGACGGATCAGGACACCGCGCGCGACGATTTGGATTCGGCGTCGACGGTGAACACCACCTTGACGGCTTGGTCGTCCGGGATTTCGCTGTAAGAGAGAACGGTGAGGTCGGGAATGCGGTGGCGGGTCGCCTGGGACAGCCAGGGACGGATGGCGGGCGACACAACCAGGACGGCGGCCACGCCGCTGTCCTCGACCTGGCGGGCGCTGTCACGCAGTGCGCCAAACAGGCTGTCGGCCATACCGGGCTCCAGCACCGGCTGGCCGCCGGGGCCGCTTTGCTGAAGCAAGCTATGGAGCAGTTGCTCCATCTGCGGCGCCAGCGTCATGACCTGAAGGGTCTCAGCGCTCTCCAGCAGGTTCTGCACGATCAGACGGCCCAGTTTGGGACGGACCAGGGTGGTCAGGGTGTCCGGGTCCTGGGTACGGGCGGCCGATTCCAGCAGCGCCTCGGCGATGCTGCGCATGTCCCGGATCGGTACGGATTCGGTCAGCAGGCTCTGGAGCACGCGGGTGATGACACCCAGGGGCAGCTTGCCAGGCACCAGTTCTTCCACCAGCTTGGGATGGCGGGTGGCCAGCTTGTCCAGCAGCTTCTGGGTCTCATCGTGCGAGAGCAGGTCTGAGGCGTTGTCACGCAAGACCTTGTTCATATGGGTGGCGATGGCTGTGGCGGCATCGACCACGGTGTAGCCCAGGGTACGAGCGATATCGCGCTGGGTCGGGTCAATCCACACCGCCTCCAGGCCAAAGGCGGGCTCGCGGGTCGCCACTCCTTCTAGCTTGCCGTAGACCGAGCCCGGGTTGATGGCAAGCTCCCGGCCGGCCTTGACGGTACCGCGCGCACGCACGACGCCGTTGAGGACGATGTTGTAGGCATCGGGCTCCAGGCTCAGGACGTCGCGGATGCGGACGGGCGAAACCAGAAAGCCCAGCTCGGAGGAGAGCTTCTTGCGCACGCCCTTGACCCGTGTCATGAGCTGCCCACCGCTTTCGGGGTTGACCAGGGGAATGAGTCCGTAGCCGATTTCCAGGCCGATCAGGTCCACCGACTCGACATCGTCCCAGTCGAGTTCCTTGGGGGCGTCCGTCGAAGGGCCTGTGGGTTGTTCGCTGGCCAGCTTGGCCCGGTTGGCACGGTCGACCAGCCAGAGGCCGACGCCGGCAGCGGCAGCGCCCAGGAAAAGAAACACGGCATGCGGCATACCGGGCACCAGACCCAGGACGCCCAGGATGCCAGCGGCGATGAACAAGGCCGAGGGATTGGAAAACTGCGACACCGCCTGCTCGGTCATCGACTCGGCAGTGGTCACTCGGGTGACGATGATGGCGGTAGCCAGCGACAGGAACAGGGCCGGAATCTGGGCGACCAGGCCGTCGCCGATGGTCAGCAGCACGTACAGCCGGGTCACCTCGCCCAGGGGCATGCCATGCTGGCCCAGGCCGATGGCAAAGCCTCCGATCAGGTTAATCAGGAGAATCAGCACGCCGGCAATGGCGTCACCGCTGACAAACTTGGAGGCACCGTCCATCGAGCCGAAGAAGTCCGACTCCTGCGACAGTTCCTCGCGGCGGCGCCGGGCGGTGTCCTGGTCGATCACGCCGGCGTTCAGGTCGGCGTCGATGGCCATCTGCTTGCCGGGCATCGCGTCCAGGGTAAAACGGGCGTTCACTTCGGAGACCCGGCTGGCGCCCTTGGTCACCACCACGAAGTTCACGATGGTGAGGATCACGAAAATGATCACGCCGACGACGTAGTTGCCCGAGATCACGAACTCGCCGAAGGCAGCGATCACCTGGCCTGCCGCCTCATGGCCCTCGTGGCCATGGACCAGCACCACACGGGTGGAGGCTACGTTCAGGGCCAGCCGCATCATGGTGGCGAACAGCAGGACCGAGGGGAACACCGAGAAGTCCAGCGGCTTCTTGGTGTTGATGGCGATCATGATCACCACCAGGCCGATCAGTAAGTTGAAGGTGAAAAGCACGTCCAGCAGCAGCGGGGGCAGCGGCAGGATCAGCATCGCCATGATGAGCAGGACCAGGCCTGGAATGGCTAGGCCCGAGCTGTCGTATTGGGACAGGCCCTGTCGGATCGTCGACAGTGTGGCGATGCTCATGATGGTTTTCGGCAGTTTTTCGGGTGTTTCGGGGACTTGGTTGCAAGGGGTGTGCCACCATGAACCGACACCCGATGCTTGGGACCAGCCCCGGACGGGGGTTGGCGATCGCGGTCCGGGGCCCTCGCCCGCGCGCGAGGAATTGAGGAGAAGCGGCAAGAACTCTCCGGTCACGGTTCTTGCAAAGAACCCCGTGTGCCGCGGAGATCACCCGCAAAACGAACACTTTCGAACGACACGCCCGACGCCATGCATTTGTCCTCCACTTCGCTCGACACCACCTCCTCCCAAGCCCTGCAGGCCGAAGCGGCCGCTTCCGCCACAGGCGCCACAGCGGCCTCTGGTTCTGCGGGAGCCACCGCCGACGGCGACGCCTTTTCATTGCGATTGGCGCAGGCCCTGGGCCAACCACCTCAGGGGCAAAACATTGCCACCGCTGCGGCCTCACTCACTAGCGTGGCCCTGAGCCCGACGCTGGAACTCGTCACGGCGGGCGCCGGCCAGCCCGACGGAGAGAGCCTGGCGGCCTTCGCCACCGCGCAGGGAATCGCCCCGGAGGTGGTGGCCTGGCTGTTCTCGGAAGGGGGGCAAGCCGAAGACGAAGGCAAGCCGGGCGAGGCGTCTAAGGACGAGGGGACACTCGACGCCGCCCTGCAGGCCAGCACCCTCTTGCCACCCGGCCTGATGATTCCCGTTCAAAGCCCCCACCTGACCGGCCTAGGGCATGGGGGCGTGAGCCCCGGCAGCCAGGGCATCAACCCGGGCCAGACCCTGGGGCTCGCACCGGCCGCCGCCTGGATGGGTCAATGGGTCTCAGGTCTTGCGGCCGATTTCGGATCGGCCCCGACCGCTCCCTCGGCACAGTTGAATGTGCCGGACGCGGCCGGTAGCTTTGCGGCTGCCCAAGCACTGGCCAGCGCGGGCCTGTTCGCAAAGGCCGAGGGCAAACCGGGCGCCGACACGGGCAAACTCGAAACCGCACTCAAGGGCGCCTCCACACCCGTAGAAATTCTGTCCCTGGAGGTGGATCCCTTTGTCCTGGCCCTCTTGGAGGACGGAGCCGGCGGCGGTGAACAGGCCCCGGACCTGGTCCCAGGCAACCCCGTGTCATTGGCGCCAGGTGCCTCGTCAGGTGGGGCCGGCGCGCTCGCCCTCGCCGACGGCGCCGGCGAAACGCCGCAGGCGAGTTCGGCTCAGCACCGGGCCGAAGCCCTGCACGCCCTGGCGCAGCGCCTGGGTGAAGCGGTCGGTCAACGGGTACTCGGTCAGATCGCCAGCGGTACCTGGTCGATGAAGCTGCTGCTCAAGCCGTCCACCTTGGGTGAGGTGGAGGTCGATCTTCGTATGCGTGCCGGAGAGCTGGACGCTGCCTTTCGCGCATTCAATCCGATGACAAGAGAACTTCTGGCTGATGGTCTGCCGCGGCTGCGCGAGGTACTCTCCGGCGCTGGCATGGACATTGCGGCATTGCACGTGGGACAGGGTTCCAGCCAGAGTGCTGGCGGGAATCCGACACCCCAGCAATCCCTGCCTGGCGGCAGGCGCGAGGAGGCGGGCAGCAAGCCCCTCTCCGGCACCGACGCCTTGGCCTCCCCTGCGGCGACGAGCGTACGCCGGGCGAGCAGTGCAAACTGGGACGTGCTGGTCTGATCGGGGCTGACCCCCAAGGAGCATGAAGTGGCAGAAGAAGCAGCAGTCGAAGGCGAAGCGCCAAAAAGCAAGAAGCCGTTGATCATGGCCATATTGGCCATCTTGGTGTCCATCATCTTGATGGCAGGGGCCATCGTGGGCACCTTGTTCGCCTCCGGCTTCTTTGAAAAGAAAGACAAGCAGGCGGTCGACGAAAAAGTCGCGGCTGCGGGCGGTGATAGCCAAGGCGGCGGTTCAAAAGACGGCCAAGGCAGCGGCGCACCGGCGGCCAAGGCCAGCGCACCAGCAGTTGCGCCGGTACCGATGGCAACGCCCTCGATGGCCAAGTTCGAGGTCCGCTATGTCGAGCTCGAAAAGGACCTGCTGGCCAACCTGACCGGTTCCAAAAAGGTCATGCAGGTCAAGGTTGCGATCATGACCCGCTATGACGACAGGGTGATCGCCAACATCAAGAAGCACGAGTTCGCGCTGCGCTCGGTGGCCATGGACGTGATGCGGCAGATCCGCGCCGAAGACATCGACGCGGCCGACTTCCGAAAGCGTCTGGCCGAGAAGATCCGCGACGAGATGAACAGCACCCTCCAGAAGCTAGAGGATTTCGGCGGCATCGAAGAAATCGTCTTCACCAATTTCATCGTCCAGTAAGTCCGGACGACGAGCGAACGCCTGCACTGGCAGCACCCCATGGCCACCTCCGAGCCCCTGCTCTCCCCTGAAGAACTGGCAGCCCTGACCCGATCCATCGGGGACCAGCCGCTGGGCGACGGTGAGGGCTACAACACCCAGTTGCAAGTGCAGAAGCACGACCTGGCTGCAGAGGACAGCAGCCTGGGCGTGAACCTGGCCTCGATTGACATGGTCAACGAGCGGTTCATTCGCCAGTTCCGCCTCGGCATGCTGGAGGTGCTGCGTGTCAGCCCCCGCATCAACCCGACACGGGCGCAAATCATGCGCTTTGGGGACTACGTGAACGACCTGCGCGCCCCGCTGTCGGTCAACATCCTGCGGATCAACCCGCTGCGCGGCTACTCAATGGCCGTGATCGAGCCGACGGTGATCTTCAGTTCCCTAGACAGCTTCTTTGGCGGCTTCGGCCGCGGCGTCGGCCAGTTGCCCCCGGGGCGCCTGTTCACGCCGACCGAAACCCGGATCATCAAGCTGATCCTGCAAATCCTGTTCCGCTCCTTCAAGGAGGCCTGGGGACCCCTGACCACGATGGATTTCGAGCATGTCAGCTCGGAGATCAACCCCCAGTTCGCCCAAATCGCCGACGAGAACGACCTGGTCGTCCTGAGCCGCTTTGAGGCCGAGTCGACGAGCTCCGCTCCGGGCTTCATCGACATGGTGATCCCCTACATGTCGCTCAAGCCAATCCGCGACCTGCTTCGCAACCGCCTGCAAAGCGGCGACGGCAACGAGGAGTCGGACAAGATCTGGCGCGACGATCTGACCTCCGCGGTCAAGGATGCCGCCATCGAGCTCCAGGTCTCGCTGGGCAAGGTGGACATCACGATGCAGCAGCTGCGAAGCCTGCAAGTGGGAGATGTGCTGCCATTTCGCAAGCCCGACTACGCACGCATGACCACCAGCGACAAGCCGGTGTTCGATGTCGAGGTTGGCAGCCTCGGCGCCAATGCGGCCGTGATGGTGGTCAAGGCCATCGGCCCGGCTGCACACGACTGAACCCGACGACTATTTCACCCAAGGAAGACCCGCCATGAGCAACACCGAGAACGACACCCCGGTGGCCGATGCGCCCGAGGCCGGCAAGCAGATCCACCCAGATGTGCTCCAAAACATCCCGGTCACCCTGTCGGTGGAGGTCGGACGCGCCTCGATCAAAATCCGCGACCTGATGCGTCTCTCACAGGGCAGCGTGGTCGAACTCGACCGCATCGCCGGCGAGCCGCTGAACCTGCTCGTGAACAACACCGTGGTCGCCCAGGGCGAAGTGGTGCTGGTCAATGAGCGCTACGGTATCCGCCTGACCCGGGTGGTGCCCGCCAGCGAGCGTCTGGAATCCCTGTGAGCGTCGCGATGGCTGCCTCCGCACCGGCCTCAGCCGCCACCACGGGTAGCCTCGCGCCCTCCGGCGCCGACCTGCTGCAATACGGCACCAGCTTCGCGCTGGTGATCGTGTTGCTGGTGGGCCTGCTCTGGGCGCTCAAGCGTCTGCAGGGCGCACGGGGCATTGGCCGGCAGGAAAAGCGCTTGCAAGTGGTTGAGTCCATGGCCCTGGGCGCCCGCCACAAAGTGGCCCTGATCCGGGTCGACCACCGCGAGGTGCTGGTGGGCATCACCGCGACACAAATACAGACTCTGGCTTCCTGGTCCCAACCCCAGGGGCAAGGCGCAGACGCGCATGCCCACTTCCAGGCCAGCATGGCACAGGCTCGCGCGGCCTTCGAAAAAGGCCGCGACTGATGTCCAAGTATTCGCCCCTGTCGGCCCTGCGCCGGCATCTGCCTGAGTTGGCCCTGCTGGCTCTGTTCCTGCTGCCGGCCCTGTCCTGGGCGGCGACCGTGCCCGCCCCGGGCCTGCCTGGCGTGACCGTAACCCAGGGCGCCGGTGGCCAGACCCAGTACAGCCTGTCGCTGCAACTGCTGGCCCTGATGACGTCGCTGACGCTGCTGCCGTCGGCGCTACTGATGATGACCGCCTTCGTCCGGATCATCATCGTGCTGTCCATCCTGCGCCAAGCCCTGGGCACCGGCCAGACCCCGCCCAACGTGGTGCTCACTGGACTGGCGCTGTTCCTGACCCTGTTCGTCATGTCACCGGTATTCGAATTGGTTCACGCCAACGCAATCGCCCCTTACCTCGACCAGAAAATCTCACTGGACCAGGCCCTGGCCGCCGGCGAGGCGCCCCTGCGCGCTTTCATGCTCAAGCAGACGCGTGAAGACGACATCGCCATGTTCATGGAAATCGCCCGCAACCGGCCGGTGGCCAGCGCTGGCGATGTGCCCTTCACCACCCTCGTGCCGGCCTTCCTGACCTCCGAGCTCAAGAGCGCCTTCACCATCGGTTTCCTGATCTACATCCCCTTCGTGGTCATCGACCTGATCGTGTCGAGCGTGCTGATGTCGATGGGGATGATGATGCTCTCGCCCATGATGATCTCCATGCCCTTCAAGCTAATGCTGTTCGTTCTGGTCGACGGCTGGAGCCTGATCATGGGATCGCTGGCCTCCAGCTTCGCAATGCCCTAGCGCAGGCGCAATCACAAACGCAATCAGAGGACCAAGACCATGGACGCAGCAATGGTGGTAGACCTGGGCCGGCAGGCCCTGTGGGCAACCGTTTTGATCAGCGCGCCGCTGCTGGCCGTGGCACTGATCGTTGGTCTTTTGATCGGCATCATCCAGGCGGCCACCTCGATCAACGAGATGACCCTGAGCTTTATTCCCAAGCTGATTCTGATGGGCTTGTCGCTGCTGCTTTTCGGCAACTGGATGTTGGGCGCGCTGGTGGACTTCACGCGCGGCATCTTCCAGCGCATTCCCACCCTGTTCACCTGACCGGTCGAGCAGGCAGCCCCCGCAGACAGCAAGAGGAACCCGGCCATGACGCTGCTCACCGCAGACATCATTGCGAAGTTCTACACCTTCCTCTGGCCGATGCTGCGCATCTCGGCCCTGATGCTGACCGCGCCCCTTTTTGCCCAGGCGGCATTCAATGTGCGGCTGCGTGTTCTGCTGGCACTGGTGCTGACCTGGTTGGTCTACCCCTTGTACGAGTGGCCGGTGGTCGACCCGACCTCCGCCGCAGGACTCAAGGAGCTGGTCAACCAGGTGATGATCGGCAGCCTGGCCGGACTGATATTGCAGGTCGTGGTTGCTGCGGTGGTGGTCGCCGGCCAAAGCGCCGCATCCTCCATGGGCTTGGCGATGGCCAGCATGATGGACCCCAACATGGGCTCGGTGCCGGTGGTCTCACAGTTTCTCTTCCTGCTTGCCTCACTGGTGCTGGTTAGCAGCGGAGGTCACGCCATCTTGCTGTCGCTGATTCTGGAGAGCTTTCGCACGCTGCCCGTGGGCACCTCCATCCTCACCCCGACCTCGCTCACCCTGGTGCTACGCTGGTCGACCATGATTTTTCTCGGCGGGGTGCTGGTCGCGCTGCCGATCATGATCGCGATGCTGTTCGTGAACATCGGCGTGGGAATCGTCTCCCGAGCCGCTCCCAGCCTGAATGTGTTCTCGCTGGGTTTCCCGGCCGCCATCGCGGGCGGCTTCCTGGTGCTGTTCATCTTCCTGGGCTCGATGGTGGGCCGCATGGAATGGCTATGGCTGTCGGGCTTCGACGTCGTGCGCGATCTGCTGGGGGTGCCCCGTGGCTGAAAACACCGGGCAGGACCGTACCGAAGAACCTACCGCGCGGCGCCTAAAAAAGGCCCGCGACGAGGGCCAGGTCGCCCGCTCCATCGAGTTGCCCGCGGCGGCGGTGGTCATTTCCGCCCTGGTGGTGCTTGCCCTGTCCGGCCCGTGGATGGTCAGCCGCCTGTCGACCCAGTTCGCCGCTGGGTTTCGATTCGACCGCAAAACGATGGACCAGCCCCTGCTCATGGCCACGGCCTTTGCCGAGCAGACCGCCAGCGCACTGTTGGTGATCACCCCCATTATGGGCACCACGCTCGTCATGGCCATCCTGGGATCGGCGCTCACCGGCGGCTTTCTGTTCGCCACCTCTGCGATCGCACCCAAGGGCGAAAAACTCAATCCGATCAATGGCCTCAAGCGCATTTTCGGAACCCACGCATTGATCGAACTGACCAAGGCAATCCTCAAATGCTTGCTGGTGGGCTCTGCTGTCTGGCTGAGTGTGTCCCTGCGCATGGACGACCTGCTGCGCGTGGGCGAGATGCCGCTGGAACCGGCCCTGGCACTGGCCGGTCGGATCACTATGGAGTCGGCCTTGGCGGTCTCCCTGGCCTTGGCCGTGATCGCGGTCATCGACGTGCCATGGCAGAAGTATTCCTTCACCAAGCGCATGCGCATGACCCGCCAGGAGGTCAAGGACGAGATGAAGGAGATGGAGGGCAGCCCGGAGGTCAAGGGCTACATCCGTCGCCGGCAGCGCGAAATGGCGAACGCCCGGATGATGCAACGGGTGAAGGACGCCGACGTGGTGATCACCAACCCTGAGCACTTCGCGGTGGCCCTCGAGTACGACCCGAACGGCGATGGCGCCCCGATTGTGGTGGCCAAGGGCAGTGACTTCATGGCCGCCCAGATCCGCGAGGAAGCGGCCAAGTGCGGGGTTCACCTGTTCCCCGCGCCGGAACTGGCCCGTGCGCTTTATTTCACCACTGAAGCCGAGCAGCAAGTGCCCGAATCGCTCTATCACGCGGTGGCCCAGGTCATTGCCTACGTCTTTAGCCTCGAAGGCGCCCAGCCTGGACGCAGCGGCATGCGCAAGCCCAGCCCACAGGTGCCGCCGGCCATGCGCTTTGACGCATCGGGTCAGCGCCTCGAACCCGAATTCGCCACTCCCTGAACATAAGAGACAGGCCCATGACGAAAAAGATCGACCCCTTCCTGGTCAAGCACGACGGCTTCCACAGCATCGATGATGCGCGCCGCATGCAGCAAATGGCAAAGGCCATGCTGGCCGAGCGTCGTCACCTGGCGCTGACCAGCCCCGACCCCGAGTTGCTGGCCCATTACAGCCGCCTGCTGGTACGCGAGCTGCGCGAAGATCCGCAGGTCACGGTGCTGCCACACCTGCCCACCACCAGCGAGTACCTGCTGGACCACATCAACGGCCTGCTGGCAGAACTTCCCATCGATCAGGTGCTAGACCGCCAGGCAGTGCAGCACCGGCCAGTCCAGGTGCTGGTCGTGCCCGATACGCCCCAACTCACGACCGAGGGCCTGACACTGCTGGTCCGCCTGGTGAATGATTTGCCCGGCGCCAACTTGCGGCTTGTACTGGTCCAAGGGCGGGATCTGGCCGTCACTGAGAGCCTGCGGGCTCTGGGGCCACAACTGCTGCACTGGAACATCCTCCCGCCAGGCATGACCGCAGCGCAGGCCGCGCACGCCGAGCGTGCCCGTGCTGCCTTGCGTGAGGCGATGCAAGCAGGCCTGCGAGATGACCCGACCCCGGGACGCGCAGGGCCTCGCTCCGGACGGGGCGCCGCCGGCCTCACCTCAGCAACGGCACCCGCCTGGGCACGATCCGCCCCATCATCCTGGGCCGGGCAGAGCGCGCCGGGACTTGCGGCACGGACCGGAACCCGACCCGATCGCAGCACCGCTGAAGGTGCGACAGCCACACAGACCCGCACACTGGCCGAGACTCGTGCGACCGACCGGCGCAACTTGATCATCGTGACCAGTGGCCTCATCTTGAGCGCCGCACTCGCTGCAGCCCTTGCCGCCTGGATTTCCGCCCACACACCGGCGCCGCGTCCGACGGCCGCTGGCGGTCAGGCCGCCGCGTCTCAGCGCTGAACTCACCATGTCTGATCCGCCCATCATTGGCAGCGGCAAGCCGCACACCGTCTCGCTGGCCGAAGGCAGCACTGTGGCCACACAACGGCCGACGCGCGCGGCTGGCGGCCGTCTGCCCGAAGAGCCACGCGCGCTCTTCCGCGATGGGCTCGCACCCGAGCCAGCGGCGTTGGCAGCACGCAAGACACCGCAGCGCCCTCCCCCGACGCAGGCGGCGGGCAATGTGAGGCCGCGGGCAGACCAGCCAAGTCCTGCCGGTGCAATCCAGGACTACAGCCCCCTGCTCACGCGAATTGCCCAAGTCGAGCAACGCAACGGCCAGATGCGGGCGCGACTTGCTCAAGCCGATAGCGACGTCAACAAGACCGGCGCAGGGTCCCGATGAAAGCGGGTGAGGGTCTAAGAACCACTGCCCTGGAAATGATGAACGCGCACTGAGAAACAGGAGCTCCCATGAACGCAACCGCAAAGACAGACGGCGAGGCCGAAGCGCCCGACGCACAGGCCAGCGGCTTTGTGCTCGCGGCCGAGCCGCCAGTGCTCGACCCCACCGAATCCATCCATGCAGCGAGCGACGACGACGGCGCTACCGCGGCAGGCCCGCTAGAGAACTCTCACGCCGCGCTGGAGCATGACGCGTACGCAGCGTCAGTGGCTCAAGCCCAAGCGCAAGCACTTGCATCGGCCGAGGCTCTGGACAAGTTGGCAGCCGCCACTCTGGATGCGGCCGACCTGGCCAACCGCGGCGCAGAGGCTGCAGCCAGCGTCGCTGCCGATCTGCGACAGGCTCAGGAGACAGCTCGCAAGGTTCAGGAGACGGCGCATAAGCAAGCACTGATTTTTCTCATCTCGACCACGCTGATCATGGTGATCTGTATGGGCTTCTTCCTGGTGACCGGAATCCGCATGAACAGCCGGATCAATCAGCTAGACCTGACCATTGACGCAGTGATGAAGCGGGTGGTCGACCTCAATGCTGGCGTTGATTCGCTGGACCAGATGAAGGGCTCCTTCAGCGCCATGGCCAAGGAGGTCGAAGTGCTGGCCAAGGCCTCTGCGGAGGTAGGCGCCAAGCTCGAGGGCGCGATCCGCCAGACCGAGGCGATCAGCAGCCAGATCCCGAGCAAGACGGCGCAGCAAGTCGCCAGTAGCGCCCAAGGCGTGGCGCGTCAGGTTGACGCGCTGGGGGCGCGACTGCAAGCGCAGGCCAATGCGGTGCAGTCGCTGTCACGCGATGTCCAGGCGCTCAAGGGCACCGTCGGCAACGTGGACAAACTCAATCGGGATGTGCAGTCCTTGGTGACGCTGCAGCGCGAGCGCTATCTGGAGGCAACCCAGCGCGCCCAAGCTGCCGCAGCTGCTGCTGCAGCAGCCCCTGCCCCGGCTGCGGCAACTACAGCGGCACCCGCGGCCCACCCCCCCCC
>NZ_JARXAB010000024.1 GCF_029866045.1 Ramlibacter sp. | reverse complement strand
GAGTCGGTAGACCGCGGCGTCGTCGGCTGTCTCGATGCCCACCAGCAACTCGGGCGGAATCGGCATCTGCGCGGTGCCGCGCAGGATCTCGGAGAGCACACCGGGGGCGATCTTGCAGCCGCAGCCGCCGCCGTGGGACAGGGAGGTCAGGCGTGGTTCGGCGGGCGTTGCCGCGGCACCGGGGGGCAGGGGGGCGTTCATGAGGCGGGTTCCTCTCGGGTGGGCGCTGCCGGAATGGCGAGCAATTCTTCAATCAATTGGTGCAGCGCCGCCCGTTCCGTCTCGGGCGCGAACAGCGACGCGCGCAGGGCGCATTGTCCCGCGAGACGGGCCAGCAGGCCGTCCGGGTCGGCCTGATCGATGCGGCAGCGGTGCAGCAACCCGGCCAGGGCCTGTCCGTCGTCGTGGGGAAAGAAGCCCGCGTACTGCGGCCCCAGCATCCCGACATTGCCCAGCACTCGGGAGGCGAGGACGGGGGTGCCACATTGGATGGCTTCCATCACGACATGCGCGCCGCCTTCCATCGCGCTGGTATTGACCAGCACATGGGCGCGGCGTATGGCGCGCAGCGCCTGGCCGTGTGGCAGCGGGCCGAGCCAGCGGTAATACGGCGCGTCGGCCTCCGTGGCGCGGGCGGCCTCGGCCCATTCGGGTGCCAGCGCCTCGCCGATGTGGTCGATGCGTATGTCAGCGCGGTCATGCAGCAAGCGGGCGGCCTGCATCACCGTCTGCGGGCTCTTGACTGCCCGCAGGTGGCCCACGCAGACCACCCGCAGCCAACGCCTGGCCTTGAGCGCAGGCACTCGCGCCGGCGTCGACTGGAAGATCACTCGCACCTTGGGTCTGTGGGCCAGTGGGACGCTGGCCGATGCCTGCTCCTGCAACACGACGAGCCGCTGCGCCAGTTCAAGCGAGCGCTTGGCGTCGCGGTCGCGGAAGATGTCGTGATAGAGATCGGTGCCGGTGAGGACGACCCCCAGCCCCTGTTGACCGCGCGCGCGGGCCCAGGCCCGGATCGACCCGGCCGAGCGAAGGGCATGCAGGGCCAGGATCCCCAGGTCACGGTCTGCTGCGGCCAGCGCCTCGGGGCCCTCGCCGGGCCAGTGGGTGACGATACGGGCGGCGAATTCGGGCGCGAGCAGCCGCTGCCAGCGGCGGGCAGTCTGCCAATTTCCGTTGTTGGCGTCGGCCAGGGCAGGGCTGACGATGGCGATTGAGGGGCGGGGCATTCAGGGCGTCAGCATAGGCGAGCCGCTCGGGCGGCCTGCCTGAGGCGCCCCATGGCCCCAAGCGGCGAGGGTGCTGCCCGATAGGTTCTAATTCGAGTTTGGTCGGCGCTTTTACACGCCGGCTACAAAAGGAGTAAAAAAGAATGACGATTTCCGTGTCCCGCCGCGCCACGATGGTTGCGGCCGCTGCCACCCTGGCAGCTGCAGTGTCCTCCACCCTGTCCCCGCTGGCCTTTGCCCAGTCGCGCACCCTTCGCGTCACCGCTATCCCCGACGAGTCGCCCACCGAGCTGGCCCGCAAGGCCGGGCCCCTGGTCAAGTACCTGGAGCAGAAGATGGGCATGAAGGTCGAGTACGTGCCAGTCACTGATTACGCCGCCGCCGTCGAGTCCCTGGCTAACCAGCAAGTCGACTTGGTCTGGTTCGGCGGCTTTACCTTTGTGCAGGCGCTGGTGCGCTCCGGTGGCAAGGCTATCCCGCTCGTGCAGCGGGAGGAGGACGCCAAGTTCCGATCGGTCTTCATCACCACCGACGACCGCATCAAGACCCTGGCCGACCTCAAGGGCAAGACCCTGAGTTTCGGCTCCACCTCCAGCACCTCTGGCCACCTCATGCCTCGTAGCTTCTTGCTCGCGGCCAAGCTCGATCCGGACAAGGACCTCAGGCGGGTGGCTTACTCCGGCGCGCACGACGCCACTGTGGCGGCCGTGGCCTCGGGCAAGGTCGACGCCGGCGCGCTCAATGTGTCGGTGTGGGAAAAGCTGGTCGAGGACAAGAAGGTGGATCCTGCCAAGGTGCGCGTCTTTTTTACCACCCCGACCTACTTCGACTACAACTGGACGGTCCACGCCGACATGCCGGCCGCCCAGCGCGAGAGGCTGGCCCGCGCCTTCCTGGACCTGTCGCCTGCCACGCCGGAGGGCCGCGACATCCTGGCGCTGCAGCGGGCTACCCGCTTTATTCCGACCCAGGCGGCCAACTACAAGGGCATTGAGACGGCTGCGCGCAGCGCGGGCCTTCTCAACTAGGAACAGGCAGACTCGGGCGTCGCGCCAGCGCGTCGGCACCGCCTCTTGGGGCCGGTGCCCTCGCGGCAGGCGCCCCGGCGGGACACTCCCATGCGCATCGAACTGCAAGGTCTGGCTCTGCGCCATCCGGCCGCCGCGCGCGGCGCCGCGCCCGCCCTGGGCCCCCTCGACCTTGGTATCGCTCCCGGCGAGCAGGTGGCCGTCATTGGCCCCTCGGGCGCCGGCAAGACCAGCCTGCTTCTGGGCTTGGCCTGCGCGCTGCGCCCGGCCACGGGCGGGCTGCGTCTGGACGGCACCGACCCCTGGTCATTGCCTGCGCGTTCGCTTCGCCGGCTGCGTGGGCAAGGCTTTCTCGCCCCCCAGGTGCCGCCGCTGCCGCCGCGACAACGGGTGGTGACCGCGGTACTGGCTGGCCGGCTGCCCCGCATCGGCCTGTGGGAAAGCCTGCGCAGTCTGGTGGTTCCGAGCGCGGTGCCGCAGGCCGAGGCGGCGCTGGCGCGCTTTGATCTGGCCGACAAGATTTTCGCCCGCGTCGACCGCCTCTCCGGTGGCGAGCGCCAGCGGGTCGGCCTCGCGCGTGCCCTGGTGGCCCAGCCGCGCCTGCTGCTGGTGGACGAGCCGCTGTCTGCCCTGGACCCGACCCGCGCCGAGCAGGCTATGCAGGCACTCACCGCAGCGGCGCGCGAGCAGGGCGCGACCCTGGTCTGCACCCTTCATCAGGTCCCGATGGCGCTGCGTCATTTCACCCGGGTGATCGGTCTCCAGGAGGGCCATCTGGCCTTTGACCTGCCGGCGGCCGAGGTGACCCCCGAGCGACTGCGCGCGCTTTATGCCCAGCACCTCGACGAGCTGGAGGAAGGCGGGCCACCCGATGCCGCCGCAACCGATCGGGTGCCGGCGGCGGCACCTGCGGTGATGCAATGCCGATGAGCGCATGACCATGAGCGGCGGCTCCCCCTCGGCCCCCCCCGCCGAGTGCCCGGACCCAGCAAGTCCGACGGCCAGCGTACGTCCCACCACCGTCGGTTCGCACGCCAATGCACCCGCGCGGCGAGATCCGGCTTGGCAGGGGCGCCTGTTCTGGACCTTGGCCGCCGCTGCCGCCCTGTGGCCGCTGCTGGTGCTGGCCGAGTTCAAGCCCTGGCTGCTGCTGTCCGAGGACAGCTTACGACCGGCGCTGCGCTTCCTGGCCGACTTCTTTCCGCCACGGGTGGATGCCGAGTTCCTGTCCCTGGTCGCCCGCGAGACCTGGCGCACCGTGGCCATCGCCACCGCCGGCCTGGCTCTGGGCCTACTGGCGGCCGTGCCGCTGGCGTTGCTGGCGGTGCGCACGCTGTCGTTGTCGGCCCTGACCGGGCGCATGGCCCGCGGCCCCTGGGCCCTGCGCTGGGTGGCGCGCACGGTGCTGGTCGTCTTGCGCAGCGTGCCCGAACTGATCTGGGCCCTGGTCTTCGTGCGCGTGGTCGGCCTCGGCCCTACCGCGGGCGTGTTGGCCATCGCGCTCACCTACGCGGGCATGCTGGGCAAGGTCTACGCCGAAATCCTGGAAAGCGGCGACAGCCATGCGGCGCAGGCCCTTCTGCGCAATGGCACTGGCCGGCTGCAGGCCTTCTTTTATGGGCTGCTGCCGCAGAACGCGGCCGAGCTCACCAGCTACACCGTCTACCGCTGGGAGTGCGCGATCCGTTCCTCGGCGGTGCTGGGCTTTGTCGGCGCCGGCGGGCTGGGCCAGCAGATGGACAACTCAATGAAGATGTTCAACGGCAGCGAGGTGGCGACCTTGCTGCTCGTCTTCGTGGCACTGGTGGCGCTGACGGATCGCCTCAGCGCCTTCTTGCGACGGGTGCTGGGATGAAGCGCTGCCCGGCCTGCTGGTTTCTCGCCGGTCTGCTGGCCTTGGTGGTGGCCAGCTTCGTTTCACTGGACCTGCAGTGGTCCCGTTTTTTCTCCGCCGATGCGCTGCGGCGCATGGGGCGTTTCCTCGCCGAGTTGCTCGCCCCCAGCACCGACCCGCGCTTTATTGCCAAGCTGCTGCCAGCGATGCTCGAGACGCTGGCCATGTCGGTGGTGGGCACGCTGTTGGCCGCCGTCTTCGGCCTGCTGCTGGCGTTGCCGGCGGCCCGAACCCATGCCGACGACCCGGCGCGCGGCCGTTCGCTCACCCGGCTCGTGCTCAATGCGCTGCGTAGCGTGCCCGAGCTGATGTGGGCAGCGCTGCTGCTGATCTCTGCCGGCCTAGGGCCGATGGCGGGCACTCTGGCGCTGGCACTGCACACCACCGGCGTGCTCGGCCGCCTGTTTGCCGAGGCGATCGAGAATGCCCCCGACGGTCCGGCCTTCGCGCTGCGGGTGCGCGGCGTGGGCGAGGGCCGGGTGCTGCTTTATGCGACCTTGCCGCAATTGCTGCCGCAGCTCGTGAGCTACACCCTCTATCGTTGGGAAAACAACATCCGCGCTGCCGCGGTGCTGGGCGTGGTGGGCGCGGGCGGCCTGGGCCAGATGCTGGCCTTTCACTTGGGCCTGTTCCAGATGCCCGAGACCAGCGCGGTGCTGGCGGCCATGCTGCTGCAGGTGCTGGCGGTAGATGCGGCCAGCGTGGCCGCTCGGTGGGCGATGGCGAGGTAGTGAGGGAGCGACTACCGGTTCACTCTCGGCGGTGTCCGTGGGCTCGGCGTGGCCCCGTCACGCACGGCTCTCAACCATCCTGCCCCAGCAAGGCCAGCGCGAACTCTCGCGCCTTGAAGGTTTCGAGGTCCTCGAGTTTCTCGCCTACACCGATGAAATAAACCGGCACCGGGCCTGCGCCCGCCTGGGTCTTGGCGCGCTCCTGGCCCCATTGCGCGATGGCAGCCAGCACACCGCCCTTGGCAGTGCCGTCGAGCTTCGTGACGATGAGCCCGGTCAGACCCAGGGCGGCGTCGAAGGCCTTGACCTGGGCGAGTGCGTTCTGGCCGGTGTTGCCGTCGATCACCAACAGCACCTCATGCGGCGGCGGGACCGACCCCTGTGCGCCGGGCGCTTCGCCCGCCTTAGCAATCGTGCGCTTGATCTTCTTGAGCTCCTCCATCAGGTGAAGCTGGGTGGGCAGCCGGCCGGCGGTGTCGACCAAGACCACGTCCTTGCCCCGGGCGCGGCCGGCGCTCACCGCGTCGAAGCTCACCGCTGCAGGGTCGCCCCCGGCCTGGCTCACGATTTCGACTGTGTTGCGCTCGGCCCAGACCGCCAATTGCTCGCGGGCGGCCGCGCGGAAGGTGTCGGCCGCCGCCAGCAGCACGGTGGCGCCGGAATCGGCTAGGTGGCGTGTGAGCTTGCCGATGGAGGTGGTTTTGCCGGCGCCGTTGACGCCGGTCACCATGATCACCGTAGGCAAATGCTGGCCGATGACCAAGGGCTTTTCCAGCGGTGCCAGCAGCTGTGTCAGCAGGTCGGCCAGAATGTTTCGAACTTGCGCTGGGTTGCTGGCGCCAGTGGCTTGCACCTTGCGCTTGACTTCGTCCAACAGCCACTGGGTGGCGGCTACACCGGCGTCGGCCATCAGGAGGGCGGATTCAAGCTCTTCGTACAGCGCGTCGTCGATGCGGGTGCCGGTGAAGACCTGGCTGATGCTCGAGCCGGTCTTGCGCAAGCCGGCGCTGAGCCGGCCGAACCAGCTGCTGCGGGTGGCGGCGCCAGAGGTGGCAGACTCGGCGGGTGTTGAAGGCGCCTGTGGCACCGGCAGAGACTGGCCCAAGGCGCTGCCGATCCGTCCGGCGACGGGCGCGGCAGGCACGGCGGGTGCCGGGGCCGCGGGGATCGGCGCAGGGGGCTGCGCAATCGGAGGCGGCGCGATCGGGGGCGGCGCAGGGGCTTTTTTCCGGAAGAAGCTGAACATCGATGGGCTTGGGTAATTCTTAGGATTCTATGAAACAGCATTCGACGATGGGGGCGGGCTTGGGCCGGACACTTTTTCTGGCCCTGACCCTGGCCGTGACCGGCTGGGCCTTCGCTCAAACGCCGTCCAGGCCGCAGCCCCAGGTGCCCACGGCTCCCGCCCCGACCGCAACCGCCCAGGGGCCCGCGGGCCTCACACCCAGCGCTGGCGTGCATCGCTTCACGCTGGACAACGGCCTGACCGTGATCGTCCGCCCCGACCGGCGCGCGCCCACCGCCGTCCACATGCTCTGGGTGCGGGTGGGGTCGATGGACGAAGTCGACGGGACGACCGGCGTGGCCCATGTCCTCGAGCACATGATGTTCAAGGGCACACCCACCGTGCCCGCGGGCCAGTTCTCGCGTCGGGTAGCGGCCTTGGGCGGCCGCGAGAACGCCTTCACTGCCCGTGATTACACCGGCTACTTCCAGCAAATTCCCGCCAACCGGCTCGAGGAGGTGATGCGGCTCGAGGCCGACCGCTTTGCCAACAACCGCTGGCCCGACGACGAATTCCGCCGCGAGATCGAGGTGGTCAAGGAGGAGCGGCGCTTGCGCACCGAAGACTCGCCCCGTGCCCGCCTGTTCGAAGCGCTCAATGCGATGACCTTCCAGGCCTCGTCCTACCGCACGCCCGTCGTGGGGTGGATGTCCGACCTGGACGCGATGACCCCCGAGGACGTGCGCGCCTTCCACAAGCTCTGGTACCAGCCGTCCAATGCCGCCGTGGTGGTCGCCGGCGACGTGGATCCGGCCCAGGTGCTGGACATCGCTCGCCGGACGTACGGGCAGATCCCCGCTGGCGTGGTGCCCGCCCGCAAGCCGCGCGAGGAGCCGCCGCAGCGCGGTCTGCGCCAGATCGAGGTCAAGGTGCCCGCCGAGCAGGCCGTGGTGTCGCTGGCTTTCAAGGTGCCGCGCCTGACCTCGTTGGACGAACTCACGCCCGTCAACCAGGACGCCCTCGCACTGGGAGTCCTGGCCTCGGTTCTCAATGGCTATCCGGGCGCGCGCCTCGACCGCGGCCTCACGCAAGGCCCTGACCGGGTGGCCGACAGCGTGAGCGCAGGCAATGGCCTGTGGGGCCGAGGGCCCCAGCTGTTCACGCTGTCCGGTGTGCCCGCCGCCGGTAAGACGCCGGAGCAGGTGCAGGCCGCCCTGCGCGCCGAGGTGGCTCGCGTGGCCCGTGACGGCGTGTCGGAGGCCGAACTCGCGCGCATCAAGACGCAGTGGATGGCCAGCGAGATCTACAAGCTCGACGCGGTCTTTAACCAGGCCCGCGAGCTGGGTGTCTACTGGGTCAGCGAGCTGCCGCTCGACTTCGGTGAGCGGCTGATCCGCCGCTTGCAGACGGTGACCCCGGCCCAGGTGCAGTCGGTGGCGGCTCGCTACTTCGGCGACGACACACTGACGGTCGGCATCCTGCGCCCCGTGCCGCGTGAGGCCGGCTCCGGCCCACGCACCCCGCCGGCGGCCGGACATCGCCACTGAACCGAATCGCCAGGAAAAAACCGATGCCCTTTGCTGCTTTGAACTCTCGCGCCGGCCGATCGATGCCTGTGCTGCAGTCCCTGATGCCGGCGACCCTCGCCCTGCTGCTGCTGGTCGCCGCTCCACTGGCTCGGGCGATGCTGCCCATTCAGCACTGGGTGCAGCCCTCGGGTGCGCGGGTGTACCTCATCGAGAACCCGTCCATCCCGATGGTCGATGTGCAGATCGACTTCGACGCTGGCCAGCGCCGTGCGCCGCAAGACCGGATCGGACTGTTAAGCGCGATGACCTCGATGCTGTACAGCGGACTGGCGCCGCGTGACCCAGGCCGTAGCGCCGCTGCCAACCGGTCCGGCTTTTCAGGGCGCTACGACGGCCGCTACGACGGTGCCATGGACGAGAACGCCGTCAGTGAGGCTTGGACCGAGCTGGGTGCCAGCTTCGGCGTGGGTGCCGGCGACGACCGGCTGTCGGCCACCCTGCGCTCGCTCACCGAGCCCGACCTGCTGGCGCGGGCGGTGGCCCTGGCTGCCCGGCAACTTGGAGAGCCCTCCTTCCCCGCCGACCAGTGGGCGCGTGACCAGGCCCGCAAGATCGCCTCGCTGCGCGAGTCCATGACCCGGCCGGGCACGATGGCTTCGCGAGCCTGGTACTCGGCGGTGTTCGGCGACCATCCCTATGGCTACATGTCCACCGAGGCCAGCATGCGCCGTATCACGGTGCAGGACCTGCGTGATTTCCATACCCGTCACCTGAACGCCTGCCGCGCCCGCATCACCCTGGTGGGCGCGGTCACCCGTGCACAGGCGGATCGGATCGCCGCCGAGTTGCTCGCGCGCCTGCCGGACGCGGGGCAGGGCGCCTGCCCGCCGCTGGCGGCGTTGCCCGAGGTCAAGCCCCTGACCGCCCCTGTGGATATTTCGCTGCCCCTCGAGTCAGCCCAGGCCCATGTGTTGATCGGCCAGCCCGGCTTGCGGAGGTCCGACCCGGACTACCTGGCGATGCTGGTGGGCAACTACATCTTGGGCGCTGGTGGTTTCGTTTCCCGCCTCACGCAGGAGGTGCGCGACAAGCGGGGACTGTCCTACAGCGTCAACAGCAACTTTGTTCCCGGCCTTCAGGTCGGCTCCTTCTGGGTCGGCCTGCAAACCCGCCCTGACCAAGCGAAGCAGGCGGTGGACGTGGTGCGCGCCGAACTGGCCCGCTTCGTCGCGGAGGGGCCTACCGAGGCCGAGATGAGGGCTGCCAAGGACAACCTCGTGGGCGGCTTTGCCCTGCGCATCGACTCCAACCGCAAGTTGCTGGACAACGTGGCGGCGATGGCCTGGAACGACCTGCCCCTGGACTACCTCGACACCTGGACCGCCAAGGTCGAGGCGATCACCGGCGAGCAGGTGCGCGCCGCCTTCGCCCGCAAGCTGCAGCCCGAGCGCATGGTGACCGTCGTCGTGGG
>NZ_JARXAB010000073.1 GCF_029866045.1 Ramlibacter sp. | reverse complement strand
TCGCGGACCTGTGCCCCACTTCCCCACTGCCCCGTTGGTCTCGCAGGCTCGGTTGATAACCGACCCTCTTGAAACGAAACCGTTCGCGTGAGGGAAGCGACGGGTATGCGGTGCGGGGGCAGCGGCGCCTATGCGGGGCCGAGCAGCGCAGCGTCGGGCGGAAAAAGAGTCGGGGCATGTCTGAGCCGCCAAAGGCGGCGAGTTTGCCCCGGCTCCCGCACGGCGCGAGCAGCGCAGGGAAGCCCGAAGGGCCCCCGCATCGAAGCCGATGCGCCCGTACCGCATGCCCGTCGCGCTCTGGGCCAAGCGACAAACACCGAGCACAGATATCCGGCTCGACCGACGCCACTCCAAGCGCGGCGCCAACGCGAGATGACCACGAGGTTCGACGCCTCTCTCAAAAGCCCCAAGGACGCGCGGACATGCCTAGGGCTGAGCAGAACACGCTGGCCGCGCAACTGGTAGCTCAACCGATAGAGCAGTGGCCGAGGCCCTCCTGACCCGCGCCTGAAGGGGCGCGAGATTTCATCGAGGCGACATGAGCGAGGAGGAGTCTGGTGGTCTTTCAACGCCAGCCCACCCATGCAGCAGATCGTCCGCCTCCACCTGCCCCCCGCGCATCAGCGATCTGTTGCGCAGCCGACCGTTCAGTCGCCATCCCTTGATCAACCCTCTGTTGACCTTGCGGCCGCTGTCTCTGCCAGCGAAGCCGAACCCACCTGCCCCGCCCTGCGCGCCCGCACCAGCGCCCTGCGGGAGTTCCTCGCCCAGGCCACCGGATCGCTGGTGGCCAGCGGGGTACGGCATGCCTTGCAGGGCGCGGGTCCAGCCGGCGCCCTCGCGGGAGCAGCCTGGGTGGGTGCGGGCCTGGCGGCTGCAGGCTGGCGGGCGTATTCGCTTTCGGAGCGCGCGCTGGCCGGAGGACCGGGGCGCGCGCACTGGGCCTGTCGTCTGGCGATGGCCGCCCTGCCCGTGGCGATCGCCAGCGCAGTGACGATGGCCGTGGCCCCGGCGCAGGCCCCGACGGCGGTACTCCTCTTCGCGGGCGGACTCGTCGAGCGGTCCGTACGCGACCTCAGCAGTCACGGCCTGGCGGCCTGGCTGCCGCGGGGCGAGATGGTGAGTCCTGGCGGAAGCGGCGTGGTCCCGGCGCTCAAGGTCCATATCGAATGGGCGCGGGCGCTGCAGGCCATGCCGCGCACCCTGGCCTGCACCGCGCTGCAGACAGGCCTTGGGTTCGCCATTGCGCCTTGGCTCGACGACAGCCCTACCGTCCAGGCCGTGGCGTCCGCAACAGGGAGCGGGCTGCTGGAAGCTGCGCGGGCCGTCATCAATCACCGCGCCACCGAGGATCAGGCCCATCTGCATGGCCTGGTGATGAGGCCACATGCCGGCCAGGGGGTGCAGCATGGGCTGGTCCGTGCGGCGGACGTGTGCAGCCTGCGTGAAACCCTGGCCCTGCCCGCAGATTGCATTGCGGCGCTGGCGGGGACACCGGCCACCCTGGGAGGTCAAGCGGCCATGACGCTGGTCTTGGGCACGCTCAAGGGGATCGGTGAGGCGCGGTCGGCGCTGGTGAACCTGGGACGGGCGCCAGGCGGAGTCACCCAGCACCCCGGACAGTCGGATCCACCACCGCCTGCGCTGGCCCTGGAACCGCCGCTGCAGACGGCCGAGTCCGACCTCAGCCCGGTGCCCCCGCCGGCGTGACCTCCCAGTGCTGGATCACGCGCTCCTGCGCGTCCACACTTTCGAGCCGCACCCGGAAGCCCCACAGCCGTGCCAGGTGTTTGACCACCTCACGCGCGCTCTCGCTCAGTGGGCGGTCGCTTTGCCGCAGGTGCCGCAGCAGGAGGGACCGATCACCCCGCAGGTTGACATTCCACACCTGGATGGCGGGCTCGCGCCAGTTCAGGTCGTACTGGCGGGCCAGCGCCTCCCGCAAATGCCGCCAGCCGGACTCGTCGTGAATGGCGGAGACCTCCAATTCGCTCTGGTTGGCGTCGTCCACCACAGAAAAAAGACGCATCTCGCGCATGAGGCGGGGCGAGAGGTACTGCCCGATGAAGCTCTCGTCTTTGTAGTGGCGCATGGCATGGTCTAGCGTAGCCACCCAGTCGCTGCCGGCAATGTCCGGGAACCACGCCCGGTCTTCGGCAGTGGGCTGCTCGCAGATGCGCCGCAGGTCGGTGAACATGGCAAAGCCCAGCGCGTAGGGATTCATCCCGCTGTAGCGCGGGTCCCCCACACTGGGCTGGAAGATGACATTGGTGTGCGAGGCCAGACACTCCATCATGAAGCCGTCGGCCAGCCGGCCGTCCTCGTACAGGGTGGTGAGCAGGGTGTAGTGCCAAAAGGTAGCCCACCCCTCGTTCATCACCTGGGTCTGGCGCTGGGGGTAGAAATACTGCGCGATCTTGCGCACGATGCGCACCACCTCCCGCTGCCAGGGTTCGAGCAGGGGTGCGTGTTTTTCGATGAAATACAGCAGGTTCTCCTGCGGCTCGGCCGGGAAGCGCTTTTCCTCGGGCTGAGACTGCCGGTCGGGTGCGCGCGGCAGGGTACGCCACAGGTCATTGACATGCTGCTGCAGGTAGGCCTCGCGGTCCTTGCGCCGCGCCTCCTCTTGGGCGAGCGTGATTTTTTGCGGCCGGCGATAGCGGTCAACGCCGTGGTGCATGAGGGCGTGACAGGCATCAAGCAGTTCCTCCACGGCATCGACCCCATGGCGCTGCTCGCAATCCGCGATGTAGTCGCGGGCATAGACCAGGTAATCAACGATGGAGCCTGCATCCGTCCACATCCGAAACAGGTAGTTGCCTTTGAAGAAGCTGTTGTGGCCAAAGCAGGCGTGGGCCATCACCAGAGCCTGCATCGGCAGGGTGTTCTCCTCCATCAGGTAGGCGATGCAGGGGTCGGAGTTGATGACGATCTCGTAGGCCAGCCCCATCTGGCCGCGCCGGTAGCGCTTTTCAGCGGCGATGAACTGCTTGCCATAGGACCAGTGCCGGTAATGCACCGGCATGCCTACCGAGGCATAGGCATCGAGCATCTGCTCGGCGGAAATCATTTCCAGTTGAACCGGGTAGGTATCCAGGCGGTAGCGCCCTGCCACCTCCCGGATCGCGTCGAAGTAGGTGTCGATCAGGTCAAAAGACCAGTCTGAGCCCGCAGGCAGGCGGCGGCCGGGATCGTGGGACAAATCACCGGGAGGGCGCGCAAGCCAAGTAGGAAGGCCAGGGACGACAGAGGGGGGAGTGCCGTGCTTATGACTGGGCATGCTGCGCGCTCCCTGCGGGTGCCTGGCGAAACAGTTCGCGAAAGACCGGGAAGATCTGCTCGGCGGCGGTGATCTTTTGCATCGCAAATTGCGGATGGTCGGCACGAAGGCTGCTGTACTCCTCCCACAGGTTCTGGTCCTCGTCGGCCACCTGCACATAGGCAAAGTAGCGAACCAGGGGAAGCAGCTCGCGCGCGAGGAGGTGCCGGCACTTGGTCGAGTCCTGCTGCCAGTTGTCACCGTCCGAGGCCTGCGCGCCGTAAATATTCCAATCGCTGCCCAGGTAGCGCTCGCGCACGATCTGGTTCATCAGGGTCAGCGCGCTCGAGACCACGGTACCGCCGCTCTCGGTGGCACCAAAGAACCCCTCCTCGTTAACCTCTGAGGCCTGGGTGTGGTGGCGGATGAACACCACCTCGGTCTCCCGGTAATGGCGGGAAAGAAAGAGGTAGAGCAAGATAAAAAACCGCTTGGCCAAATCCTTGCGGGACTCGTCCATCGAGCCGGAGACATCCATCAGGCAAAACATCACTGCCTTCGAAGTGGGCAGGGGATCGCGAACCCGGTGCCGGTAGCGCAGGTCGATCGGGTCCAGAAAGGGCACGCGGGCAAGCCGGGCGCTCAGCGCATCGACCTCGGCGCGGGCGCGCTCCACGTCGGCTTCCAGGGTGTCCGCGGCGCCTGAGGTGCCTGCGGTGTCGAGCAGCCGCGTCAAAGCGACCTGCGCCTCGTGGAGCGCCCGGCGCGCCTCGCTGCCCATGGCGATGCGCCGCCCCAGGGCGACGCGCAGCGAGCGCACCACATGCAAGCTGGTGGGGTTGCCCTCGGAGACGAACCCGGCGTTGCGCACTTTCCACTCTGGCACCTCGGCCAACAACTGGGTGCGGATCATCCGCGGCAAAGCCAGGTCGTCGAAGAAGTGGTTCATGAACTCCTCCCGCGTGATGCGGAAGGTGAAGTCATCATCGCCCTGGGCGTCGGGTGACCCTTCGCCCTGCCCGCTCCCCTGCCCGCTGCCCTTGGGGCGGGCTATGCGGTCACCCCGCAGCCACTCCTGGTTGCCGGGGTGCACCAGTTCCCGGCTGCCACCCGGCCCATGCGCAAACTCGGGCTCGGACAGATCCCGGCGGGGAATCGTGATGTCGGCCCCCTGCTCGATGTTGTGAATGCTGCGGTCGCCCACCGCCTGGCGGACGGCCTGCCGAATCTGTTCGCGATAGCGGCGCAAGAAGCGCTCACGATTGCCCACAGACTTGTTCTTGCCGGACAGCCGACGGTCGATCACCTGCTGGAGAACGGTACCTGGTGGCGTGACGGCCATGGGGTCTTCCTGGGTTACTGCGTGCCTGGGCTTTGGGAGGTGCGGGAGGGGGCTGGCGTGGCCAGGTCACGAGCTCTTGCGAACACGCAGGTACCACTCGCACAGCAGGCGGACCTGCCGGTGGGTGTAGCCCTTCTCGACCATCCGGTTGACAAAGTCCTCGTGCTTTTTTTGCTCGTCCCCGCTGGCCTTGGTGTTGAAACTGACCACGGGCAGCAGGTCTTCGGTATTGGAGAACATCTTCTTTTCAATCACCGCGCGCAGCTTCTCGTAGCTGGTCCAAAGCGGGTTCTTGCCGCCGTTCTGGGCACGCGCCCGCAGCACGAAGTTGACGATCTCGTTGCGGAAGTCCTTGGGGTTGGCCAGACCCGCGGGCTTTTCGATCTTCTCGAGCTCGGCGTTGAGCGCGGCGCGGTCGAAACTCTCGCCGGTGTCGGTGTCGCGGTACTCCTGATCCTGGATCCAGAAGTCGGCGTAGGTGACATAGCGGTCGAAGATGTTTTGACCGTACTCGGAGTAGGACTCCAAGTAGGCGGTCTGAATCTCTTTGCCGATGAACTCGGCGTAACGGGCCGAGAGATGCTCTTTGATGTAGGCCAGGTACTTTTGCTCGACCTCGGGCGCGAACTGCTCCCGCTCAATTTGCTGCTCGAGCACGTACATGAGGTGCACCGGG
>NZ_JARXAB010000123.1 GCF_029866045.1 Ramlibacter sp. | reverse complement strand
AAATCGATGAACTGGGGCTCATGGCCGCGGCTGCGCAGCCACGCGGCCAGCGCCTGCCCGGTGCCCGCGCGCCAGCAGCGCACCTCGTCCAGTTCAAAGCGCTGCCACTCGGCCAACTCAGGCGAGAGCCGCACCTCCCCGTGGGCCACCGCATGGTAGGCCACGATCAGTTGGTTCATGCGCTGGAAGTCGTAGACGCCGACCAGGTCGAGGTGGCTGACCTCCAGCGCGGTTTCCTCGCGAATTTCACGCACGATGCCGGCTTCTGGCGTCTCGCCGGCCTCCATGAAGCCGGTGATGAGGGCAAACATCCGACCCGGCCAGGCCGCGTTACGCGCCAGCAGCACGCCACCTTCGTACTCGACGATCGCGGCCAGCACCGGCGTCGGGTTGTTCCAGTGCGTCCATGCGCAGGCGGGACACCGAAGCCGCTCGCACAGGCCTCCGTCCTCTTCGAGGGCAATGAGGGCCAGAGGCGTGGCGCACTGGGGGCAAAAGCGGGGAGCGGGGGGCGCAGACATGGCGGGCAGACGGCCAGGACGGCTCAGGCGGGAAACACGCCGGTGGACAGGTAGCGGTCGCCGCGGTCACACACAATGAAAGCGATGGTGGCGTTCTCGACCTGGGCCGAAATCTGCTGGGCCACCCAGCAGGCACCGGCCGCCGAAATGCCAGCGAAGATGCCCTCCTCCCGCGCCAGACGCCGGCACATCTCTTCTGCCTCGTCCTGGCTCACGTACACCAGCTCATCGACGTTTCGGGCATCGTAGATGCGCGGCAGGTATTCCTGCGGCCATTTGCGGATGCCGGGAATGCGCGATCCCTCGCTGGGCTGCGCGCCGATGATGCGCACCTGCGGATTTTTCTCCTTGAGAAAGCGCGACACGCCGGTAATGGTTCCGGTGGTGCCCATGGCACTCACGAAATGGGTGATGCGCCCACCGGTCTGCTCCCAGATTTCGGGGCCGGTGGTCTCGTAGTGGATACGGGGGTTGTCCTCGTTGCCAAACTGGTCAAGGACTCGACCCTTGCCCTCGCGCTGCATCTTATCGGCCAGGTCGCGGGCGTACTCCATGCCTCCGCTCTTGGGCGTGAGCAGGAGTTCTGCGCCAAAGGCCTTCATGGTCTGGGCGCGCTCGATAGAGAGGTCCTCCGGCATGATCAGGACCAGTCGGTAGCCCTTGATCGCGGCCGCCATGGCCAGGGCAATGCCGGTGTTGCCCGAGGTCGCCTCGATCAGGGTGTCGCCGGGGCGGATGTCGCCGCGCTCCTCGGCCCGACGAATCATGGACAGGGCCGGGCGGTCCTTGACCGAGCCAGCGGGGTTGTTGCCCTCGAGCTTGCCCAGGACCACATTGCTGCGCTGCCGATGGCCCTCGGCGCCGATTCGCTGCAGCGCCACCAAGGGCGTGCGCCCGACGGCGTCTTCGATCGTGGGGTACTTCATTCCGACACTGTGCCATAATTTTTGAGTTCGCTCTCCTTAGCCCGAGTGGTGAAATTGGTAGACGCAGGGGACTCAAAATCCCCCGCCGCAAGGCGTGCCGGTTCGATTCCGGCCTCGGGCACCACAGGCGTGAGCAGGGTTCCACCGGCTCCGCTGGGTTCCTCTGACAGGCGTGTAGGAGCAAGTCGCTTGATCGGTCCGTGCACCGCGCACTTCGGAACCATCATCCGGACCCGGTCACCCACGGGGCATCTTCGCTTTCAGTCGGCACCTGAGCAGTCTCTGCCCCCGAGCTCACATGAACAACATCTCCCACCAAGCCGCACATCCGAGCGCGCTGTTCCAGTCCGAACAAGCCGGAAACACGCCAAGGTCCCTGAGTGCGGGTGACCTGATCGTCTTTGATGGCGAAGCACTGCGCGTGGTCTCCGGCGGCTCCATGCAATTGCCCATCGGGCTGGTAGAGGTGGCGCATGTGCAGCGCTCAGACGCCGACACCGCGCATCACCACACCTCAGCCATCCGCGCCTCGGCTGGCGGCCTGGCTGGCGTCCTGGCTGGTGCAGCAGCGCAGACCGCTGACTCATCGCACCAAGGCGCAGCTGCCGAAATCGGGCTGCCGCCTGGCCTGGCACGCAAGCTGGCCGAGTACATGGGAGCGGTCCAGGGGCAGCCCTACCAGCTCGACACAACCCAGGTCGAGCTGATCGAGGGGTCTCGCAAAGCCCTCGAGACCTTCCAAGAAGCCGACCGCTTCATGGCCAAGCTCCGGGGCTGAACCCAGGCCCCAGGCCCCAGGCCCTTACCGGGCCTCCTCTCGGTCCCCATTCGCGCTCTCTTCGCGCTCTCTTCGCTCTTCCTTCGCTGCCCCCGCGCCCCTAGACGCGCCCCTCCCCGCGCCCTTCGCTCTCGCTTTGCGCAACCCTATGCGCCCCCTTCGCGCAGCGCACCCCACTGGCCGCGCCAACGGAGCTGCCACAGGCCCCGGCGCCGCACCGTCTGCACGGTCAATCCAGACTAAATTGAATACCTATTGACTAAATAATTACTTTGATGCACCGTTGGGCCTGAATTAACACTTTGGAGTTGATGTGAACGCCCGACCCCATCTTTCTTCTACACCGCAAGCCGCCGCCTCCCTCGGCCTGACCACGGTAGCGGCTTCAGGTCCGGGCACGGCCGCCTTCCTCCTCGGCGCAGAAGACAAGCCCGCACCCGCCAGCTTCCGCCCCTCGGACGAGGCCATTTTCCGCAAGCTCGTCCAAGACCACCGCCATCGCCTCTATCGTTTCGTCGTCAAGCACATCGGCTGGAGCAGTGACGCCGAAGACATCACCCAACAGGCCTTCGTCGAAGCTGCACACAGCTTTGCCACCTTCAAGGGCGAGTCGGAACTCTCCACTTGGCTCTACGGTATTGCGATGAACCTGGTGCGCAATTACCTCTCACGCGCCCCCCACCGCCGCTACACCTTCGAGGACGACGAGGTTCTGAACGAGACCGCCTCGCACAACCCCGACCCCAGCCGCCAACTTGAGCACAGCCAGGCGGTGCGCGCGCTGCAATCGGCGCTCGATGACCTGCCCCCGGAAATGCGTGACGTGCTGCTGCTGGTCGCCTATGAGGAGCTCAGCTATGAAGACGCGGCCATCATGATGTCCATCCCGGTGGGCACCGTGCGCAGCCGTGTGTCGCGTGCCCGCGCCACGCTGCGCAAGCGGCTGGCAGGCCAGCACATCGACTTCCACGGGTGACCTGCTAGAGCGGCAGACGCCTGGCCCCTACCGGTTGGGGCCACGCACGGGCGCCCGCGAGGATGAAGCGCCCGCGGCGCCGGCGCCGGCTGCCGAGGGTACAGCGTTCGGGGCCGAGTTCAGGGAAGGGCTAGCAGCAGCGTTGGGTCCAGCATTGGGTACAGCGTTGGGTGCAGGGGTCGGGGCAAACACCGCACCCGGTACAGCAGATGGCGGCGCCATGCCCAGGCCCACCAGCCGGGGCCGGATCAGGAACAGGCGCTCCCGCTTCTGGGAGGTGACCGAGCGGGTCGAGAACAAGGGGCCCACCACCGGCAGGTTGCCGAGCAAAGGCACCTTCTGCACCGCGTTGATGGCCTGGTCGGTGCTATATCCGGCAATGAGCAGGCTCTCGGTATGACGCACGATGGCCTGGGTGCTCACCGTGCTGCGACGCACCGTCGGTAGGGTGTCGATCTGGCGATCCTGAATCTGCCCATCTTCAATGTCGATGGCCATCTGAATGGCGGCCAGTTCCCCCTCGATCAGCCGGGGCGTGACGCGCAGGCTGGTGCCGGCGGTCACCGGCGAGACGCTGCCGAAGCGCTCACCCATCACCCGGATGTAGAAGGTCTCGGACAGGTCCAGCAAAGCGCCCAGGTTGTCGAGGGTGAGCACCGATGGCCGGCTTTGAATGCGGGCATCGCCCTGTGTCTCGAGCAGCCGCACCTGGGCCAGCAGCCGGCCGCCGGCGGCTGCCGAGAGCGTGCTCGCGCCGCCCGCGAGCGAGAAGCCGAAGGTGCCCTGCCCCGGCTGTGCGGAGGTCGCCCCATAGCCCAGGGCGAAGTTATCGCCGCTGATCGCCCAATTGATGCCCAGCTCACGCACCCGCTCACTGTTGATGTCGATGATCAGCGCCTCGATCTCGATCAGGGGAGTGGGCACATCCAACTGCGCGATCAGACGCTCGTACAGCGCCATGCGCTCGGGCATGTCCTGAATGATCACCGCGTTCAGCCGCGGGTCGGTCTGAATGGAGGGGGCGCGCACCTGAGCGTCGCCACCCACCTGAAGCGAGGAAGTCGGGGTGCTCGCCGGGCTGGCCAGGGGCACGCCAGGCGGCCGGCTGGCAAATGCAGCAGCACTGTCTGCTGGCCTTGCCGAGCCAGCGGTGCCACGGGCATCCGGCGCGTCTGAAGACGACTTGGGTTCGCCCGCCTGCGGGACTGAGGGCAGTACCGGCACTGAGGGCAGCGGCGCCAACCCGGACGGCGCAGCCGAGCCGCCAGCCTCCCCGCCGGCCTGCGGCGCGCCAGCCAGTGCACCGCCACCCAGCATGAGACTGCGCAGCACACCTGCCAGCCCGGGCTGCACCAAGCGGCGCTCGCCCTGCTGAATCACCCGGTCGTCCGCCGACGCATACCGCAAGCGATAAACATTCACTTGCTGGGCCGTGCTCACCGTAGGCATCTGGCGCAAGGCGCTCTCCACCCGCGTCACGTAGCCGGGCGGGCCGGAGACCAGGACCAGCTTCTGGGATGGGATCTCGGTCCAGCCAAAACGCGGGTCGACGACGCCGAGCTCCTGCAGCATCTGCCGCACCGGACCCAGGGCGGCCGGCAAGGGCAGGGCCCGCACCTGCTGGTCGGCACTGCGTCCCACATGCAGGGTGCCGCCATCGACATACCAGGCAAAACCGTACACCGAGCCCAGGCGCGTGAGGAACTCGCCCGGGTTGCTGGCACTGAACCGGCCATTGACCGTGCCCGCAAGCCCGGGCGCCAGGTCGAGGGCCAGGGAAAAATTGGTAGCGAACTCGGACAGCACAGCCGTGAGGCGCGCCTCGGCCGCAAAGTAGGTGTAGGGCGCGTCCGGCCAGGGTGGCGCTGCACCGCGCGCACCGCTGCCCGACGCCAAGCCCAGCCAGCCGCCGCCCTTGGTGGGGGTGCTCGCCGCAGCGGAGGCACCCGTGGCGGCGCCGCCGCCGGAGGCGCCAGGGCCACCGCTGACAGCCTGGATGTCACGGCCGACGACAGATCCACCACTGGCGGTGACGGGCGCCGTGACAGCCCCTGCACCGCCCGCTGAATTGGATGTGGGCTCAGGTACCGGCGCGGGTGGCAGGGTCTGCGCCACGGCCAGCGCAGAAGTAGCAGCCCAGGCGATTGCCGAGACCATGACCGAGATCGTTCGCGAGACTGTTCGCGTGATCGTGACCGCCTTCGTAGCCGAGACAATCACCGAGACCATTGCTGAGCCAAAGACCGAGCGGACCCATCTGGCGGATGCACTGGCCAAGCCCCAGGCCAACACGCGACAAGGCAGGAAATCAAGCGCAGCTATACGCACAGGCCCCACGGGCTCGACGGGCCCCATAGGACGCGCTGGGCGCATTGGACGCGCGGAGCTCAAAGAGGGTGCCCGCCTCATCCGCGCGACAGCGTGGCCTGACGCCGCGCCGCCTCCATGCGGGCGCTGCCCGTCCAGAAGGACAGCATGTTGACGAAGTCACCCAGCGCCGACTCCAGCTTGAACAAACTGGCGTCGGCGGCGACCTGCTGGTGCAGCAGCAGCCGACCCGCCTCCTCATCGAGGGCCAACCCGCTCTCGTGATCGCGCATCACCCCGGTCGCATAGCCAGCCAATGCCACCAGCAGTTCCTCGCGCGCAGGGCCGCTGCGATCAGCGACATCGAGCACCGCCGCGGACAGAAGCAGCCGGCCATCACTCAGGGGACGCACCTGCACCCGCCAGCGGCCATCAAAGCTCAGCCCTAACCGACCGTCGGGCAGCACCGAGCCCGGTGCCACCTGGTGCGCCACCATATAGGCGCGGAGCAGGGCCGGTACCACGGGGGCCATGGATCCGTCGGACCTTGCAGGGCTGGGGGCGAGCGGCCCCGGAGACACTGGGCCCGCAGAGAGCGGACTGGCAGACAAGCCCTTGGCAGACAGCCCGTTGGCCGATGGCGCCTTGGCTGCGGCAGCTGCGCCGGCCTGGCGGTTGGGGGGACGGTCATTCATTGCGGCTCCTCACCTTCCTCGCCTTGGGCGGCACGGACCAGCCGCAGGACCTCCGCCACCGGCGCGATCAGTTCTTCGGGAATATAGGCATCGACCTGGGCGGTCTCGAGCAGTGCCCAGGCCAGGGGAACGTTTTCCATCACCGGCACGCCGGCCTCACGCGCGGCGTGCACCATGCGGCGCGCCTGCGCCTCGCGCCCCTTCCCAGTCACCACCGGCAAGGGGGTGGACTCTTCCCTGTAGACGATGGCAATCGCCACATGGACCGGGTTGGTGACCAGCACCGAGGCCTCCCGGGCACGGTTCACCGGCTCCTCGTTAAGCATCTCCAGGTGGCGCTGCTTGCGCTCGCCCTTGATGTGCGGGTCGCCCTCGCTCTCCTTGAACTCCTGCTCGATCTCGTGCTTGCTCATCTTGAGCTGCTGCGCATGGTGATGGCGCTGCCAAAAGAAGTCGATGGCGGCGATCAGCCCGAAGCCAATGGACACCTTGAGAATCAATGACGTGAGCATCGCACCCATCGCCAGGGCCACGCCCACCAGACCGGCACGGGGGAGTGTGATCAGGCCAGGCAGAGCTGCCGCCACCACCATGTAGACGATGCCTGAGAGCAGCCCGATCTTGGCGCAGGACTTGAGAAATTCGACCAGCGTCCTCATCGAGAACATGTTCTTGACATTGGTCGCGACATTGAGTTTGGAGCCCACGCGGGAGAGGGTCTTGAACGTGAGCAGCATGCTCGTCTGGGACAACTCCACCGCCAAACCCAGCAAGATGACGATGAGCAAAAAGGGCATCATCAGCTGGGTTGACTCTTCCAGCAGACGGGTGATGACCGCGTTCACCGCTTGGTCGAAGTCCATCGTGAGCAGACCCATGGGGAAAATCATCATGTCGCCCAAGCGCTTCAAAATCGCACTGCCATCCGCCAGCATGTAGCCAAACAGCGCGACCACCAGCACGGTCTGGGTCAGGTCTTTGCTGTGCGGCACCTGCCCGTCATTCCGGGCATCGCGCAGCTTTTTGGCTGTGGGCTGTTCGGTCTTTTCGCCGCTCATGTCCCGGCCCCTCGCCATTGCTCGTGAAGCAGCGGCACGATCTCCCGCAGCCGCTCGATTTGCTCGCCGCCGTATTCGAACAGCGTCCCGAGGTAGAACAGCAGCAGCAGCAGGACGAGGGCGCTCTTGATCGGCATCGCCAGGAAGAAGACCTGCAACTGAGGTACCGCCAAGCTGATGAGCGCAAGCCCGATTTCGGCCAGCAGCATCGCCACGATGGCCGGCGCCGCCAGCAGCAGCCCCAGGTTCACCACCTGCATCAGCTGCTCGATGAAAAACGGCATGGACCCCGGCCGCAGCGTGGGCGTCCACTCGAACACCGGCCACAGCTGGAAGCTTCCGTACAGCAGGTCCAGCAGGATCAGGAACGCGCCGCTGATCAGAAAGAAAACGATGAAGGCCTGGTTGAAGAGAAGCCCAAGCGGTGAGCTGTCGTTGCCGGTGAGGGGGTTGAGCGTGGCCGAGATGCTGGCACCGCGCTGGTTGTCGATGAGAAAGCCCAGGGCCTCGAAGGCCAAGAAGGGAATGGCCAGCAGCGCCCCCATGACGAAGCCGACAAAGACCTCCTTGGCCACCAACATGACGAGGGCCAGCGGGTCCAGGGGCTGCAAGTGCAAGGCCTCGATGGCCGGCACCAGCGTAGGCGCCACCACCAGGCCCAAGACTGCGGCCACGCCCAGTCGCAGCATGGTCGGCAGCAGCTCCGCGTGGAAGATCGGAACCATGACGAACAGGCCCAGGGTGCGCGGCATGGTGGCGCCCAAGGCGAGCGCGAAACTCTCGAACTCACTGAGGCTGCGGATACCCTCGCGAACGCTGTCCATGCGCGCTCCCGCCCTCAGCGCCCGATCCCCGGCAGCGCCTCGAAGGCGCGCAGGGTGAAGTTGTACATCTCGCCGCCCATCCAACGAGCCGTCAACACGAGGGTGGCCATCACCGCGATCAGCTTGATGCCAAAAGACAGCGTCTGCTCCTGGATCTGCGTCAGGGCCTGGAAGAGGGAGAACAGCACGCCCACCACCGAGGCCACCACGATGGGTGGCAGCGAGAGCCACAGCGACAGGTAGAGCGCGTGGGTCAGAAAGCCGACCAGGTTTGCGGTGTCCATGCAGGGCTCAGACGTAGGTGAGAACCAGGCCCTGGATCAGCCGCGTCCAGCCATCCACCGCCACAAAGAGAAAAAGCTTGAGCGGCAGCGACACGGTGACGGGCGACATCATCATCATCCCCATCGCCAGCAAGATGTTCGAGACAATGAGGTCGATGACCACAAAGGGTAAGTAGAGCAGGAAGCCAATCTGGAAGGCAGCGGTCAACTCGCTCACCAGAAAGGCCGGCATGAGCACCAGAAAGTCGTTGGGTGCCACGTTTTGGGACAGCTCCGGTCCCCACATCCGCTTGGCGGTTCGCACAAAGAAGTCTCGGTGCTCGGCCCTTGTGTTGCGCTCAAGAAAGCCGCGCATCGGCTCGGCGCCCTTGCGGATCACCTTGACCATGCCGTCCACGCTGCGCAGCGCCGAGGGCTGCTCGGCCAGGGACTCGTACATGCGGTTGCCCACCGGGGCCATCACGTACACGGTGAGGATGAGGGACAGCCCGTAGATCACGATATTGGGCGGCACCTGCTGCACGCCCAAGGCGTTGCGAACCAGGTTCATCACCACCGCGATCTTCAAAAAGGAGGTAGTCACCGCGACCAGGGTCGGCAAAACGGCCAGCATGCCGAATGCGAGCAGGAGAACCAGGGGGTCGTAGGACTGCATCAGGCCTCCGTCGGTGGCATGGCGGGGGCCTCGACCAGCGGCTGCTCGTCGTCCGCGAAGTCGTCATCCGCCCGCCCATGGAGCGCTCCCGCGTCCCAATCCGAGGCGCCCGATGCGGTGGCGTCGTCTACGCCTGCGCCCGGCTCCACCCCGAGTTTGGCCACTTCGGCCAGCTCGGCCAGGTCTTGCGCCGAGAGCGAGCGCAGGACTACGCCCAGCCGGCCGTCAATGTCTACCAACTCGCCCAGACCCACCCGGGCTCCGTTGATGCGCAGTTGCACCGCTTCCGACAAGGGCCGGCCCAGGTCGAGCGCCTGGCCGACCTGCAGGCTTTCCAGATCGGCCAGGGTGAGGCGAAGCTCACCCACGTCGAAGGTCACGCGCAGCGGCACGCGGCGAAGCGAATCGAGCGGGGACAGCCCCTCGTGCTCATCATCAAAGCGGTCCATGGCGCCTCCCGTGTGTGCGTGGATGGCCGTGACCACAAGCTGCCCGGCCTGAGGCCGAGCCCGAAAGGTGAAGGTGCCCCAGGCCAAGGTGAATTCGCCGTCCGGTGCGAGCAGGGGCCGCTCGACCAGGATGGCGTCCCCGGGCTTGAGCTGAGCCCACTCCTCGGCACGCAAGGACGTGAACCCGATCTGGGCGTGCAAGGCGATGGGAAGAAAGCGCGCGGCCGCCAAGTCGGCCAGGGGGCCAAGAAAGGGGGGATGGTCCTTCAGGACAGAGGCCAGGCGCATGAGCCCGGCGGTTGTGGTGAAAAGCGTTCCTTCGAGCTGCGCGGCCTCGGACTTCAACTGCAAACGCCATGTTTCCTCCTGGCCGTATGTGACGGCAGGGGACGTTTCGATCCGCATTCCTTGCAACTCGCCCTGTCCGAGGTCGGCCAGTTGGGCAAGAACCGTTCGCACCGTGGTCTCGAGCACCGCGGCGAGAAAAGGCGCGGGCAGCTCGGGCAGGTCGAGGTCGGGGAAGGCATCGGACAGCCAGGCCTGCACGGCGGCGGCGTGCAGGGCCAGGGTGAAGGGCGCGTCACCCCAGCGCGCGGTCACGTACCAGAGATGCGCCTTGGCGTGCTCGGGATGGGACCCGGGTCCGGCATCTGATGGCGATCCACCAGCGGGCAGCAACGCGAGCTGCCAGGGGCGGCCGTCGAGTTGCAGGTCCAGGGCCTGCGCCCGCTGGAGAACGCGGTTGGCCGCACGGGCCTGCGCCGATGTGCGGCGACGCAGGCGCAGCGGGCCCACCCGCAGCCCGCTGGCAAGGGACGGCACCTCAGGCAGCGGCATGCAGGTACTCCGCGTCGTCACCACGTCCGGTGGCGGCGCCAGCGTCCGGGCCATCCGCGCGCAGCGTCACCTGCACCGGGCACCCCAGTCGGGACGCCATCGGCCCCAGCTCCCGCTGCGCCGCGGCGCGCAGCCGTCGGCGCGAGACATCGTTGCTGCAGACGAACTCCATCTGCATCTGCCCGGCGCTCATCTGCAGCACCACTTGCACGCCCGGGAGCAGGCGCGGGTCAATCTCCAGGCGAATCTGGTGCGCGCCGCTGGCGCCGGTGCCGGCGGCCATGCGCAGGGCCATGTCCTGGACCTGCCTCCACACCGCCTCGGCGCCGCCGGGTGCACCGGGGCTGGGCGCGGCGGGCGATGCGTTGGCCAGTGCGGAAAGGGGCAGCGGCAGGGGCGGCTGTGTGGGGGTCGCGGCCCCTCCCAGGGGGAACGCATCGAGCGGGTCTTTGGGCCGGCGGCTGGCAGACGCCAGCGGGTCGGTGCCGTGACCCATTTCACCCTGGTCAACAAGCTCGCCCCCGTCCCCACTGGGACCGCCTCCGCTGCTTTGTGGCAGGGACCCGGCGCTGGTGGCTGCGGCATTGAGCACAAGCGTGGGCGTAGCCACCAGCGCCGCGGGGACCTGCGCGGTCGACAGGCCTGCGGCTGACTGGGCCAACTGTCCTGAAATTTGCCCCGGAACTTGCCCGAGCGCAAGCGCCAGGCCTTGGACTTGCGCTTGCGCTCGGGCAAGACCCAGGCCGCCCGGGTCGGACCGACTGCCTCCCAGGGTGCCAGGCTCCGTCCCGGCGGGAAGGTCTGTGACCACCCGGAGAGAACCTGGCGCTGGCACGGGCTCTCCCTCTGCGGTGAGCCCCGCTGCAAGCGATCCCGCTGCAGCACCACCCGCTGCAGCGCCACCCGTGGCAATCAGCCCCGCTACGGAGGATGCCGCTGGCGGCGGTGATGCGAGCGGAGTGGACGGGCCGGCTATCCCCTCGCTCGTCGCGCCTGCGCCAAGCGAAACGACAACAGTGCTTCTCGGGTCGGTCCTCGCCGCCACATCCTGCAAGAGCGCTGGCAAGGGTGCTGCGAAGGGCCCTGCCGAGGGCGCCGCTCCCAGCGGGGAAACACCAGAACCTACCGCAGAACCCGCCGAAGGATTGGCAAGACCTGCCCCTAGTTCAGCCGCCCCCACACCGTCGCTTGCGCCGGCACGACGCAGAGCGACAGTCGATAGCGCGGCACCCGAACCCGAACCCGAACCCGAACCCGAACCCCCACCTGATGGCGAGTGAGGCGGCGAGGCGCCAAGGGCGCCTTCCGCCAGACGCTCGGCGAGGTGGTCCGCGAGTGCCTGCAGGTCCACCCCCGGGGCGATCTTGGCGCTGGCATCACGGTCTGCGGCATACCGCGTCGCGCCCGCCGGTGAAAGGCCCGCCTCCACCGACCACTCGTCCACCGCCCCGAGGGCAGCGTCAACCGCGTCTCGGTTGAGCGGGCTCGGGTCAGACGGCGTGTTGGGCTGCTGGTTCGGCCGAGGGCTCCGCGGCGTGCTCGGCTGCGACAGCGCACGCTCGAACCGGCGCGCGCGGTCTGCCAACTCGCGCGCATCGGTGCGGTTCGCGGGCGCGGCGGAGGCAGCCCCCGACGAGCCATCGACCGGGGCGCTGCCTCTGACTAAAAGCTCGGGCTTCATGGGGTCTCCTGTTCTTCCTGTTGTCGCTCGCGCAGGACCCGCCCACCGCGGATCTCGGCCACTTCCTCGAGCTCGAGCTCCTCCAGTCGGTCCGCCTCCCAAGCGGCCTCCTCCGTCGCCTGCCTGGTGAGCTCGACAAAGCGCTCTTTCACCTGCAGCGACTGGCTGTGCTCTGTCCTTCGCTCGACCAGCGTCTGTGCCTGTCTGTGGCGCTCGGCCCGCGCCTGTTCCAGAGCCTTTTCGTGGTCGCGCTCTTGCAGCCGCATTTCCTCAATTTCGAGGTGCACGTCCTGGATGGCCGACAGGCGCACCACCCGGCTGCACAAGTCGTCGAACAGCGCACGCTCGCGGCGCTCGGCTTCGCTGCGGTGGTCCTCGAGCTGGCGCTGGCTGGCCTCGGCGCGGGCCTCAGCGCGCTGCAGCACCTGGCGCTGGCGTGTCACCGCCAGCGCCGCGCGGGACTCGCGGAAGGCCTTGATCGCCAGAATCTGACCCAGCATCTTGGACATGGGCCGCTCCGATCCCGTCTCAGGACCCCACCAACTCACGCAGGCGCGCCAGCGTCTGCGAAAAATCGGCGACGTCGTCGGTGCGCTGGCGCAGGAACTGGTTGATGAGATCCTGCTTGTCAATCGCCTCGTCGGTGGTCGGGTCACCGCCGCGCTGGTACTCGCCGATCTTGACCAGCAACTCCACCTCGGCGTACTTGGCCATCAACTCGCGCAAGCGCCCTGCGGCGGCCCGGTGTTCAGAGCTCACCACATGGTGCATCACCCGACTGGCCGAGGCCAGCACATCGACCGCCGGGTAATGGTTGGCGGAGCCGAGCTTGCGCGAGAGCACGATATGCCCGTCGAGGATGGAGCGGGTCTCGTCGGCGATCGGCTCGGTCATGTCGTCGCCCTCGACCAGCACGGTGTAGAGGGCGGTGATCGAGCCCTTGTCGTTCATGCCCACCCGCTCCATCAGGCGCGGCAAGGTGGCAAACACGCTGGGCGGAAAGCCGCGGCGTGTCGGCGGCTCGCCGGCAGCCAGGCCGATCTCGCGCAGAGCGCGGGCAAAGCGGGTCACGCTGTCCATCAAGAACAGCACCTTCTTGCCCTGGTCGCGGAAGTACTCGGCAATCGCAGTGGCCACATAGGCCGCCTTGGCTCGCTCCATCGAACTGCGGTCCGAGGTCGCGCAGACAATCACCGCGCGCCGGCGTCCCTCGGGCCCGAGCTCGTGCTCCAAGAACTCACGCACCTCGCGACCCCGCTCACCGATCAGGGCCACCACGGTCACATCCACCTCCGCGCCCTTGACCAGCATGCCCATCAGGGTCGACTTGCCGCCCCCCGCAGCTGCGAAGATGCCCATGCGCTGGCCCTCGCCGCAGGTGAGCGTGGCGTCGAGCACGCGCACGCCCAGCGGCAGGGGCTTGTCGATCAGCCGCCGGGTCAGCGGGTCGGGGGCGGGCGCCATCACCGGGTAGAACTTGTCGGCCTTGATCGGGCCAAGCCGGTCGGCGTCCATCGGCCGGCCCAGGCCGTCGAGCACCCTGCCCAGCAGGCCCCAGCCCACCGGCACCATGTGCGTCTGCCCGGTCGGAATGACCTCGGTCGAGCCGCTGATGCCGGTCATGTCGCCCAGGGGCGTGAGCAGGGCCGAGTCCTTGGCGAGGCCCACCACCTCGGCCTTGATCTCGAAACCGTCGTCGGGGTTGCGCAGCACGCAGACCTCACCCACCTTCACATGGGGCACCACGGCCTTGACGATGGTCCCGACCACCTGCACCACCCGGCCCTTGATGCGCAAGGTGTGCAGGTCCTGCAGGGCCATGCCCATCATGTCCATCACGTAATCAAACTGCCGCATGAACCCTGCGCCTTATGGCGCATCGCTCCTTGTCAATGTTCTTGTCAATACCGGGGTCAATGTCCTGCCTGGTGCTCGGTACGTAGATATCGGTGCGTGGTTCTTGGTGCTTGGTGCTTGCTGATGGGTATCGGCTCGGTGATTTGGGTTCACATCAGGTGCGGCTGCCCAGCACCCGCTCGAAGGCCTGGCGCAGCGCCTTCATCTGGGTCTCCAGGCTGGCCTCCACCACACCCACTTCGGTCTCCAGCACACAGGCGTCCCCTTCCAGCCGGTGGTCGGGCACCACCTCGATCACATCAATTCCCGGAAACTCCTGCTTGAGCGTGTCGATGCGTTCCCGCACCGCCGCGACCTCGGCAGGCGCAAGCCGGACCGTGACCTGTTTCTGGCTGCGCGCCACCGCCAGGACATTGCGCACCGTCATGAAAATCCGTTCACGCTCGTCGTAGCCGTGGATCACGGTGCGCACCGCGTTCATCACCAGGTCGACCATGCGCCCTTCGAGCCCCGAGAAAAACTCGACCTGCCGGGCGACGTTCTCAATCAGGCGCTCGGCCGCATCGAGCCGGGCCGCTTCCTGGCCCTCGGCATAGCCGCGGCGCTTTTCCGCTTCGTAGGCCTCCTGTGCCTGGCCAAGCACCAAGTCGGCCTGTGCCGCTGCGGCGGCGATCGCCTGCTGGCCATCGGCCAGCACCTGCAATTCGTCGGCGCGCAGAACGGTGCTGCCCGGGCGAACGTGCACCGCCAGCGCGCGAACGGGCTTCAGGGGCTCGCGGGGAAGAGCGAAAGCCATGGGGCGTCCAGTTCATGAAGCAGGGCCCGCGCCAGGGCGAGCGCCCGTCGGGGTTCATCCAATCCGGCGGGCAAGGGCTCGCGCCCCACCTGCGGGGGTAGGCGCAGGTGGCCGCGCCGCGTCACGGGCGGTGATGCAGCCTCAAAAGCACGTGCCAGCACTTCGGCGCCCCATCGCAGGGTTTGGTCGGACACCGTGGCCGCGTCCACCCGCAGTGCCGGCGCCCCGCCGCCACCGGCCCACAGACGAGGCGCCTGCCGGCGCACAAATTCGAGACTGCCTGGGCCTAACTGCTTTTCAAGGGCGGCCAACTCGGCACGGGCAATCACCTGCCGGATGGCGGGCCCGAGGAGCACCAGGCCGGCGTGGCGCTGCAGCGAATCAAACAGGTCAGCCGGCGCCGCGCACAGGGCCAGGGCCGG
>NZ_JARXAB010000110.1 GCF_029866045.1 Ramlibacter sp. | reverse complement strand
CCAGAACCAGGCGAAGTAGATGCCGAAGACGACGAACAGAAAAGCCTGAAGGAGGGGGCGGCGTGCGTCCATGGCATCACGCATCTGCCCCAGCGTGCTAAAGAGCCAGCCTGCAATAAAAACGACCGCGAAAAGCAACATGCCCTCGTAAAGCCAGCAGGCCATACGACGGCGCAGGCTGGGTGCCTTGAGCGGCATGTCTGGCGCCATGGACGCCACAGGGCTCAACGGCTGTTGCCGGCTGGAGCCGGCGCTAGCACGGGGGCAGAGGCGGCGCCAGCCTCTGGCGGTGCTGCCATCACGATGCGTGCGGGCTTGGCCTCTGACCCGACGCTTCGAGGGACGCTGGCCAGCTTCTCGGAGGGGACAGGCCGAATCGCCGCTGCGGTCGACGGCGGCTTGGCCACCGCGCTGGCTGCTAGCTTGCGCTTTTCTTCAGGCGGGAGGGCCTGATAGGCCTCCCACTTGGCTTTTTTCTCGTCGCCAGAGAACTGCTGGGTTTCGCCGAAATTAAGCCTGGCCTCGGTGCGCTGGCTTGGGCTGAGTGCAATCCACTCTGCCATTCGGCCGTGCATCTTTGCCTGCTCGGCCGGGGGCAGCTTGGGGAAGTTGGCGGCCAGTGCCACCCATTTGCGTTTGTGGGGCTCAGAGAGGGTTTCCCATTGGCCTGCCAGCGGCGCCAAGGCCTTCTTCTGGGACTCACTGAGCTCGGACCATACTGGTTTGGCAGGTGCGCGGGCCGCGCGGCTGGCTGGCGCCCTGGCTGAAGCGGATGCCGAAGCAGATGCATTTGGCTGGGGCTGCTGCTGCGCCTGGGATTGGGCGCTCACCGCTTGGCAGACAAATAGCGCCGCCAGCCCAAGCAGCGCCAAGCCGCCGGCTGACCGGGTCAGCAGGCGCCAGCGAGGCGTTTGATCGGCAGAGACAGCCGCTTGGAGGAACAACGGGCTCCCCTCGGTCAGCGGTCGGACTTGAGGAACTGCACGAATCCCGCATCGGCATAGGCCTCAGGCGGCAGGTCGTCGGCGAGTAGCGCAGCGTCGACCTCGGCCACTTCGTTGGCGCGGCGGTCGGCCTCCAGGGCCTGAATGCACACCAGGCCAGCGGCCAGCACCAAGACCGGCAGGCCCGAGGCGAGTCGGCTCCAGAGGCCAGGCCCTTGACCGAATTGCTGGCCGATACCGGCGGCAGCGAGCTGGGGCAGGGCCATAGCCACCCCCGCTTCGCGCTTGCGTTGACTGATTGCACGCACCCGCGCAGCGCGCAAGCGCTCGCTGATGTCGTGCGGCAGCTCCTGGCTGCCCTGCTCAAGGCGGATGGCGATCCGGCGACCGAACCGGTCCTGGGCCTGGCCGGCCTCACCAGAACCTACGCCCGCCGTACCGCGGAAGGTATTGATGTAGCTCATAGTTCTAATCCCTTTGCCTTCAGTGCTTTGCTGAGGGCCTGAACCGCCCGAGAACAGTGTGTTTTGACACTGCCTTCGGAGCAGCCCATGGCTGCGGCCGTTTCAGCCACATCCATCTCCTCCCAGTAACGCATCATGAAGGCTTCCCGTTGACGAGGGGGGAGTTGGAGGATCTCGACCTCTATCTCGCGCAAGGTCTGGGCCCGTCTCACCTCATCCTCTGCGCTCTCGACTCTATTAGAAAGATCCCCTGGCAAAAAGGTTTCCAGCAAATCGAAGTCCGACCCCTCAGAAAGGTCGGACTCGAACTCGCCCATGCTGGAGAACAGCGCATTGCGGGTCTTTTGGCGCCTGAACCAGTCCAATGTGCAGTTGGAAAGGATGCGCTGGAAGAGCATGGGTAGCTCCGCGACCGGCTTGTCGCCGTAGTGTTCGGCGAGCTTCATCATGCTGTCCTGAACGATGTCCAGCGCCGCCTCTTCGTCACGGACGTGGTAGGCAGATCTTTTGAAAGCGCGCTTTTCTACGCTCCGCAAGAAGTCGGACAGTTCGCGTTCGGTGGCCAAAGGGGGGGCGCGATGTAGTCGGTAAAACAGGTCTTCGCACGCTTTCAGCGGCGCAGGGGCGCTGGGGGCCCCCGACCGGTTACGCAGAAGCGATCCCGGCACGAAACGGGGGGATTATGGCATCGCCACTTCACGAGCTGGCACAAGCCTGTGCTGCGATGCGATAATCTTGGGTTGCAAGTCAAAAGGCAAACGAGTCCTGGTCCGGCGGCGCATCCATGCTGCCCATGGCCAGGTGCTCTAAGTTCCGACGCGGCCCCACAAGGGTTGGCAAGGAGCACCCCACATTTTTCGTCAGAGAAAAATCGAAAGGTTGATCATGGAAATCACTAAAGCCGAGCTCACCTCGGCAGCTGCGGCTAATGCCGCCTCTCAAGATCTGCGCGGCGCGGAAATCCTCGTCAAATGTCTTCAGGCCGAGGGCGTGAAGTTCATTTGGGGTTACCCCGGCGGTGCCGTACTGCACATTTACGATGCCCTCTACAAACAGGACACCATGCAGCATGTGCTGGTGCGCCATGAGCAGGCCGCTGTGCATGCGGCCGATGGCTATGCCCGCGCCACCGGTGACGTCGGCTGCGCGCTGGTGACGTCGGGCCCGGGCGTCACGAACGCCGTCACCGGGATCGCGACCGCCTACATGGACAGCATCCCGATGGTGATCATCACCGGCCAGGTGCCCACTGCAGCGATTGGCCTGGATGCTTTTCAGGAGTGCGACACCGTGGGCATAACCCGCCCCATCGTCAAGCACAACTTTCTGGTCAAGGACGTTCGGCAGATGGCCGACGTCATGCGCAAGGCCTTCCACATCGCGCGCTCCGGTCGCCCCGGCCCGGTGGTGGTAGACATTCCGAAAGATGTCTCTTTCAACAAGACGGCCTGGACCGGTTACCCCGAATCCGTCGAGATGCGCTCCTACAACCCGGTGCGCAAGGGACACAGCGGGCAGATCCGCAAGGCCCTGCAACTGCTCATGACGGCCAAGCGCCCTTACATCTACACAGGCGGCGGGGTCATCCTCGGCGATGCCACCGCGGAGTTGCGTGAGCTGGCAGACATGCTGGGCTTCCCCTGCACCAACACGCTGATGGGGTTGGGCGCGATCAAGGGCAGCGACCCCCGGTTTCTGGGCATGCTCGGCATGCACGGCACGCTGGAAGCCAATAACGCGATGCAGAACTGCGATGTGCTGCTGGCTGTCGGTGCCCGGTTCGACGACCGTGTGATTGGCAATCCCAAGCATTTCGCCCAGAACGAGCGCAAGATCGTTCACATTGACGTCGACCCCTCCAGCATTTCCAAGCGGGTCAAGGTCGATATTCCCATCGTGGGCGATGTGAAAGAAGTCCTCTCTGAGCTCATCGCCATGATCAAGGAGTCCGGCGTTAAGCCCGACGCCGCGGCCCTGGCCGGCTGGTGGGAAACCATTGAGGGTTGGCGCAAGCGGGACTGCTTGCGCTACGACCGCGGTAACCAGGATGTCATCAAACCTCAGTATGTGATTGAGACTCTCTCGGCCCTGACCCGCGGCGTCGACACCTACATCACGTCCGATGTCGGTCAGCACCAGATGTGGGCCGCTCAGTACTACAAGTTCGACGAGCCACGCCGCTGGATCAACTCGGGCGGTCTGGGCACCATGGGCGTGGGCATCCCCTACGCCATGGGCATCAAGCTGGCCAAGCCCGAGTCCGAGGTTTACTGCGTCACCGGCGAGGGCTCTGTCCAGATGTGCATCCAGGAGTTGTCGACCTGCCTGCAGTACAACACGCCGATCAAGGTGCTGGCGCTGAACAACCGCTACCTCGGTATGGTGCGTCAGTGGCAAGAGCTCGACTACGAGGGACGCTACAGCCACAGCTACATGGACGCGCTACCCAATTTCGTGAAGCTGGCCGAGGCCTATGGGCACGTGGGCATGCTGATCGAACATCCTCGCGATGTGGAGCCCGCCCTGCGCGAGGCGCGCAAGCTCAAGGACCGCACCGTGTTCATGGACTTCCGCACGGACCCCACAGAAAACGTGTTCCCGATGGTCCAGGCCGGCAAGGGCATCACCGAGATGCTGCTGGGGTCTGAAGATCTCTGAGCCCATTCACCCTTTTCCAAACTCTGAACGAATCTATTGACCGCCAAGCCTGCGCATTACCGTGCGCGGGGGAGGGCGGCAAAAAGAGGAGTCGAAAAAAATGAAACACATCATCGCAGTGCTGCTTGAAAACGAGCCTGGTGCTTTGTCCCGTGTCGTTGGCCTTTTTTCAGCCCGCGGCTACAACATTGAGTCGCTGAACGTAGCGCCCACCGAGGATCCCTCCCTTTCGCGCATGACCATCCAGACCCACGGGTCGGACGACGTGATCGAGCAGATCACCAAGCACCTCAACCGCCTGATTGAAGTCGTCAAAGTGGTCGACCTCACCGAGGGGGCCTATACCGAGCGCGAATTAATGCTGGTCAAGGTGCGCGCCGTAGGCAAAGAGCGCGAAGAAATGAAGCGCATGGCCGACATCTTCCGCGGCCGAATCATCGACGTCACCGAGAAGAGCTACACCGTCGAGCTCACCGGCGACCAATCCAAGAATGATGCCTTTCTCGAGGCGATCGACCGTACCGCCATCCTTGAGACGGTGCGTACCGGCGGCTGTGGCATCGGCCGCGGCGAGCGCGTGTTACGCGCCTGATTCGGCAAATTTTCTTTCCCAACCAATATCAACCTGAGAGAAGAACCATGAAAGTTTTCTACGACAAGGACTGTGACCTGAGCCTGATCAAGGGCAAAACCGTGGCCATCATCGGCTACGGCTCTCAAGGGCATGCCCACGCCCAGAACCTCAACGACAGCGGCGTGAAGGTGGTGGTCGGTCTGCGCAAGGGCGGCGCCTCCTGGGATAAGGTCGGTAAGGCTGGTCTCAACGTCATGGAAGTCAACGACGCAGTCAAGGCGGCGAACGTGGTCATGATCCTGTTGCCCGACGAGCAACTCGCCGAGGTCTACAAGAACAACATCGAGCCCAACATTGCCAAGGGCGCGTCCTTGGCATTCGCTCACGGGTTTAACGTGCACTACAACCAAGTCGTGCCCCGCGCCGATCTGGACGTGTGGATGGTTGCCCCTAAGGCGCCCGGCCACACCGTGCGCTCCACCTACGCCCAGGGTGGCGGTGTTCCCCACCTGGTTGCCGTGCACCAGGACTGCAGTGGCAAGGCCCGTGACCTGGCCCTGTCCTACTCCATGGCCAACGGCGGCGGCAAGGCCGGCATCATCGAGACCAACTTCAAGGAAGAGACCGAGACCGACCTGTTCGGAGAGCAGGCTGTTCTGTGTGGCGGCGCTGTCGAGCTGATCAAGATGGGTTATGAAACCCTGATCGAGGCTGGCTACGCCCCCGAGATGGCCTACTTCGAGTGCCTGCACGAGCTCAAGCTGATCGTCGACCTGATCTACGAAGGCGGCATTGCCAACATGAACTACTCGATCTCCAACAACGCGGAGTTCGGTGAGTATGTGACCGGCCCCGAGGTGATTAACGAGCAGTCGCGCGCAGCCATGCGCAACGCGCTCAAGCGCATCCAAAATGGCGACTACGCCAAGATGTTCATTCAGGAAGGGCGCCTGAACTATCCGAGCATGACCGCCCGCCGGCGCAACACTGCAGAGCACTCCATCGAGAAGGTGGGTGCCCAGCTGCGCGCGATGATGCCCTGGATTGCGAAAAACAAGCTGGTCGACCAGACCCGCAACTGAGCGGTTTCGCTCGTACCGCCCAGGCCACCTTCGGGTGGCCTTTTTTTCTTCCTTGGTTACACTGCCGCCATGCACGATGGAAACGATAGCCAGCCGTCCGCCGACACCGAGGTGGCGGTGACCCCCAGGCGCCCCAAGGGAATCTACGTCCTTCCCAATTTGTTCACCCTGGCGGCGCTCTTTGGCGGCTTCTACGCGGTGGTCATGGCCATGAACGGCCGCTTCGACCTCGCCGCTGCGGGCGTCTTTTCCGCCATGGTGCTCGACAGCCTGGACGGCCGTGTGGCCCGGATGACCAACACCCAGAGTGCCTTCGGTGAGCAGATGGACTCCCTCTCCGACATGGTCTCCTTTGGCGCTGCGCCCGCCCTCGTGGCTTACGAGTGGACGCTCAGAGGCTTGGGTCGCTGGGGCTGGATCGCCGCTTTTGTGTATTGCGCCTGTGCCGCCCTGCGGCTGGCCCGATTCAACGTGAACACTGCCGTGGTGGACAAGCGGTACTTTCAGGGGTTGCCATCGCCAGCTGCCGCGGCCCTGCTCACCGGCTTCATCTGGCTGATGAATGAACAGTCGGTGGAGCCTGCAGGCGTGGCCTGGGTCACCTTTGGTGTGGCGCTCTTTGCTGGTCTGACCATGGTCACCAATGTGCCGTTCTACAGCTTCAAGGACATCTCGATGAAGCGCAGCGTGCCTTTCGCTGTCATCGTGCTGATCGCTCTGGGCATTGCGGTCATCAATATCGATCCGCCCATCGTGCTGTTTTCGCTCTTCGTTGTCTACGGTCTTTCAGGCTACTTTGTTTACGGCTGGCGCAAAGCCAAAGGGCAGCCCACCAGCGTGATCAGTACCTCGACCGATGAACCCGACGAGCAGGGCTTGCATAAGTGATCAGCGCCTGTGATACATTTCGGGCGATGTCGCGCCTCGTGCTGCCCCTACTGCTATCCCCCCACGGGCGGAGTAGGTAGCGCGCGCGCGACAACCTCTCACGGCCCGTATGCCACCAGCAGCGGGCCGTTTTACTTGGGGAACTGCTGGGACCTGACCTCGGAAACCTAGGAAACCGCAACATGTCCGACAAGATCATCATTTTCGACACCACCTTGCGTGACGGTGAGCAATCGCCCGGCGCGTCGATGACCCGCGACGAAAAGCTGCGTATCGCGCGCCAGCTCGAGCGCCTGAAGGTGGATGTGATCGAGGCGGGTTTTGCCGCCAGCTCAAACGGCGACTTTGAGGCGGTTCAGGCGATCGCCAATGCGATCAAGGACTCCACCGTTTGCTCGCTGGCCCGGGCCAATGACCGTGACATCGCCCGCTCGGCCGAGGCGCTCAAAGGTGCCAATCGCGCCCGCATCCACACTTTCATTGCCACCTCTCCGCTGCACATGGAAAAGAAGCTGCGGATGACGCCCGACCAGGTCTTCGAGCAGGCAGTGCAGTCGGTGCGCTTTGCCCGCAACCTGTGCGCTGACATCGAGTTCTCCGCCGAGGACGGCTCGCGCAGCGAGATTGACTTTCTTTGCCGGGTGTTCGAGGCGGTCATTCGCGAAGGCGCCACCACCATCAACGTGCCTGACACGGTGGGCTACGCGGTGCCCGAGCAGTACGGCGAGTTCATTCGCAGCCTGCGTGAGCGAATCCCCAACTCCGACAAGGCGATCTGGTCGGTCCACTGCCATAACGACCTGGGCATGGCGGTGGCCAACTCCCTGGCCGGTGTGAAGATCGGTGGTGCCCGCCAGATTGAGTGCGCGATCAACGGTCTGGGCGAGCGCGCCGGCAACTGCTCGTTCGAAGAAGTGGTGATGTCGCTCAAGACGCGCCGTGACTTCTTCGGCCTCGACGTGGGAATCGACACCCAACACATCGTCGCAGCCAGCCGCATGGTTAGTCAGACCACCGGCTTCGTGATCCAGCCAAACAAGGCGGTGGTGGGCGCTAATGCCTTTGCGCATGCCTCGGGCATTCACCAGGACGGCGTGCTCAAGGCCCGCGACACGTATGAAATCATGCGTGCTGAGGATGTGGGCTGGAGTGCCAACAAGATCGTTCTGGGCAAGCTCTCCGGTCGCAATGCCTTCAAGCAGCGCCTGCTGGAGCTTGGCGTGGAATTGCAGAGTGAGGCCGAGATCAACGCCGCCTTCACTCGATTCAAGGACCTCGCTGACCGAAAGAGCGAAATCTTCGACGAGGACATTCTGGCTTTGGTCAGCGGTGAGGCTTCAGGCAGTAGCGCCGAGACGTATGGATTCGTCTCGCTGGCCCAACATAGTGAGACCGGCGAGCGCCCCCAGGCCCGGGTGGTTTTCACCGTGGCCGGTCAGGAGGTGCATGGGCAGTCCGATGGCAACGGCCCGGTCGACGCCTCGCTCAAGGCCATCGAGAGTCATGTCAAGAGTGGCGCCGAGATGGTGCTTTATTCGGTCAACGCGATCAGCGGGTCGACCGAGAGCCAGGGCGAGGTGACCGTCCGTCTGCAGAACGCTGGCCGAGTGGTCAATGGCGTGGGTTCCGACCCCGACATTGTGGTTGCGTCCGCCAAGGCTTACCTGAGTGCGCTCAATAAGTTACAGAGTAAAGCTGAGCGGGTGGCGGCTCAGGGCTGATGAGGCAACCTATAATTTCAGATGAGTCTTAGGAATCGTTTCTAACTCATTGAATTTGTGAAGGTTTGCGGTTTTAATCGGGTCTTGATCGTGGAAATTTGCACGATATGGACCCGTTGAGACGCCGCGGAGCCTTTCTGCCGGAATCGAGAATGCCCCTCAAGCCCTGCGTTTCTGCTGTTGCCCTGCCATTCGCCAGCGTTGCTGGCTACGCTACACATTGGCGTGCGATGCTGTCGGCCGTGACCTTGGTGTTTGCCGCCTCCGCCTTGGCTCCCGCGGCCCAGGCGGCCGGCAGTTCGGAGGCGGGCCAGAGCAAGCCCGGGGTCAATGCGCCTAAGTCGACCAAATCCGCCAACTCGGCCAAATCGGGAGAATCGGGCAAATCGGCTAACACCGGCAAATCGGCTAACACGAGCAAATCGGCTACGGCCAGGGCTGGCTCCAAGGCTTCCCCCAAGGCCAAGCGCCGGTCCGCAATGTCTGCTGCGCCTGCCCGACCGTCCTACGGTCAGATCGCTGGCCTGCACGCTACCCCGGATGACCTTGCTCTCAAGTCGAGCGTTGCCCTGGTGATCGACCAGGACACCCAGGAGGTCTTGCTCCAAAAGAACCAGCGAGCGGTGTTGCCCATTGCCTCGCTGACCAAACTGATGACGGGGACCATCATTTCCGAAGCCAAGTTGCCGATGGACGAGATGATCACCATCACGCAGGATGATGTGGATACCGAGAAGGGAAGCGGTTCGCGCCTTCGTGTCGGTGCCGCGCTCACCCGAGCTGAAGCCATGCATCTCGCCTTGATGGCCAGTGAAAACCGGGCTGCCCATGCGCTGGGCCGCACCTACCCGGGAGGCCTCTCGGCCTTTGTGAGCGCAATGAACGCCAAGGCGCGCCAGCTTGGCATGCAGGCCACGACCTATGTCGAACCCACTGGCCTGTCGAGCCGGAACCAGTCCTCGGCCCAAGACTTAGCAATTCTGGTCGCGGCGGCTGCGATCGATCCGATGCTCCGTGAGTACTCCACCTCTCACGGCGCCCAGGTGGCTGTCGGCAAACGCGTCCTCCAGTACAACAACACCAATCGCCTGGTGAAAAATCCCGATTGGGACATCGGCTTGCAAAAGACCGGCTACATCTCCGAGGCAGGCCAGTGCCTCGTGATGCAGGCCCGTATCGCGGGTCGCAAGGTGATCATTGTTTTTCTCGACTCCGCGGGTAAGCTCAGCCGTCTTGGCGATGCAGAGCGCGTCCGTCGCTGGGTCGAGCACAACGCCGGCAGTCTGAGGCCTACGGGCGCGCTGCCGACGCGCACCAGTAGCGCCGTTCCCGGCACCAACGGCTGATCGGCTACCGGCTCGATCCTCTAAGCCCTGCGCGCTGTACGCTCAAAGAAACGGCTCCTGGGGGAGCCGTTTCTCTTGAGGCACATGCACAAGCCATGCGGTGGCTTTGGGGGCAGCCCTAGGCAGATTCCAGATGGTGTCCTAGCGCCGCAGATATCTCGGCTGCGGTGGCTTGCAGGCGGATCAGCCAGGCCTCATCGAGGCGGTCGGCTGGCGCGGAGATAGACAGGCCGGCCACCAGACGATCCTGGTCGTCGTAGATGCCAGCCGCCATGCATCGCACACCCAACTCCAGTTCCTCGTTGTCACGTGCGATACCGTGTTGACGTGCCTTGTATAGCTCCCGCTCGAGCACGGGCAGCTGCGTGATGCTGTTGCGGGTGTGACCGGCCAGGCCGGTGCGTGTGGCGTAGGCGCGCACCCGCGGCGCGTCGTCGGCCGCCAGAAACAGTTTGCCGGTGGAGGTGAGGTGCAGGGGCGCCCGGGCGCCGATCGCACGCACCACCTGCATTCCGGAGCGTTCGCTGTAGGCGCGCTCGATGTAAACGATCTCGTCGCCTTGCCGCATCGAGAGGTTCACCGGTTGCTGGATCTGCTTGTGTAACTCTCGCATCGGCAGCAGGGCGGCGTCACGCACGTTCAGGCGGCCTTTGACCAGATTACCCAGCTCGAGCAGACGCATGCCGAGCCGATAACTGCCGGGCTCCGGTCGGTCGACGAAGCGACCCAGCGTCAGATCATTGAGGATGCGGTGGGTTGTAGAGGGGTGCAGCCCGGTGCGCTCGCTGATTTCCTTGAGCTGCATGGAGTCCTCTCGGGAGGCCAGCACGTCAATCAACGCGAACATCCGCTCAATCACCTGGATGGTTGGCTTGGGTGCAGCCCCGCCTGCGGTCTTTTTCATGGGCATCCCTCCTGAGAGCCCATTTTATCTGATGAAATCCCCGTCGCCCTCAAGCCGGGGTCGCCGTCTTGCTGAACTCGGTCGGGTCAACCCACCGCCCGTCGGCCAGTACCTCGTAGGGTCGGAAGCGGGACTTGTAGTCCATCTTGGGGCTCTCGGCGATCCAGTAGCCCAGGTAGACGCGTGGCAGGCCCAGTTGGCGTGCCTGGGCGATTTGCCAGAGCACGCCGTAGGTGCCGTAACTGGCGCCGGCTTCGGGCTCGTAGAAGGTATAGACGGCCGACAGGCCGTCGGTCAGGACATCGAGGATCGACACCATGCGCAAGGGACCCGGGCTGCCATCGGGCAGGGTCTCGCGGAACTCTACGAGGCGAGAATTGACCCGACTCTGCAAGAGGAACTGGGTGTACTGGTCGATGCTGTCCTGGTCCATGCCACCACCGCTGTGCCTGCCGGCCTGGTAGCGAAGGTAGAGCTGGTAGTGCTCGGGCATGAAGCACATGCGAAGGACCCGGGCCTGCAGGTTGGCGTGCTGGCGCCAGGCCCGTCGCTGGCTCCGGTCTGGCGTGAAGTCGTTGACCCGGACCCGCAGTGCGACACAGGCCTGGCACCCATCGCAATAGGGCCGGTAGGTGAACATGCCGCTGCGCCGGAAACCCCGCGCCACCAGGTCGGAGTAGGCGTCGTTGTGAATCAGGTGGCTCGGGGTTGCCACCTGCGAGCGCGCTTGGCGCCCGGGCAGGTAGCTGCAGGGGTAGGGCGCCGTTGCATAGAACTGCAGCGTCTGTAGCGGGAGGTCCTGGAGATGGGTCACGCGTCCGTCGAAGAAGTCGGGGAGGAATGCAGGAGTTCGCGCCAGTATACGGAGTCAAACTGCCAGGCCAATGGCCCGGCGGCAAGCGCTTCGGGCAGCCCCGCCAGGAACTGCGTCCGAGGCACAGGCCTGGCCCCCAGGGAGGCCAGGTGCCGGGTCTCTTGCTGGCAGTCGATACGCTCGACGCCTTGGGCACGGGCCAGGGCCACCAACCCCGCCAGGGCGATCTTGGAGCTGTCCGGCTCGCGGCTGAACATCGATTCGCCGAACACAGCCCGGCCAATGGCGACGCAGTACAGGCCGCCGACCAGTTGCCCCTTGCGCCAGGTCTCGATGCTGTGGGCCAGCCCTGCCCGGTGCAATGACCGGTAGGCCTCGACCATCTCCGGAACGATCCAGGTGCCTGTTTGGCCCTCCCGTGGACTGTCCGCGCAGGCCTGGATGACTGCATCGAAGGACTGGTCCACCCTCAGCTCGCAGGCGGGATCGCTGATGAACTGCTGCAGGGTTTTGCGGAGCGATCGGTGGAGTCGGAACTCGGCGGTGTGCAGCACCATCCGCGGGTCGGTGCTCCACCAGAGAATAGGCTGACCCTGACTGAACCAGGGGAAGATCCCCCGGCTGTAGGCCTGCCGCAGTGTTTCTGTGTCCAGGGCGCCGCCGGCCGCAAGCAGGCCGGGGGCAGGGGCCTGTGGGCCCCAGGCCTGCGCCGGGTCCGGAAAGGGCTGTCCCGGCTCCAGCCAGGGCAGTGGAGGGGAGCGCCGGGTCATGCGTGCCGCCCCGCGTCCGCGCGGGCAGCGTCCTCGGGCCAGCGCAGCCACTCGACTGTCTCCGGCGCGCCGGGCCAGGCCACGGCGCCGGTCCATGCCCCGCTGTGTTCTTGGGCGGCCAATTGCCAGTGGCCAGGCTCGTATTGGGAAATGGCGCTACCAAGTAGGCGCGGCGACTCGTCACAGGACACCGACAGCGCAGCCGGCGCAAGCGCCAGCCCGTGGCCACTCGCTTTGAGCAGAGCCTCCTTGCGTACCCAGCAGCGCAGCGCGGCAAGACCGCGCGCGGTCTCCGGCAGGGCGGCGATGGCCTGGGTCTCCTGTGGCGACATCTGCCCGGCGAGGTCTGCCGCGAACTCCTGCCCCGGTGGCAGGAGTTCGAGGTCAACCCCGACGGGATGCTCCCCGCTGATCGCCACAAGTGCGTGGTCCCCGGCGTGGGAAAGTGAAAAATGCAGGGCCCTACCGGGTCCGGGCCGGAGGCGGGGCTTGCCGCCTGGATCCCGGGCCAGAAGGACCTGCGCTGGTGGGCAGTGCAAGCGATGCCCCAGCACCCGGCGCAGCCCAGCATGCGCGGCCGCATAGCGATGCCGCAAGGTGCTGCTGGCCAGGCGGTCGCAGCGTGCCCGCTCTTGCGGGTCCAGCAGGGCGCAGGCACGGTGGAAGGTGCTGCGGTCGAGTCTGAGATCAAGGTGCCAGATCTGCATGGCGACATCTTGGCATGAGTCGGCCCCCCTTGAACGAGGCGGCACTCGATGGGGCCACCTCTGCAGCCAGCTAGACTGCGGTACCTCGCCATGTCCAGCACCCGCGCCCTTCGCGTGTTGAGCCTCATCCCACCGATGACGCAACTCAACACCCCGTACCCCTCAACCGCCTACCTCACCGGCTTTTTACGCTCGCGTGATGTTGAGGCCGCGCAGGCCGATCTGGCCCTGGGACTTGTCCTTCGTCTGCTCAGTCCATCAGGGCTGGAGGGCCTGCGCACCGCCGCCATGGCAGTGCCAGAGGACGCCCGCAGTGCGCCGGTCAATTGCTTCCTCGACCACTATCCCCGCTACGCCAGGACCATCGGCCCGGTGATTGCATTTCTCCAGGGGCGTGATGACACTCTGGCGCACCGTATCGCTGGCCGTGGCTTGCTGCCGGAGGGGCCTCGCTTTGCATCGCTTGATGTCTATCTTGGCCAGGACGACAGTGAGGCAGGCGATGAAGGGGATGCGGGTGATGCGGGCGACGATGGTCTGGCCTGGGCCTTCGGCGCCCTGGGCACCACCGACCGGGCTCGGCATCTGGCGACCCTGTACCTGAATGACCTGGCCGACGTGGTGCGTGATGCGGTAGACCCGCGCTTTGAGTTCGTGCGCTATGCGGAGTCGCTGGCTGCGGCCCAGCCGAGTTTCGAGCCGCTTTCCCAGGCACTGGCCGCGGCGCCCAACCTGCTCGATCGCCTGCTCGCGGAGCTGACCTTGGAGGCGGTCGATACACACCAGCCCGACCTCGTTTTGCTCTCGGTGCCGTTCCCGGGCTCCGTCTATGGCGCGCTGCGTATTGCCCAGGTGATCCGGAGCCGGCACCCCCAGGTGCGCATTGCCCTGGGCGGCGGTTACGTCAACACCGAGTTGCGTGAACTGTCCGAGCCGCGCCTCTTTGACTTTGTCGATTTCGTCACCCTCGACAGCGGTGAAAGGCCGGTGCTGGCCTTGGTGGCGCACCTGCGCGGCGAGCGCGGACGCGAGCGCTTGGTGCGGACCTTCATCCGTGACGAGGTCGCCAACCCGGGCGCGCCCGGCGGCGCGGTGCGGTTCGTGAACTGGCCCGAGCCCGACATCCCTTTCGAGGAGGTGGGTACGCCTACCTGGGATGGTTTGCCCATCGACCGATACCTGAGCTTGCTGGACATGCTCAACCCCATGCACCGCCTCTGGAGCGACGGGCGTTGGAACAAGCTCACCGTCGCCCACGGCTGCTACTGGAAGAAGTGCAGTTTCTGCGACGTGAGCCTGGACTACATCAGCCGCTTCGAGACGGCTTCGGCCAGCACCTTGGTCGATCGTATCGAGCGCATCGTCGAGGAGACTGGCCAGACGGGATTCCATTTCGTCGACGAGGCCGCCCCGCCGAAGATGCTCAAGGCCCTGGCCGAGGAGTTACTGCGCCGGCAACTGCCCATTTCCTGGTGGGGCAACATACGCTTCGAAAAGACTTTCACCCCCGACCTGAGCGAACTGCTCGCCGAGAGCGGCTGCATCGCGCTGTCGGGTGGATTGGAGGTGGCTTCCGATCGGTTGCTGGCCCTGATGAAAAAGGGCGTCACGGTGGACCAGGTGGCAAAGGTGACGCGTGGCATGGCCGACGCGGGAATCCTGGTGCACGCCTACCTGATGTACGGCTTCCCGACGCAGACGGTGCAGGACACCGTCGACGCGCTGGAATATGTGCGCCAGTTGTTCGAAAACGGCTGTATTCACAGCGGCTTTTTCCACCGCTTCGTCTGTACCGTCCACTCGCCGGTAGGCAAGGACCCGGCCGCTTACGGCGTGGAGCTGGTGCCACTGCCGCCGGGCAATTTTGCGAAGAACGACATCGGCTTCATCGACCGCACACCGATGCCCAAAGGTGTGGACCACGACCTCCTGGGTCGTGGTCTGAAAAAAGCGATCTACAACTACATGCACGGCGTGGGCTTGGAGCAGGATGTGCGGGCTTGGTTCGAGCTGCCAAAGGGGGCCGTGCCACGGCCGGCTGTGCGCAAGGACCGGATTGCGCAGGCCTTGCTGTGAGGCCCTCCTGAGCCCTGCCGCTTTGCTTGCCACAGTGCCCTGGGCGACGGCGCTCGAAACGACTGCCCAAAGCAAAATGCCCCGCACTTTCGTGCGAGGCATCTCGACTTTTTTGGCTCCCCGACCTGGGCTCGAACCAGGGACCTACGGATTAACAGTCCGGCGCTCTACCGACTGAGCTATCGGGGAATAAGCCTCAAATTATAGCCAGAAAAATCGGGGCTCCCTGCAGCCTCCGCCCTGAAACGTCTGAGGCGCAGATGCGCTGTCGCAGCCTCAGTCGAAGACCGGTGACTCCACGCCCAGCACCTTGTGCAGCTTGGGCGATGTGGTGGTGTATTGCAGGTGGATCTTGCCCTTCTCGGGGAAGACAATCGCCGCCGCCGCGAAGGCCGCCAGCGCGCACTCATGGAAGCCCGACAAAATGAGCTTCTTCTTGCCCGGGTAGGTGTTGATGTCGCCCACCGCAAAGATGCCGGGCACACTGGTGGAGAACTTCTCGGTGTCGACCACCAATTGTTTGCGCTCAATGGCCAAGCCCCAGTCTGCGATCGGGCCGAGCTTGGGCGAAAGGCCGAAGAAGACCAGGAGCAGGTCCATCGGGACCACACGGGTCACACCGTCGGCGCCGGTGACCTTGGCGCCCACCATGCGGCCCTCGCGCTCTTCGTAGCCGGTGACCTGGCCAACGATGAACTGCATCTCGTACTGCTCGCACAACTCGTGCATCTTGGCGACCGACGCGGGTGCTGCTTTGAATCCGTCGCGACGGTGCACCAGGATCACGCTCTCGGCCTTGTTCGGGCCTTCGGCCGCGAAGTTGAGCGTCCAGTCGAGTGCGGAGTCGCCACCGCCGACGATGAGGAGGTTTTTGCCGGCAAAGTCGGCCGGGTTCTTCACGCGATAAAACAGTTGCTGATCTTCGAAGGCGTCCAGGCCCTCTACCCTCAGTCTGCGCGGCTCGAAGGCGCCGACACCGGCGGCGATGAAGATGGTCTTGGTGAGGAAACGGGTGCCCTTGCTGGTTTCGACAAAAAAGCGCCCGTCTTCCTGCTTACGCACCACGTCGACCGTCTGCCCGAGGTGGAAGGTCGCACCAAAAGGCTCGATCTGCTTCATCAGGGCGTCGGTGAGCTCCTTGCCAGTGCAGACAGGGATCGCCGGGATGTCGTAGATGGGCTTGTCCGGATACAGCTCGATCGGCTGGCCGCCTGGGTAGGCCAGGGAGTCAATCACATGGGCCTTGAGCTCGAGAAGGCCGAGTTCGAAGACCTGAAACAGGCCGACCGGTCCGGCGCCGATGATGACGGCGTCTGTCTCGATCGGGCCCTCGTGGGCACCGGCGGTATCAATCACTTCTGGGTTCGCGTTGGGCTGCATGAAGGCGTGAGGCACAGTAGCGTCAGCGCACCAGCTCGGAGAGCTTGCCGGTCTTGTCTTTCCACTCGTCGGCGTCGGGCAGGGAGGGCTTGCGCTTGGTGATGCTTTTCCAGCCGGGTGCGCGGGAGAGTTCGGTGTTGAGCTTGACGAGCGGGATCTGGTCGGCCGGCACATCCTCTTCGGCATAGATGGCGTTGACGGGGCACTCCGGGATGCACACCGCGCAGTCGATGCACTCGTCCGGGTCGATCACCAGCATGTTCGGCCCCTCGCGGAAGCAGTCCACAGGGCAGACGTCAACGCAATCGGTGTATTTGCAGCGGATGCAGGATTCGGTGACGACGTGGGTCATGGTGAAAAGCTTGTGCCGAACAAAGATTTGATTTTAACGGGCTCTGCGAGGGGCGAAACCGGTGGGGGGATAGGGGCGCCGAGTCAGTCGAAGGGCCACAGGATTCGTTGCCGCCTGGCCCAGGCCCTGCGCGGGGCGACTTGGCCCTAGGCCCGGCCTGTGGCAATCGGCCTGTAGGGGCAAAGTGCAATCAGCGCACCAGAACGGCCCCCGCAGTCTTGTGGGAGGAGGTGTCTACCAGAACCAGGCTGCCGCGCAGGCGCGAACGGGCAAAGGGCAGGGTGGGCAGCGCTTCCTGGAGCGTGAGCTCAATATGGCCTATCGCATTGGGCTCGAGTTGGCTGGCGTCGGCTTCCTGCAGTGTCTGGATGTCCAAACGGTGCACCACCCGTCGCACCTTGGCCTTGACCCAGCGGTGACCATGGAGGGCCCAATAGATCCGGCCAGCGACCAGCGGTTCATCGTCCAGCCAGGCGACGGTGGCCGAGATCTCCCGCGAGGGCTCGGGCGAATGTGCGCCTTCTGCGAGCAGCCAATCACCGCGAGAGACGTCGACCTCGCGGTCCAGCACGATGCCGGCGCTGTGGCCTGCGGCCACCGGGGCCGGGAGACGCACATGGTTCAGGACCTGGGCGATCACCGCTTGCTGCCCTGAGGGCAGCACACGGACCGACTGGCCGACCTCGGGCTGGCCGGTAGCCACCCGACCCCAAAAGACGCGGCGGCCCTGGGTGGTGTCGGCGCTGCCGGAGAACTTCTCCACCCACTGCACGGGGAAGGCCAGGTCTTCTGAGGTTTCGGCGGCGGTGACATCGAGAGTCTCGAGGAGCGCCAGCAGGGAGGGTCCCTCGTAGCCGCACCAGCCCGGCATGGCGGCCACCACGTTGTGGCCCTTGAGGGCGGAGATCGGCACGATCGCCCGCACTGCGACACCTGCCGCTCGGGCGAACGCCTTGAGCGAGCCGCTGATATGGGCAAAGGCCAGAGCCGGGTCTGCCACCGCATCGAGCTTGTTCACCGCAAACACGAGGGAGGGAACACGCAGCAGGTGCGCCAGCAGGGTGTGTCGGCGGGTTTGGGGGAGCAGGGCGAGCGCGGCGTCCTGCCAGTCCAGTTTGGTGGCGTCGACGAGAACCACTGCCGCGTCGGCACTGGAGGCGGCTGTCACCATGTTGCGGGTGTATTGCTCGTGGCCCGGAGCGTCGCCGATGATGAACTTGCGTTTGGGAGTGGCGAAATAGCGATAAGCCACATCGATCGTGATCCCCTGCTCGCGTTCAGCAGACAGGCCGTCCGTGAGGAGGGCCAGGTCGGTTTCGCCGGAACGAGAGACGCTGGCCAGTTGGTCTTGCATCACGGCGCGGCTGTCGACCAGCAGGCGGCCAATAAGGGTGCTCTTGCCGTCGTCGACGCTGCCGCAGGTGATGAAGCGCAAGGCAGTGGCGTGGTCACCCGCGGCCGAGCCCAGTGCCGACACCGGGGCCTCAGTAGATGTCGGTGTGGGCAGGTGTTCCAAGGTGGCGTCGGTCATCAGAAGTACCCGTCCTTTTTGCGTTTTTCCATCGAGGCGTCGGAGGTCTTGTCGTCCATCCGGGTGGCGCCGCGCTCGGAAACGTTGGCTGAAATCGTTTCGATCACCACCTCGGCGGCGGTGGCGGCCGGGCTTTCCACCGGGCATGTGCAGGTGATGTCGCCCACGGTGCGAAACCGCACCCTGCGGGTTTCGACCGTCTCGCCCTCGCGCGCCGGGGTGAGATCCGTCACCGGCACCAGCAAGCCGCGGCGTTCCACCACCTGGCGGGCATGGGCGTAGTAGAGGGAGGGCAGCGCCACGTGCTCGCGGGCGATGTACTGCCACACGTCGAGCTCGGTCCAGTTGGAGATCGGAAAAACCCGGAAATGTTCTCCTGTCTGCAGGCGGGTATTGAACAGGGTCCACAGCTCGGGACGCTGGTCCTTGGGCTGCCACTGGCCGAAGCTGTCCCGGTGGGAAAAGATGCGCTCCTTGGCGCGGGCCTTTTCTTCGTCACGGCGGGCGCCACCGATCAGGGCGTCGAAGCGAAATTCCTCGATCGCCTCCAGGAGCGTGACCGACTGGTGCACGTTGCGCGACTCACCCGCGTGCGCCAGGCGCACGGTGCCCCGCTTCATCGAGTCTTCGACGCTGCGTACGATCAGCTCGGCGCCAAGTTCCTGGGCGCGGAAGTCGCGGAACTCGGTGACCTCGGCGAAGTTGTGGCCGGTGTCGATCATCAGCAGCGGGTAGGGAATGCGGCCGCGGCCGAAGGCCTTCTCGGCGCATTGCAGAAGCACCAGGGAATCCTTGCCGCCAGAAAAAAGCAGGGCGGGGCGCTCGAAAGTGGCCGCGACCTCCCGCAGGATGAAGATGGTCTCCTCCTCCAGAGCGTCCAGGTGCTGGTTGCTCAGTGTCTGCAGGTATTGCGACTCGGTACGCGCATTCATGCGGGGCTTTCTTCGTGGGTCTGGGGGGCTGGCGATCGATCGTCCGCCGGCGGCTTGACGTGCAGGCCGCACTCCTTGAGGTCATTGCTTTCCCACCACCAGCGACCCGCGCGGAAGTCCTCGCCCAGGCTGATCGCCCGGGTGCAGGGCTCGCATCCGATGCTGGGGAAGAAGCGGTCGTGCAGGGCGTTGTAGTCCACGCCCCGGGTCGCGATGTAGTGCCAGACGTCGCCCCAGGTCCAGTCAGCCAAGGGGTTGAACTTGAGTCGGGGCTCGCGGGTGTCGATGGCAGGCACGTCGGCGCGGGCGTTGGATTGCTCGCGGCGCAGCCCGGTAATCCAGGCGCGTTGGCCTTCGAGGGCGCGGGCCAGGGGCTCCATCTTGCGGATTCCGCAACAGGCCTTGCGCAGGTTGACGCTGCGGTACATCGCGTCCCGCCCTTCGCGGGCGACGAACTGCACCACCGCCTCCGGTACCGGGCGATAGACATTCACCGGAGCGCGCGAGTTGGCACGGGTGCGCGCCAGCAGGGCCAGTGTCTCGGCATGCAGGGCGCCGGTGTCGAGCACGAAGACGGGAATTGGCAGGGCTAGCGCGTTGACGATGTGCGTGATGACCACGTCCTCGGCGCCCAGGCTCGAGGCCTGCGTCACCGGCGCGGCTTCAGCGGCGGCGTGCCGCAGCAGGGCCTGGGTGGCCGCCAGTTTGGCGTCGAAGTCGGCGCTGGGTTTCGCATGCACTTGCATAGCCCGGGCAGCCGGGGCTGCCTCGTCTGGAACGCTGGCTGCCTGAGGGACGGTCATGTCGCAGCCGCTTCTTGGAAGCGCGGTGCCCGGGTGACCGCGTCACCCTGATAGTAGCGCTCAAAGCGCGCGAACTGGCGCGCGGCGTGGGCCGGGTTCTGGTCGGCCCTTAGCACCGCGCTGTTAAAGCCGGTCCGCTGCATTTGCACCAACTGGTCAATCAGCACGTCACCGGTCGCCCGGATCTCGCCCGCAAAGCCTCGGCGGCGGCGCAGTTGAAAGGCCTGGCTGAAGGCGCGGCCGTCGGCAAAGCTGGGGAAATGCAGGTCGATGCGCTCAACGCCTTCGAGGGATATGCCTGCCACATCGATGTCATTGGCCAGGGCCAGCACACCCGGGTAGGCAGCGGCGGCCTGGGCTTGGTGGTCGGCCGCAGTGATCAGCAGGAGGTGCAAGTCCATCACGCGACCTCCTTCGCGCTGTCCTCGGTCACGCCAAGGCGCGCGCCGTTCGCAGCGGACTTGAACGGGTCCAGGCCAATCCGCCTGAGGGTGTCAATGAAGGCCTCGAAGCGGTCGCCTTGGCTGATCCGCTCGCGCCGGTAGGTGTCCAGGACCGCTTCGATGACCTCGGGCACCTCAGCGGCGGAGAAAGAGGGGCCGACCACCTTGCCAGGGGTGGCTGCGCCTGACAGCTGCGACCCATCGGACCCGCCCAGGGTGACCTGGTACCACTCCTTGCCGTCCTTGTCGACGCCCAAAATTCCGATGTGGCCGCTGTGGTGGTGACCGCAGGAGTTGATGCAGCCGGAGATGTGCAGGTCGACCGGGCCGATGTCGTGCAGCTCGTCGAGGTCTTGGTAGCGCTGGGTGATGGCTTCGGCAATCGGCAGCGACCGGGCGTTGGCCAGGTCGCAGTAGTCACCACCCGGGCAGGCGATCATGTCGGTGATCAGGCCGATATTGGCCGATGCCAGGCCGAGTGCGCGGGCCGCCTCCCAGAGCGCGGGCAGGTCGGACACGCGCACCCAGGGCAGCAGCAGGTTTTGGCTGTGGGTGACGCGGGCTTCGCCGGCCGAGAAGCGGTCCACCAGGTCGGCGGCGGCATCGAGCTGGTCGGCGGTGGCGTCGCCTGGCGCCTGGCCCAGGCGCTTGAAGGACAGAGTCACCGCGCGCAGGTGCGGATCGCGGTGTGCGGCCACGTTTTGCTGCAGCCAGCGCTGGTAGGCCGGGGACAGGTCGGTCTGCGGCAGTTCGGTGGCCGCACCGGCCTGAACGGCTGGCGCGCGGAAGCAGGCGCTGATGCGGTTGATCTCGGCGGCAGTGACGGTATGCGGTGCGCCGTCCTGCGACACGATGGCCTGGTACTCCGCCTCCACTTCGTCGGTGTAGCGCTGGCCTTCTGCCTTGACCAGAATCTTGATTCGGGCCTTGTACTTGTTGTCCCGGCGGCCCCAGCGGTTGTAGACCCGCACCACGGCTTCCAGGTAGTTGAGGATCTGGTCGGCCGCAATGAATTCGCGGATCACCGAGGCGATGACCGGTGTGCGGCCCATGCCGCCACCGACTAGAACCCGAAAGCCCAGGCTGCCAGCCGCATCCCGAACCAGTTGCAAACCCACGTCGTGCCAGGCGGAGGCCGCGCGGTCCTCGGCGGCGCCGGTGATGGCGATCTTGAACTTACGGGGCAGGAAGGCGAACTCCGGATGCAGGGTGCTCCACTGGCGAATGATTTCGCACCAGGGCCGAGGGTCAGCAGCCTCATCGGGGGCGATGCCGGCGAGCTCGTCGGTGGTGATGTTGCGGATGCAGTTGCCGCTGGTCTGGATGCCGTGCATGTCGACGCTGGCCAGCAGGTCCATCACATCGGCGCTTTTTTCCAGCGGGATCCAATTGAACTGGACGTTCTGGCGGGTGGTGAAATGGCCATAGCCCACGGTCAGTCTGGAGTGCGCGAAGCCGCCGCCTGGCAGGGGCACTGGGCCCAGTGAGTCCTGGCGCTGGCGGGCTCCGTCGAACACCTCGGCCGAGGGCTGGTCGTACTCGCGGGCGATGCGGGCCAGAACCCGCAACTGGCGACTGGCGATCTCGCCGTAGGGGACCGCAACCCGCAGCATGGGCGCAAAGCGCTGCACATACCAGCCGTTTTGCAGGCGCAGGGGGCGAAACTCTTCCTCGGCCAACTGGCCGCTGAGGCGGCGCTCGAGCTGGTCGCGGTATTGGTCAGCCCGTGCGCGGACGAACTGACGGTCGAATTCGGTGTACTGGTACATGGGGCGCGACTCTAGGCGCGCACCTTATGCATCCCAACTAATTTTTAGTTGGCGTCTTATCCGGATAAGCAAATTCGCCAGCATTGGCGCGGCTTGGCGGGCTGTTGTCGGCGGAGGCCGGTGAAGCAGCCGCGCCCTGCCGCGCCAAGTCGAGGGCGGCCGCCAAGTCGGCAGGCAGAGGCAGGCCCTGGCCCGCCACCCGTGAGGTCAGCAGCGCCGCACACAGCGCAGCAAACGTCAGACCGCGCGATCCCAGGGCGGTCAGCGTCCATAGGCCGGGGGCCAGCAGGCCCACCAGCGGCCTGCGGTCGGTGCTCGCGCAACGCACCCCGGTCCAGGCCTGCACGGTGCCATCGGCGAAGGCGGGCGCCAAGGCCTCGGCGGCGGCTGGCAGCAAGGCGCGAATGCGGGCGAGGTTGGCGGCATGGTCCTCTTGCCGGGGTTGGGTATCGCGCTCGCCGTGGCCGTAGCTCGAGCCCGTGAGCCAGGCCAGGCCCTCGCCCAGCGGCACGCCAGTCAGCAGATGGCCGCTGCCGTTGACCGGAAAGGGCGGGAGCGTGTCTTCCGTACTGCGCAGGCCCCAGGACACCTGGCCGCGCACCGGCTGGAGTCTCAGCCGGCCCTCGGCCAGCGCGGCGCTGCCCAGTGCGGCTGCTATCACCACCAATTGCGCTTCCGCGACGACGCGGCCGGATTCGTCTTGGGCTTGCCAGGTCGGGCGGGTATCTGCCTGATCGGCCTGGCCAGGCACCAGGCGTTCGACGCGAGTGCTGCCCTGGAAGTGGACCCCCGGCTCCGCCAGCCAGGCGCGAACCAGTGCGCTGGGCCGCACCCATCCGGCCTGCGGGTGCCAAATCGCCGTGGCGTCGGCTGGCAGACCGGCCGTAGCCAACTCCTCGGGGTGCGCGGGACGGCTTGCGCCCGCGCCCTGCTCGGGCAAAGCCACCGGCCGGCTGTGGCGCACGCGGTGCTCCAGGGTGCCGTCTGCCTGCCAGTCCAGGCCTGGTCGCAGTCGACCTGTCGCGCTAAGACGATCGAGCTCGACACGCGTTGCCAGGAGCCCCTGGCGCGTCAAACGAGAAAGCAAGCCATCGTCTGCCGAAAGGTGGGGCGCCATCAGCCCCGCGGGCAGGGAGGAGGCGCCCAAGGCAGGCGCTGGGGCTGCGTCCAGCACCTGCACCTGCCAGCCCTGGCGCGCGAGGGCCGAGGCCGCGGAGGCACCGGCCAGGCCGGCACCAATCACCAGGGCGTGCGGTGCAGGCAAGGAGAGGGTAATGCTCAGGCAGCAGGCGGTACGTAGCCGGCCGCCTGGTCGGCACCACCACCGAAGAAATGGCTTTCCATTTGACGCTTGAGGTACTCACGCGCGCGCTGGTCGGCCAGGTTGAGGCGGTTCTCGTTGACCAGCATGGTCTGGTGCTTGAGCCAGTCGGCCCAGGCCTGCTTGCTCACGCTCTCGAAGATGCGCTTGCCGAGCTCGCCCGGGTAGGGCGGAAAGTCGAGGCCGTCGGCCTCTTGGCCGAGCTTGATGCATTGGACGGTACGGGGCACGGGGACTCCTGGATGGGTATGCGAGGACTTTATCAAGATTCATCCGACTGCCGCTGTGCGCTTGGCGAGGCGGCGCACAGGGCAACAGTTAGCGCCCCCGCGACAGTGCCTCGGGATTGACCAGACCTTGTGGCGTGCCTGCCGCAAAGGCGACGATGTTGCGGAAGGCGGTGCCGTAGTAGTTCTCGTAGTTGTCCTGCTCGACAAACCCCAGATGCGGGGTGCACAAGGCATTGGGCAAAGCGAGCAGTGGGTGGCTCGCCCCCAAAATCGGCTCGTCCTCGAAGGTGTCAACCGCGGCGAAACCAGGCCGGCCGGCCTTCAGGGCATCGACCAAGGCGCCGGGCTCGATCAGCTCTGCACGGCTGGTGTTGACGATCAACGCTGACGGCTTCATTCGCGCCAGGTCCTCCCGCCGCACGATGCCGCGGCTGGTGGGGCTGAGGCGAATTTGCAGACTCAGGACGTCGGTTTGTTCGAAGAAGGCATCGCGCGAGGGCGCCACCTCAAAGCCGTCGGAACGTGCCCTCGCAGTCGAGTCGGGACCACCCCAGACCCAGACCTGCATGCCAAAGGCCCGGCCGTACTCGGCCACGCGCTTGCCAATGCGGCCGTAGCTCCAGACGCCCAGGCGCCGACCCTGCAACTTGTAGCCGACATGGCCCTGCCACTGTCCGCCCTTGAGTCGGTTGGCCTCGTCGACCAGACGCCGGGCGCTGGCCAGGATCAGACCCCAAGCCAGCTCGGCGGTCGCAGTGCCGGCGCCTTCGCCGGCGGCCACCGCGATGCCGCGCTCGGTGCAGGCCGCCACGTCCAGGTGCGCCGCAACGGCCCCCGTCTGGCTGATGATCCGAAGCTGTGGAAGGCGATCCAGCAGGGCTGCAGTGATCACGCTTCGCTCGCGGGTCAGGACGATGGCCTCGGCCTGCGCGAAGCGCTCGGCGAGGGCGTCCACGCCCTTGACGGTGTCGTGGTGCACAGTGACCTCCTGCCCTTGAAGGAGCTGCCAGCAGTCGAGGCGACGAACGATATCTTGGTAGTCGTCGGGGATGACGATGCGCATGAGGCGGTGTCCTTCAGTCCAGTTTGATTTGTAGTCGATCGACCAGCGTTTTCCATTTGACCAGATCGTTGCGGATGATTTCGCGGTATTCGGCAGGTGGCATGCCGCCCGCGTCGACTGCCGCGCCGCGGAATTGCTCGCGCACTTCGGGTGTCGCCAGGGCGATGCGAACCGCGTTGTGCAGCAAGTTGACCATCGGCTCGGGCGTACCGGCGCGGGCCAACAGCCCGTACCAGCCATGGACGTCGAAATTGGGATAGCCCTGTTCGGCAACCGTGGGTACGTCGGGCAGGAGGGCGATGCGTCGCCGCGGCGCGGCCGCCAATGCGCGCAGCTTGCCGGCGCGGATCTGGGGTATCGCAGAGTTGGTGTCCAGGAACATGCACTCCACTTGACCTGAGAGCAGGTCTGTCAGGGCGGGACCTGCGCCCTTGTAGGGCACGTGCAGCATCGAGACTTTGGCCTCGGAAGCGAGCAGCGCGGCTGCCAGGTGCGCCGAGGTGCCGTTGCCCGAGGATGCATAGGTGACCGAATCGGGCTTGGCGCGGGCGGTGGCCACCAAGTCGGCCAAGCTCTTGGCTGGATGGTCGGTGCGTACAGCCAGCACGTGGGGGATGAAGCCCACCACCGTCACTGGCGTGAAGTCACGCAGGGTCTCGTAGGGATACTTGGGCATCAGCGCCGGGTTGGTCACCGCCAGGATGGAGGGGAAGGCCAGGGTGTAGCCGTCGGCCGGCGCGCGGACGACGTCAGCGAAAGCGACCAGGCCACCCCCGCCAGGCTTGTTGTCGATCACCACGGGCTGGCCCAGCGTCTGGCTCATGCTCTTGGAGATGGCCCGGGCCATCATGTCGGTCGGGCCTCCGGGAGCGAAGGGCAGGACGATGCGCAGGGGCTGGGTGTAGACCGGCGCCGGCGCTTGCGCCTGGGTGCGGGCGGGCAGCAAGGCGGCACCCAGTGCGGGCAGCGCCAGCAGGCTCAGGCAGTCGCGTCGGGTGGGCATGTGTGGCATGTCTGTCTCCTGGTTATTGGGAAATCGCCGGGCGATTGTCCTCAGCAGGGCGAGGGCCCGTCATCGGTAAATTCCATTGGATGGAATCGGCGTCCCCGGCGGTGCGCTGAGCGCTCTGAGGGCCATGCGGCGCTGCATTCGTCCTGAGGCATCAGTGCGGGGCCGGAATGCAGTGAAATTCCCGCGGCACAGGCCCAGGCCGTAGAATCAGCGCCGGCGGAGCGTAGCGCAGTCTGGTAGCGCATCTGGTTTGGGACCAGAGGGTCGTAGGTTCGAATCCTATCGCTCCGACCATTTCTTTCTTTTCGGCCTTCGGCTGCCCGTAGCTCAGTTGGATAGAGCAACAGCCTTCTAAGCTGTGGGTCGGGGGTTCGATTCCCTCCGGGCAGGCCAGCAGCTCCAGGATCCCCAGCCCGGTATCACGGCCAGATCCTCTATTCCCCTTGACCTAGCCAGTGGCCCCCCCGCGGCGCCACTCTTGCACATTAGCTTCTGGATCCGCGCCGCTCCAACGAACCATCGCTGCTAGAAGCAGCTTCTTGCACCTGTTGACGCAGGGCCGACTTGATCACCTTGCCGGCCGGGTTGCGTGGCAGGCTTTCCACCCGTAGCAAAGCCTCTGGGCACTTGTAGATCGCCACCGACAGCGTTTCCTGCAGGTAGCGTGTCAGCGCTGGCAGTTCCAGGGCCGTACCCGGCGCGAGCACCACGACCGCGCAGACGATCTCTCCCAGCCGCTCGTCGGGCAGGCCCACCGCCGCCACCTCCCGAACGCCCGGTACCTGGGCCAGCAGGCCCTCGACCTCCAGGGCGGAGATGTTCATCCCGCCACGGACGATGATTTCCTTGCGCCGACCCACGAACCGGAGCCACTGACCGCGATCACCTGCGATCTCGAACAGGTCGCCCGATCGGTACTCTCCTCGCCGGGTGAATGCCGCCCGAGTGGCTTCGGGCATGTTCAGGTAGCCGGTGAACATCGTAGGGCCGTCGAAGCAAAGCTCGCCCACCATGCCGGGTTGCTCAATCGTATCCTCTGTTTCCGGATCAATCAGGCGCGTCTCTACATAGCGAGCTGTGCTGAGCGTGGACGTGCAGTGGGCCGCGCCGAAGCGGGCGAAATAGCGCGCCCTTGCGCCCAGGTCGTCCATGTCCCGCGGCGTTGCAGACAGGGATCCGCCCTCGCTGGAGCCATAAAAGTTAAGGATGTCGATGCCGCATTCCTGTTTGAACCGCAGCATGACTTCCTCGGGGAGGGCGGCCGAGCCGCTGGAGATGCAGCGCAAGGGGCTGTTGGCCAGCAGGCGCATCGCCTCAGGGTCTGCCATCAGGGTTTGCAACAGGGCCGGCGGGCCGCTGGTAAAGACTGGGCGCTCGTTGGCAATTTGCTGCAGGAACACCGGCAGATCCAGGGGTTGGTGCAAGACGACCTGAGCCGCGCAGTCCAGCCAGGTCACGACCGTGCCCGCGAATCCCCCCATCGTATTGAGCAGGCGGGGCGAGAGCATGCATTCGCCGATTTCCAGAGCTGCGGGCTCCGTCATCAACTTGCGCGAGACCAGGCAGTGGTTGTGTGTCCTCGGCACGGGCTTGGGCAGGGCCTCGGTACCCGACGTCCACAGGATCAGGCAGACATCATCCGCGGTCACCGGATTTTTTTCCGTTGCTTGATGGACCCGTACGCGCAGGGTCGGGTCTTTCGCCTGGCGGTCCATCTCGGTGCCCAGATTCACAGCGCCCTCGGGGAGATTGTCGCCCCAGAGCATGACCTGTTGACCGCCAGCCTGACGGGCGACCTGCACCAACAACTGCCCGTGGTCGAAGGTCGCGACACGGTTCATGCCGAGCAGAGCTTTTACCTGGCCCTGCGGAACGATGTGGTTCAGCTCATGGGCGCGGTAGGCGAGGGGGACCGGCGATGCCACCAGTCCCAGGCGGAAGCAGGCCAGGTAGGCCACCAGAAACTCATGGACGGACGGGAACTGCAACAACACCACGTCGCCACATGCCAAGCCCCTGTCCAGCATGACGCCGCACAGCGCTTGGACTTTGGCGTCGATCTCCAGCCAGCTGAGACGGCATGCGGCTCCGCTGGTAAAGCGGTCGCGGTTTGGCGGGTCGACCACACTGCAAGCTTGCGGCCGCGTCTTTACCCAGTGGTCAAAAAGATCCTGAAGGCGTGTCTCGCCCCACCAGCCTTGCTCGCGATAGTGGCGCTGGCGATCTCGGGCGGTGGTGCCCCGCTCGGTGTCGTCGGCTCCCTTTGCCTCGGCGCTGTTCGCTGGCTTGGGCTGCTGTGGCTTGCTCACGTGTTGCTCGCCTGCTCTGCTTGAGCCGCGATAGCGGCGGCCCGCCAGCGCGCTGCCCAAGGATCTTGGTCGAGGCGCGCCAAGCATTGGACGTACTCTCGCCCCAGCGTCTCGACGACCTCGGCCACCGTTTCGATCTCGTGGACGCTGCCAACGCCATGCCCGGCAGACCACAGGTCCTTCCAAGCCTTGACCTCTTCTTCGGGCCGGTTCAAATCAAACCGATCGCGGGCCACCAGCTTGTCCGGATCCAGGCCGGCCGCCACCAGGCTGGGTCGCAGCTTGTTGGCCCAGGCCCCGGTGAAGGCATTGGTGCAGATGATGTCGGTGAAGTCGCTGTCGACGACCATGCGCTTGTAGGCGTCTACCGCGGCGCTCTCCCGTGTGGCGATGAAGCGGGTACCCAGGTAAGCAAGGTCCGCTCCCATGGCCTGGACCGCGCGGATGCCATTGCCGTCAACGAGCCCGCCACCGACGATCAGGGGACCATCGAAGAATTCCCGAACAGCGGCGACAAAGGCCGTGGGTGTCATCGGCCCCGTATGGCCGCCGGCCCCCGCGCAAATCAGGACCAGGCCGTCCACCCCGGCGCCGGCCGCCTTTCGGGCCAGTTGGGGGGTGTTGACGTCTGCAAATACAAGCCCGCCATAGCCATGGACCGTCTCGACCACGGCACGCGGGTTTCCCAGGGCCGTGATCACCCAGGGAACTCGATGGCGCACACACACCGCCAGATCGGCGGCCAGACGCGGATTGCTGCCGTGGACCACCAAGTTGGCTGCCCAGGGGACCCGCCGTCCCAGGGTTGCGTGCTCCGCTGCGAGCCGGCCTGCCCATTCATCCCAGATGTCCGGGCTGCGCGCATTCAGCGTGGGCATGGCCGCTACTGCCCCCGAAGCCATGGATGCCAGCATCATTTCGACCGATGTCACCAGGAACATCGGCGCCAGCACCAGGGGCAGGGCCAGGCCCTGGGCCACTTCTTCCCGAAGCCGGGAGGGGGGCGGGCGAGCGAGAGAGGCCGTCACGCGCGCTTATTCCAGGACGATTTTGAGTTCCTTGTTCAGTTCCTTGAGCTCGTCAACCTCTCGCTTCACGCGGGCGGCGAAAGCGTCCCCGCTCAGTGTGCGCGGCTCCATGCCGGCTTTGACAAAGTTGGCTCCGATATCGGCGTCTCGCGCGGCGGTCGCAAAGGCATTCACCAGCTTCTCGCGTACCGCAGCAGGGATCCCAGCAGGGGCAGCAAAGCCCAGCCAGCCAGAGCTCACATGGGGAATTCCCATCTCCTTGGCAGTGGGCACGTTGGGCATCAGGGGAGAGCGGGTCTCGCCGGTATATGCCAGCATGACCAGCTTGCCGGCCTCGGCCATCTGGCGGCTGGATACCGATGAAAAGGCCAATTCCACCTGGCCACCGGTGAGATCGACCAGCAGTGGGCTCTCGCCCTTGTAGGGGATGTGCTGAAGTTGGATCTTGGCCGCCCGCAGGAACTGCTCGGTCGACACATGGAAGCCGGTACCGATGCCGGTTGATCCAAAGCGCAGCTTGTCAGGGGTTGCGCGCGCGCGGTCGACCAGTTGCTTGAGACTGGTGATACCCGAGCCCGGGTGAGTGTTGACCAGGTAGTGGGACTCGAATCCCATCGACAGGTAGGTCAGGTCCTTGATGGGGTCATACGGGATGCCGGTGCCCAGAGCGGGTCCGGCCACCACCCCCGCATTGGTCACGACACCGATGGTGTACCCGTCCTTGGGGGCCTTGGCCAGAGCGTCGGTGCCGATTCGCTGACCCGCTCCAGCGAGGTTCCTGACCACGATGGGCTGACCCAGAATCGCGCTTGCCTTGGTGGCGAGTACTCGGGCATTGCTGTCTACGATGCCGGGAGGGAAAGGAATGATCAGGGTGATCGGCTTGTCGGGGTAAGCCTGCGCAAACGCGCTAGTGGCCATGAAAACCGAGATGAGGGCGGAGAGTGCACGGGCCCAGGGCTTGGATTGAACTGCTTTCACGAGGCGCTCCTTGAGGGGAAGTGGTCGGACAGGAATTGCAGAAGTAGCTGGTTGAATGCATCGGGTTGCTCGGCCCAGCCAAAATGACCGACACCCGGGAGTGAAACGAATTGGGCACGCGGCAACTTGGTCGCCATTTTGGCCATGACCTCGGCTGGAGCGGTTCGGTCCAGCTCGCCAGCGACACAAAGCACCGGCACGTGCATCGTCGGCAGCAGGGCGCGGCCTTCAAAGGTCGCGATGGCTGCTACAGCGGCGCGGAAGGTTTCTTCCCGCATCAGGCTGACTGTGGCGATCAACAGGTTGACGGCGGGCCCCGCAGCGCCGGCTGCCATCATGGTGCGCAGCATTCCCGGCGCATGGTCCGGCAATGTGCGGCCAGCGTCTAGTGGGGCGACCCGCTGCCGCACGAATTCTCTTTGCCAATCCCCATCCGACTTTCCGAACGCTGCGCTGGTCGCCGAGAGGACATAGCCTTGAATCAATTGTGGGGCGTAGGCCCAGGCACGCTGGGCGATCATGCCGCCCATGCTGTGCCCCAGTACCACGTTGCAGGCGCCGCCCTCCCGGCGCAACAAGTCGCAGAGTGCGGTGGCGCAGAAGTCGATGCTGAAATCTGGCGGCAGCGGCGAGAGGCCGTAGCCTGGTGCATCCCACGCCACGACCCGGTGTCCGTCGCGGACCAAGGCTTGGATTTGTGCGCGCCAGTATTCCTTGGCGCCGAACGCACCATGCAACAGGACCACGGTCACGCCAGACGGCTGGCCCTGCGGGTGGGTGATGCTGAAGTCGGGACAGGTCTGCATACTCATCCGCCGCGGCCCTGCAGGTCGGTCAGGGGCATCCAGTAGGCGTGCGCTCCCAAGGGGATGAAGCCAGGCAGTGCGACACGACACAAAGGCCCCCGATCAATCGCCTTGGCATCAAAGATCACGCATTCGGCGCGTTGGTGGGTGGCGTCGTTCATGAATGTCAGCACATAGCCGTCATCTTCGCTTTGGGCGCCGACACGGGGCGCAAAGGGCGCCTCGCTGATGTAGCAGCCGGGTGGGCAGCGCCAGCTTTGGGTGTGGCCGGTCTGCAAGTCGTACTTCTTGAGGCCATCGAGCAGCCAAAACCCCGGGACCATGTAGGCGGTATAGACGTACCGGTTCGGTCGCCCCTTGTAGCGGCCGTTGACCATGGGGAACTCGGTCACTTCGTCGTCGAGATCTTCCTCGTGTGTCTGGCCCGTCTTCAGATTGAAGCGCCAGCGGTGCATACGGGTTTCCTGCAGGTGCGTGTCCAGCAACGCTTTCATGCGCTCGTAGCCTTCTTTGGGCAAGGCGCTGATATCCGGCACCGGATTGGTCTGTATGCAGCCCTCCATCACCACCTCATCCCCCAACTCGTAGCTGTTGGACAGGTGCAGGATGTAGCAGGGCTGGCCCTCGAACCAACGCACATCACGGTTGTGCCCCATCCTGGGAACGATGCCAAAGCGGGCCGGTACGTCGCGATGGAATTTCAGCCGGTGCTGCCCCTTGGTCAGGGCCACCTGATCAAAGAACATCGGAAGGTCGTGGAGGATGCAGTAGTTCTGGGTCATGCCCAGGTCATGCGGCCAGCGTGGCCCAGGCAGTTCGATCGGCGTGTAATGCACCAACTCGTTTCGGGCATTCACCACACCGTAGTTGAAGTAGGGGGCATGTTCACCGTAGTTGAAGAACATCATGTCGCCCGTATGCTCGTCAATCTGGAAATGCGAGCAGATTCCGCGCTCGCCCAGGGCCCTTGACCAGGCGGCGTCCGGGCCGAGGGTCTCGAGCGTGATCGGATCAAGCCGGTAGGGTTCGCTGCATTGGCTCATGGCAACGATAGCCTTGCCCGCATGCACGATGATGTCGGTGCCGGCGTTGTCCTTCATCGCGCCGATCGACCCCCAGCCGCGCCGTACCGCCTTGCGCGGCTCGATGATCCCAGGCCACAACGAATGGCCAGCGGCCGCCTCGGCCAGGAAACCGGTGGTGCGAGTCCACCGGTTGCGGTAAGTCATTTGGCCGTTCTCGAAGTGCGCCGCATGCACCATGCCGTCGCCGTCGAAGGGGTGGTACTTGCCGATGGGCGCATGGACCTGGTTGTGCCCATTGCGCATGTACACACCCTGCAGGTCTCTGGGTATTTCCCCCTGCAGCACTTTCAGCGTGGGCGTGCTGGCAGTCCACTCGGTAGCACAGGGCTCCCAGGCTCCATTGAGGTAGGGGTTGTCGCCCTCCAGGCAGGTGAGCGTCTTGCGGTCGTGAATTTCAAGCATTGAGGGCTTCCAGGGTTCGGGGGTCAGCAGCGTTCGATCACTGCGGCAGTGGCGACGCCGGCTGCACCCGCGATGGCCACGATGCCGCGGCGCAGGTCGCGGTGCTCTAGTTCGTCAAGGAGGCAGCTGACCAGCATGGCCCCGGTGGCACCCATCGGATGCCCCAGGGCGATCGAGCTGCCATTGACGTTGAATCGGGCCAGGTCCAGACCCAGGGTCTGGATGTAATGCAAGGTGATCGCAGCAAAGGAGTCGCGCACTTCCCAAAGGTCGATATCGGCAACGTCGAGCCCGGCCCGGGACAGCGCTCGCCGCGTGGCATCGACCGCTCCGGTCTGGACCAGCGGCACACAGGCTTCGGCCATGGCCAGAATCCTTGCGCGTGGTTGCAGCCCGTGCCGGCTGAGCGCACCTGCACTGCCCACGATCACGGCTGCGGCGCCGTCGGCCATGCAGGGTGCGTTACCGGCGGTGTGCACATGGACGACGGTGCCTAGCTGCGGTTCACGCGCCAGCGCCCAGGCATCCAGATCGGGGGCTCCCCCCTCATAGACGGCCTTGAGCGTAGCCAATTTTTCTGCGGTGCTTCCCTCGCGAATGTTCTCGTCTTGAGCCAGGAGTACCTCGCCCGCATCATTGACCACCGGCAGCATCGAGGGCATGGGTCGCTCCCTGCGGGCCTGGGCGGCGCGGGCTTGCGATAGCGCCGCGTACTCGTCGCAGGCTGCCCGGCTGAATCCGTTGCGGGTGGCCACCAGGTCTGATGTCCAAGGCGGAGGCATGAAGCCGATCACCTCGCTCAAGGCCTTGTCCGAATAGTGGGGAGCTGCATCACCGAACATCGGGACCCGCGACATCATCTCGACGCCGCCCGCCAGCACCAGGCTATCCCCCTGCAGGGCCTCCAGCGCCGCAAGGTTGACGGCGCTCAAGCCGGACGCGCAGTACCGATTGATCGTCAGCGCAGACATGTAGGGGCTCCACCCGGCCAGCAGAGTGGCGACCTTGCCAACGTTGCCGCCTTGTTCGCCCGTTTGAGTCACACACCCAATGAGCGCGTCCTCCACCGCCTCGCAAGCGGAGCCCACCCGCTCGCGAACGGAGCGCAAGTGGCTGCCGAGCAAGCCAGCTGGTGTCAGTCCATGCAGGCTACCGCTGGACTTGGCGGCGCCGCGTGGCGTGCGGAATGCGGCTGCGATCAGAGCCTGGGCCATGAAGAATCCATGCGGAACGAACTGCTGCAGAGTCTCATACTGAAAGGCAGTTACTTGTATAGACAGACCAAATTTATCCTCTCCCACTATCCAGACGCCATCCCGTAAACTCCAATAAGCAGATCAAAAAAATTGTGATAGGGCGAACCTCTGCCTCGGATGCTGGCGGTCACCCCGCGGCCTCGTCAAGTGGCGAACACCCAAGCGCCAGCTCGCCCCCTCCACAGGGCCAGCGGCGCCAGTTGCAGGCCAGTGGCGCGGCGCTGGCCCTCGATTTGCTGGGGGATGCATGGGTCCTGCGGTTGTTGCGATCCCTCTTCCGGGGCCAGCGCCGTTTCAGCGGCCTGATCAAGGAAACCGGGGTTTCCCGGGCGGTACTCGCCGACCGCTTGGAGCGGCTGTGCGGAGCAGGACTCATCCGGAAGGCGGAGTCTCCAGGGCGGCATGCCCAGTACTGGCTGACCGATTGCGGCTTGGATTTTTGGCGTGTGCTGCTGGCGATGTGGCAATGGGAGTCGCGTTGGGGAACCGGTCTCGTACGTCCACCCATCCCGTACGACCGGCCCCGTGAGGAGCCGGTGCATATCGACTGTGGTGAAGTTGCCGATCCACGGCCGGTTTGCGACTGTTGTGGCGAAGTCGTGACGGCTTTCGAGACCCGCGGTGAAATCACGAGCGTGACGCCTACCAGTGGGCCTTTGACCGATTCAGCGCCTGCGGGAGACACCCAACGGCGCTTCCGACAATCCCACAGTGCACGCCGTGACGACTTGCCGACCTTGATGCGGGTCTACGGCGACCGATGGAACTCCAGCGTCATGGCCGCTGCGCTTCAAGGCGCGCGTACCTTTACCGACTTCAGTGAAGCCACCGGGATCGGGGCCGGCCCCCTCACGCGCCGGCTGCAGGAATTGCAGGCTGTTGGATTGCTCCGTAGCCGTGCCTATGCAGGCTCGCGCAGCGAATACCGCCTCACCAGTGCCGCAGTCGCGATGTTCCCGATCACACTTGAAATCATTCGCTGGGGAGACCGTTGGCTGTGGCAGGGACAGCCACCGATGACGATCCGTCACCTGCGCTGCGGCCAGGCCTTTCGCCTGCGTTGGCAGTGTGCTCACTGCCAGCAGGCTCTGGAGCGTTCGAAACTGCGCTTCGACTGACCTACCGCCAAAGGTAACGTCCTTGCCCAAGCGACTGACACCGGCCCATCGACAAGGCCTGAAAGCGTTGCGCTAGTCTGCACCGCAGTGCCTCAAGACACACCAGGCCGCGGCAGGCTGTCGATCACCGCCGCCAGCCGGCTGGGGTCGGCCGGCTTCACAAAGTGCTGGTCAAACCCAGCTTCCTTGGATTGCAAGATGTCCTGCGCCTGCCCGTAGCCGGTGAGGGCGATCAGGGTGGCGTCCCGGTTACGCGGGTCCTCGCGCAAGCGCCGCGCCAGGCTGTTGCCGTCCATGCCCGGCAGGCCAATGTCGAGTACGTAGACCTTGGCTGGCCTGACATGCGCGGCGGCCAGTGCCTCCAGCGGGTCCAGGCATACCCGCACCTCGTGGCCCTGAGACTCCAGCCAGATGCCCATCAGATCGGCTGCGTCTGCGTTGTCGTCGACCACCATCACGGCCAGGCCAGTACGCGTTTTCACTTGGGGTTGATCCGGGGCCAGCGGCTGAGAGAGGATCCCGGGCTCCAAAGGGGGCGGCTGCGCAGCTGCTGGTGCGTAGACCGCAGAAGGTGGCGTGGGCACCGATGAGTCCTTCGAGGCCAACACCCCGACTGGGGTCTCGCCGCCCAGCGGGGGTTCACGGTTCCCTGCCTCCTCTGCGAGAGGCAGGTACACAGTGAAGGTGCTGCCCGTGCCCGGACCGTCGCTGTGGGCCTGGATGGTGCCGCCATGCAACTCCACCAAGCTGCGCACCAGGGCCAGCCCGACGCCCAGGCCGCCCTGGGCGCGGTCCGGCATGCGCTCGGCCTGGGTGAAGAGGTCGAACACATGGGGGAGCAACTTGGCGTCAATGCCGATGCCGTTGTCGCTGACCTCAATGGACACTCGCTCACCGCAGATCTCCATCTTGACCTTCAGCTGCCCGCCCTCAGGGGTGTACTTGGCAGCATTGCCCAGCAGGTTCGCCAGCACCTGCACCAGGCGGACCGAGTCGCCGATGACTGTGAGCGGGGCGGGTGTTTCCGGCGGCTCCAGGTGGTGGTGGCGAGCTTCGATCTGGGGCCGGGTCTGTTCGAGTGCATCGTGGAGCACTTGGCGCAAATCCACCCGCTCCTGGCTGATCCGCACCAGACCCCGGGTGACCCGGGAGACGTCCAGCAGGTTGTTCACCAGTTCAGTCATATGCCTCACTTGCCGTGCGATCAGCTCGCTGGTCTTGCGAACCCGCTGCGGGTCGTCTGCGCTGAGCTGCAGGAGCTGCGCGGCGGTACTGACGGGCGCGAGCGGGTTGCGCAATTCATGGGCCAGCATGGCCAGGAACTCGTCTTTCTGCCGGTTGATCTCTATCAGGTCTAGCTGGGCCTGCTTCTGCGTCTGTATGTCTGTGAGGGTGGCGATCCAGCGAACGATGCGGCCGCTGTCGTCGCGCATCGGCAGGGCGCGGGCCAGGATCCAGTGGAAGCCGCCGCTGTGGTGCCACAGTCGGAATTCTTGCTCGAAGGGCCGGCCACTCTTCAGGTGGTGCGCCCAGACCTTGCGCAGATTCTCCTGATCGTCGCCATGGACCCGAGCCATCCAGGCCCCCGGGCGGCCACTGGCGCTTTCTCCGGTGAAGTCCAGCCATCGCTGGTTGAACTCCTCCTGCTCGCCCTGGGCATTTGCCGACCAGATGATTTGGGGCAGCAACTCGGTGATCGCGTGCCAGCGCGCTTCGCTCTCCCGCAGCGCGCGTTCGACCTTCAGTCCTTGTTCGAGGCTGCGCTCGTTCTCGCGCAGCAGCAGCACGCGCACCACGTTCTGGGCCATTTTGATCAGGTGCTGGCGTGCGCGCTCGTCCAGCCGGCCGGGCCGGTCGCCGATGACGCACAGCGTCCCGATGCGTTCGCCGCTCGGCATGACCAAGGGCGCGCCGGCGTAATGCGTGACAAGGGGGCTGCCGGTGACCAGCGGGTTGTCGGCAAAGCGGGGGTCAAGCCGGGCATCCTCGACCTCGAACAAACCCTCGCCGGCGATCGCATGGCCGCAGAACGAGATCGCCCGCGGTGTCTGGCTGCCTTGCGGCAGTCCTACCGCCGATTTGAACCACTGCCTGTTCCGGTCAACCAGGGTGATCAAGGCAATCGGCATTCCGGTGATGGCGGCGGCCAGCTCGGTGAAGGCGTCAAGAAGCGCCTCAGCCCCCGTATCCAGCATGCCCAGTTGCTGCAGGCGGTGCAGCCGCTGGGGTTCGTTCTCGAGCACGGGTGGAGCTTGCATGTGGCCGGCCTGACAGTGCCACGCGCTGTGATTTGACGGAATGTGTTGCGCGGCCGATCACCTTAGCACGCAGGTGCGTGCGAGATGTTGCGCTTGCAGTTGCTTGCATTTCCGAGTGTGACGGGCCGCTCTCGTGCGGCCCTCGTGCGGACCTCGACGGGCCCCGGTGCAGGCACGTCCGGGCGTGGCATGACGCGCCATGCCCTGTTCGGCAGAAGACCTTGTGCGATGACCTTGCGCGATGACCCCGCTGGGGTTTACAGGGGTCCGAGCATCAGCGCCTCGGCCATGGCCAACCGGCGCGACGGCGACAGGTCGAGGCTGGTCAGTAACCGGCGCGCAGCCTGGCTGAGGGGCAAGGGCAGGGCGCCTTGTCCGGGGACCGATGCGCCCAGTGCCAGGCCTCGGCAGATGGACAGCCAGGTGGCGGAGGGCACCCGGCCGATCCGGTCGGAAATGTCCAGCAGCAAGGCGCAGAAATGACCGGGAGCGATGCGCGGCCCCCCGGCTTGCTCTGCGAGTAGCCGGGCGGTGGGTATCAGCTCGGAGCTTGGGCTGTGGCTGCTGGAGATGAGTTCCCCCAAGCGGCCCAGCGCCTCGTGCGCGGGTGCCAGGGCGTCGGTGACTGCCGCTGCTGCAGGCGGATTGCCGACGGACGGCGATGAAGGGGCAGGCAGGACATCTGGGCGAGGTGACTGGGACATGAGGGCAGTGCTCGGTCAAGGTTCGAAGGGGGGAGGCGCGGTGGATGATCCCTGCGCGACAGCGCAGAAAGGCGCCCATAAGCTGACAAGCTAAAGTCCCCGCATGCATTCAACGGAGCCGGCCCAAGCCCACCTCGCCGCCGACACCCGCGGCACGGTGCTCTTGCTGGCCGGCGCTGCCTTCTTCAGCGCTGTCGCCTTGCGCATCTGCGACGGCCTGATCCCGCGGCTGGCGAGCGACTTCTCGATCACCGTCGGCACCGCGGGCCAAGTCGTGCTCGCGTTTTCAGTGGCCTACAGCCTGATGCAACTGGTTTCAGGGCCTTTGGGAGACCGCTTCGGCAAGGCTCGCATGGTGGCGCTGGCGCTGTCGGGATGCGCTTTGATGTCTGCCGTGGCCAGCCTGATGCCCCGGTTCGAGCTCCTGCTGGGGGTTCGAATCGCCTGGGGCATTGCCGCTGCCGGGATCATTCCCATGGCCATGGCCTGGATCGGCGACAACGTGCCCTATGCCGAGCGACAGGCCACGCTGGCCCGTCTGTTGGTGGGGACGCTGTCCGGGATGGCTGCGGGGCAACTGGCAGGTGGACTTTTCGGCGACGCTGCGCCCGGATGGCGTGGCGCTTTCCTTGCCCTCGCCCTGGGTTACACCCTCATCGCCGCGCTGCTGGTGTGGCGCTTGTCGCGATCGGCCTCGGCGCAACGCGCAGCGCTTGCAAGTCGTCACACGGGTGCTGCCGCCGCCGAGCCCCTTGCGACGGCCGAAGGCGCTCTGACGCGCGCTCGCAGGCAGACCCTCGCTGTGGTGGCTGCGCCTTGGAATCGTCTGGTTCTGGCAGCCACCTTTTTGGAAGGCCTGTTTCTTCTGGGCCCCCTGGCTTTCGTTCCGACGATGCTGCACCGCGAATTCGGGCTAAGCCTGTCGGCCGCTTCCGGGCTGATCGCCTTCTACGCTCTGGGGGGGTTGATCTACGCCTTCATGGCCCGCCGCGTGGTGCTGGCCCTGGGCGAGCGCCGGATGGTGCTGATCGGTGGCCTGCTGATGGGCTTGGGCATGGCCGCCTGGTGGCTCTCGCCCCTGGCCTGGACGGCTGCGCCCGTGGCGCTGTTGGTTGGCTTTGGCACCTACCTCTATCACAGCACGCTGCAAACGCTGGCCACGCAGATGGCTCCCGAGTCCCGGGGGACAGCCGTCTCGCTGTTCTCGTTTGCATTTTTCTTCGGCCAGGCCTTGGGGGTGACAGGGGCCGGTTGGGCCTTTGACCATTTGGGAGGCGGCGTCATGTTGTCCGCCTCGGTGGTGGCCCTGCCCCTGGTTGCTTGGCAGTTCTCCCGCGCGCTGGCGCAGCGGGCGGGCTCTGCCGGCTGAGGGGCCCAGTGACCCCAGCAGCTTGCACGTCTGCAGGCGGCGCCTGGCGCCCCTGGGACCTTCAGGGCTTGCGCAGGTCTGCCAGCACCTGAACGCCGCGCCGCACCGCAGGCCGGGCTTCAATGGCGTTAAACCATTTCTGCACCGCCGGGTAGTCGCTCATTTGCACCCCTTGGCGCTCCCAAGTGCGCAGCCAGGGGAAAACCGCCATGTCGGCGATGGTGTAGTCGCGGCCGGCCAGGTAGCGGCTTTGCGACAGACGCTTGTCCAATACGCCGTAGAGGCGCTTGGCCTCCTGGGTGTAGCGCTCGATGGCGTAGGGGACTTTTTCAGGGGCGTAGAACCGGAAGTGGTGGGCCTGTCCCAGCATGGGGCCGAGCCCGCCCATCTGGAACATCAGCCATTGCAGCGTCTCGTAGCGGGCGCGGTCGGTCTTGCCGAGGAACCGGCCTGTCTTGCCTGCCAAATAGAGCAGCATGGCGCCAGACTCGAACACCGACATGGGCTTGCCGTCGGGGCCCTCGTTATCGACCATGGCCGGGATCTTGTTGTTGGGGCTGATGGCGAGGAACTCGGGCTTGAACTGCTCGTTGGCCGAGATGTTGACTGAATGCACGCGGTAGGGAAGGCCGCATTCCTCCAGCATGATGTGAATCTTGTGCCCGTTGGGCGTGGGCCAGGAGTAGAGGTCGATCATGGGTACTGCCAGTGGGTTTGAGTTCAGCCGCCGCGGGTGACAGGGACGGGTTCCTGGCGGCCGACGCTGCCCCAGCGACCCAACTCCCACTTGGCGATGGCATTGCGGTGCACCTCGTCCGGGCCGTCGGCAAATCGCAGGGCGCGCGCCGCCACGTAGGCGTAGGCCAGCGGGAAGTCGTCGCTCATACCGCCGCCGCCGTGGGCCTGAATGGCCCAGTCGATGACCTGGCAGGCCATGGTCGGCGCGACCACCTTGATCATGGCGATCTCGCTCTTGGCGGTTTTGTTGCCGGCGACGTCCATCATCCAGGCCGTCTTGAGCGTTAGCAGGCGCGCCATCTCGATGCGGCAGCGGGCCTCTGCGATTCGCTCCTGGGTCACTGTCTGGTGGGCGATCGGCTTGCCGAAGGCCACGCGGGAGATCACCCGCTTGCACATGTACTCTAAGGCGCGCTCGGCCAGGCCGATCAGGCGCATGCAGTGGTGGATGCGGCCGGGGCCCAGGCGACCCTGGGCGATCTCGAAGCCGCGTCCTTCGCCGAGCAGGATGTTCTCGGCCGGAACGCGCACGTTCTCGAAGTACATCTCGGCGTGCCCGTGCGGCGCGTCGTCGTAGCCCATCACCGGCAGTGGCCGCACGATGCGGATGCCGGGGGTAGTGGCAGGCACCAGGATCATGCTTTGCTGCGAGTGCTTGGGCGCATCGGGATCGGTCTTGCCCATGAGGATGAAGATCGCGCAGCGCGGGTCGAGCGCGCCAGAAATCCACCACTTGTGGCCGTTGATCACGTAGTCATCGCCCTGGCGCTCAATGCGGGTGCAGATGTTGGTGGCGTCAGACGAGGCCACCTCGGGCTCGGTCATCACGATGGCCGAGCGGATTTCACCGCGCAAGAGGGGGAGCAGCCAGCGCTGGCGTTGCTCGGGCGTGCCGTAGCGTGCGATGGTCTCCATGTTGCCGGTGTCTGGCGCGCTGCAGTTGAAGACCTCCGACGCCCAGGGCACACGGCCCATGGTCTCGGCCAGGGGCGCGTACTCCTGGTTGGTGAGGCCCGCACCTTCCACCCCGGCAATGGCGGCGGTATCCGCCGGCAACCAGAGGTTCCACAGGCCGGCGCGCTGGGCCTTTTGCTTGAGTTCCTCGATGACGGGGATTGGCGACCAGCGCTTCCCGGCAGCCGTCTGGGCTGCGAGTTGCTCGTCGAAGATCTTTTCCGAGGGGTAGATGTGGTCCTCCATGAACTGGATCAGGCGGGCTTGCAGATCCTGTGTGCGCTGGGAGTATTGGAAGTCCATGGTGGTCTCGCTGGGGTGGTGGTCTGTGAGGGGAGGGCGTGTTTTGAGGGACGTACTCGGGTCGTCAATGCGCACGTTGGGCAAAGGCCCAGGCTAATTCGGCCAGGCCCCGAGCGCCGGCGCCGGCGCTGCCCGCTTGTGCGCTGGAGGCGGTGCCGTCCAGTGCCCGCTTGGCGATGCCCTGGAGGATCGCTGCCAGGCGGAACAGGTTGTAGGCCAAGTAAAAGTTCCAGTCCTGGGCCAGCCCTTCGGGTGTGGCGATGCGGGTGCGTTCGCACCAGCGGCGGATGTAGTCGGCCTCCGAAGGAATGCCCAAGGCCGGCAGGTCCAGGCCGCCGATCCCACGGAACTGCCCGGGCGGGATGTGCCAGGACATGCAGTGGTAGCTGAAGTCGGCCAGTGGGTGACCCAGGGTCGACAGCTCCCAATCGAGCACCGCGATGACCCGCGGCTCGGTCGGGTGAAAGATCAGGTTGTCCAGCCGGAAGTCGCCATGCACGATCGACACGCAGGATTCGTCCCGGGCGGTGGTAGGCATCTGGGCCGGCAGCCAATCGATCAGGCGGTTCATTTCGGCGATGGGCTCGGTCACCGAAGCCAGGTACTGCTTGGTCCAGCGCCCAATTTGCCGCTCGAAGTAGCTACCTGGCCTGCCGTAGTCCGACAGGCCGCGGGCGGATACATCCACCGTGTGCAGGGCGGCAATCACACGGTTCATCTCGTCGTAAATCGCGCCGCGCTCGGAGGGCGTCATGGCGGGCAGAGACTGGTCCCACAGCACCCGGCCTTGCTTGAACTCCATCAGGTAGAAGGCGCGGCCAATGATGGACTCGTCTTCGCACAGGCACAGCATCTCCGGCACCGGAACGTCGGTGCCGGCCAGGCCCCGCATGACCTTGAACTCCCGTTCGATCGCGTGGGCAGAGGGCAGCAGCTTGGCAACCGGGCCAGGCTTGGCCCGCATCACATAGGACCGGCCAGGCGTGATGAGCTTGTAGGTGGGGTTGGACTGCCCGCCCTTGAACATTTCGACCGTGAGCGGGCCCTGGAAATCGGGCAGTTGACCAGCGAGCCAGGCCGATAGGGCAGCGGTATCGAACGCATGCTTGTCTGCGACCGGTCGGGTGCCCTCGAAGGAGGAAAAATCGGTGCTCATGGCAGGGGCTCGCTCTCGGGTGTCAAAGGGACGTCGCTGCCGAGCCTGCGGCCGTGATGGGCACTCAGGCCCGGTCGCTGTCGGCCTCGACAATGCGCAGCAGGGCCGGCCGGTCCCGAACCACCAGGCCGCCGGGCTCGATGCGGATGGCGTTCTCCCGCTCCATTGCCTTGAGCTCCTGGTTGACTCTTTGACGCGAGGCGCCCAGGAGTTGGGCCAGTTCTTCCTGCGCCAGTTGCAAGCCGATACGCACCTCGCTGCCGTCGGACAGACTGGTGACGCCGTAGCTTCGCACCAAATGCAGCAACTGCTTGGCCAGGCGCGCGCGCAGGGGAAGCGTGTTGAGATCCTCGATCAGCCCGAACAGTTGCCGGCTGCGCCGCGCCTGCAGGCGCAGCAGTGCCGCATACAGCTCGACATGCTGAGCCAAAATTTTGTGGAAATCGGCCTTGGCGACACACAGCAGGGTGGTTTCCCCATGTGCGTAGGCGTCGTGGGTGCGGGCGTCGCCGTCGAAGATGGCGATGTCGCCGAACCAGATCCCCGGCTCGACATAGGTGAAGGTGATCTGCTTGCCGGTGATCGAGGTCGATGACACCCGTACCGCGCCTTTGGCACAGGCAGTCCACTCCTCGCCCGGGTCGCCCCGGGCGACGATCAGGTCGCCGTCCTTGTATCGCTTGACGTAGGCACATCGAAGAATGTCATGTCGTAGCGAGGGCGATAGGGAGCTGAACCAGCGGCCCGCATTGATCGCCTCGCGTTCCTCGATGTTAAGAATCGGTTCGTCCATGTTCTGTCATGTCAGCGACTGAGCGTCGCGCGATTGTCGCCTGCGAGACCGGGCGCTCTCATTCAAAGCGGGCGGTCTGCTTGTTAAGGAAGGCGTCGATGGCGATGCCGGCGTTGCGGTGGTGCAGGTTGCGGACAAAGTGATCGCGCTCCCGCGTGAGATGGCTGTGCAGATCGCTCACCGTTGCCTCATTGAGCAGCTCCTTGATGCTGGCCAGGGCATTGGGTGCCTTGGTCTGCAAGCGCTCGGCGAGTGCCAGGGCCTCGCCCAGCGCCTGCCCAGGCGGGGTCACGCGATTGGCCACGCCTAGCGCTTGCAGCCGTGGCGCGTCGATGCGCTCACCCATCATCAGCAGCTCGCTGGCCAGCGCACGGGGCAGGGCGCGCCCCAGGCTCCAGCTGCCACCTGCGTCTGGTGAGATCCCGACGGTGGCATAGGCCATGACAAAGACCGCGTTCTCGGCAGCCACCAGAAAATCGCAGGCGAGGGCCAGGGAGAAACCTGCGCCCGCCGCCGCGCCCTCGACTGCAGCGATCACCGGCTTGGGGCAGGTACGGATTGCCTCGACCCAGGCGTGCAGGCTCTCCAGTGCCTCGGCCTGCACCGAGGGCGCCAGCTGCCGGTTGGCCTGCAGACGCTGCAGTTGTCCGCCGGCGCAGAAGGTGGAACCTTCGCCAGTGATGATGATGGCGCGCACATCGGGCGATGTTTCGGCAACCGAGAGCGCCTCAACGCCGGCAGCGTAAACCTCCGGCGAACCGGCGTTGCGGTGCTCGGGGTTGGAAATGGTGAGTACCAGGGTGTGGCCCTGGCTGCTGCTTTTGAGTTCGGCGGGCACGCTCAGGCCTCCT
>NZ_JARXAB010000077.1 GCF_029866045.1 Ramlibacter sp. | reverse complement strand
ACCGAGAACCGCAAAACGCGAGCACCGCGGAAATTGTTGGCTGCAATGAACAACTTGTCGCTGCACAGCTTGGTCGCCCCATACAGGTTGATCGGTGCCGCTGCCTTGTCGGTAGACAGGGCGACGACCCGCTTGACCTGGGTGTCCATGCAGGCCTCGATCAGGTTCTGCGCGCCCATGATGTTGGTCTGAATGAACTCGAAGGGGTTGTATTCAGCTGCCGGTACCTGCTTGAGCGCGGCGGCATGGACGACGGTATCGATACCCTCCAGTGCGCGGCTCAGACGCTTCTGGTCACGGACATCGCCGATGAAAAAGCGCAAGGCCGGGTACTTGCTCTCTGGAAACTCCTGCGCCATCTCGTACTGCTTGAGTTCGTCGCGGCTGAAGACAACCAGGCGTTTGACCTTGGGGCAGTGATCCAGCACTGCGCGCACAAAGGCACGTCCGAATGAACCAGTGCCACCCGTGATCAGGATGGATTGGTCACAAATATCTTGGTGGGGGCTGACGCGCATGTCCATTTTTTGACACCTTTGAAGCTTTGTCGGTTCTCTCAGCACTTTGCATGCCAGCCAGCCCAGGCTTGGGGGCGGCTGGGGCTCGGCCTATACGTGTATGGCTGGTAGTCGTAGCGGTAATGCGCCAAATCCGCGTCGCCGCCAACAAGCACGAAGCCATTGGCGGTGAAGCATCGGATGCTGGCGATATTCGACGGCTTGATCCGGGCGCTCAGGTTGACCCCTTGTTCTTGCCGGAAGCGGGTCATCGCGGCGCCGAGTAAGGCGGCCGAGAGTCGCCTGCCCCGGCAGGCCGGGTTCAGGTTGATTGAAACTTCTGCGCGCCCGTTGCCAGATTCCATGTCAAAGCGACAGACGCCAACCCGCTCGACGCCGTCCAGCAGCCCGATATACAGGTGGCGGTCCAGGCTGGCGAGTAAGCCCTGGTACCAGGTCTCATGCGCGTCGCGCTCGACCCTCTCGGAGTTGACCGACATTTTTCGTGTCAACTCGTCATTGCGCCACACCCAGAGATGCGGCGAGTCCTCCGCAGTTGCACGTAGGATCTGGATGGGCGTGCCTTGGGCGGCGCCTGGGCTGAGTTGTGCTTTCATCCCTCAAGTCCTTCGACCATGCCGACAGCCAGCGGCTCACCTCGCACCAGATCGCGACTGGCGGGCTTGCCCAGGACGTCCCAAAGGCGCGCGGGGTGCAGCCCCAGCCCTGGCCGGATCGATCGCACATGGGCCTCGGTCAGGGCTTCGCCGCGGGCGGTGTCGCGAACCACATAGAGTGACCGCCGAAATTGCAGGGACCCCTGCTCGCTCTCGAGCGTTCGGAAATGTGCCTGGCCCAGCGCTTGGTAGGCGTGCCTGCAGTCCTGGACCAATTGGCTGAACTCGGCCGGCTCCATGCTGAAGCCCGCATCAGGCCCTCCATCGGCACGGGCCAGGGTGAAGTGCTTTTCGATCACGCAGGCGCCCAGGGCGATCGCCGCCACGCTGGCAGCGGTGCCGAAGGTGTGGTCTGACAGGCCCGCCGGGCAATCGAATTCGCTGGCCAGCGCAGGCACTGTACGCACATTGGCGTCTGCCACCTGGGCGGGGTAGCTCGAGACGCAATGCAGCAGCACCAGTTCACTACAGCCGTGGTTACGCGCCGTTTCCACGGCCGCCTGAATCTCGCCATGCGTGGCCATTCCGGTCGACATGATGATGGGTTTGCGTTTGGAGGCCACGTAGGCCACCAGGGGCAGGTCGATCAGTTCGAACGACGCAATCTTGTACGCCGGCGTGTCCAGGGCCTCGAGCAGGTCGACTGCGGTCGGGTCGAAGGGCGAGGAAAAGAGTGTCACCCCCAACGCCCGCGCCCGCGCGAAGAGCGGGGCATGCCACTCAAAGGGTGTGTAGGCCTGCGCGTAGAGCTGGTAGAGGCTCTGGCCGTCCCACAGCCCGCCTCGCACCTGGAACTCGGGGCGGTCGCTGTCCAGGGTGATGGTGTCGGGCGTGTAGGTCTGAAGCTTGATCGCGTCGCAGCCAGTCGCTGCAGCGGCATCGATCATCTGCAGCGCCCGGTCCAGGCTGCCATTGTGGTTGCCGGAAAGTTCGCAAATGACGTAGGGTGGATGCGCGGGACCGATGCTGCGGCCGCTGATCTGGATTTCTTGCGGGTTCATCTCAGTGTCCCTTCTCGTTCGGTCGTTGGGCTGACGGAAGCGGGCATCGGCAGCGGTGTCGCGGGTCGCCCCAATCCCATCGCAGCAAGCGTCCGCGCGGCGCCCTGTCCATCCACCGCATCGACGGCTCGCTGGCGAAGGCGTTCTAGGCCAGTCGGATCGGCCAGGAGTGTTCTGGCGAGCTCGCCCAGCTCGCTGGGCACGCCTTGGCGTGCGTCAAGTGACGGGAAGGGGCAGGCCTGCAGGGCGGCTACTTGGTTGTCAGCGACCACCAGTGCGATAGCGGCCTGCCGCAAGGCGCACAGCTCCCAGACGCTGCTGCCCGCTGCAGTAACCACCAGGTCACAGGCGGCGAGCCGCTCGGCGAGATCGGGCGGATCTGAAATCACCGTACTTTGGGTCTGCCGCATTGCGGCCTCGCGAACTTGCGAGATGTCTGCCGAGGCCGGTCCCATAAAGACTTGCAGGTCGGCGTCGGGCAGGGCGGCCCTGAGCGAAGTCAGGACCTGAAGCGCCAGGCCGGTGGCGTCACTGCCGCCGAGCATCAAACCGATCTGGCTGGGCCTGCTACGGGTCAGACCTGGCATGCGTGCAGCCTTGCGCAGCTCCATTCGGATCTGTGCGTAAGCGGGGCCCGCCAGCAAGCTGCATCGAGCAGACATCCGGTCCGCGTAGGGCAGGTGGGTGGCTTGGGGTGAGGCATTGAGGACCAGGTCGCAAGGAAAGTGCGGCAAGGCGCACAGGTCGTCGAAATACAGGACCCGGTTCCGGCGGCGTAGCGCATCGAGCAGGTCGGTGGTGGCGGCGTAGCTGTCCACTACCCACCAGGCGTCGGCTGCAGGGGCCTGCGCCAGGCACGCCTGCGCCCATTGGTCTCCCGCCTCGACCCACTGGGCGCCGATTCCCGCCAGCCGGGCGCGCACCGCCGCGCTCGCTTGCTTCAGGATGAAGCGGCTTTCAATATCGCGGGCCCGGGCCTCTTGTGCCAGGGCGAAGCAACGCATGAAGTGACCCAGGCCCCCTGCGCGGGAGGCCTCAGTCGCAAAACTCAGTAGTCGGCTTCCGGCTTCGCGAGGCCGCGTGACAGTGATCGTTGACGAATCCATGGCGGAGAAGTGAGGTGTGGCCAGCGCCCGGAACTGTCCAGTTCCCGACACCGCGGCTATCGAATGTCGGTCTTCTTGCATCTTGCGTGCCACCGGCGTCTTCAACTCTTTCTGCAGGCGCTGTAGCAAGGCCAGATACCCGTCGGTTCCGCTCCTGCCGCTGCAATTCAAGCTGGCACGCCGATTGCATGAATGACGCTGTGCCACCCGGTGGCAATGGTTTGCCGCCCTGCGGCAATGGATTCAACCGATCGTGGAGAAATTAGATGTCCCAACCCGTCACTCTCATGGAAGCCAGTCGTTACGAGCAGGTTTGTTCGGCCGATCAGGTCGCTGACCTCACTCCCGCCGAGGTCCGGGAGGCCATGGCCTTCTGGGTCGGCCGCGAACGTCTTGATATCGCCCAGGTGCTGGTCGATGCCGGCATGCTGCAGTTCCCCCAGAGCCCGGACATCCTGGCCGTCGGCGCGCTGCTGGCAGAGATTCAGCAGGACTGGGATCGTGCCCAGAACTGCCTGCAAGCCCTGATGGATTTGCAGGGGGACGCAGCTACTGCCGAAAGTCACTTGCACCTGGTGCGGGTGATGCGCTGCCGGGCCGCCTATTTTTCAGCCTGGCGGCATTCGCTTGCCGCCCTGCAGGCACACCCTGACCACGAGGGTTTGCAGCAGGAATTCGACGAACTTTCCGAGTTGTTGGCCGATGCCCCGCAGGCAGACCAACTGCAGGCAAGCACCCATTAAACAAGTGATCGGCGGCAAGCACTTGCCGCTCCGAACGTTCTGGAGAGACCATGACCGTCATCAATACCAACCTCAATTCGCTCATTACCCAGGCTGCACTGTCCAAGAACAACCGGTCCCTGGGCCAGTCGATGGAGCAGTTGGCAACCGGCAAGCGAATCAACAGCGCCGCCGATGATGCGGCCGGCCTGGCGATCAGCAACCGACAGACCTCGCAGATTCGCGGGCTGAATCAGGCGGTTCGCAATGCCAACGACGCGATCTCCATGCTCCAGACAGCGGAGGGCGCCACCAACGAAGTCACCAACATGCTCCAGCGAATGCGCGAGCTTGCGGTGCAATCGACCAACGGCACCTACGCCGCCTCAGACCGCACTGCGCTGCAGTCTGAATTCGCTGAGCTTCAGGCGGAAATCACCCGTATCTCGAACAACACCGAGTGGAACGCCTCCAAGATCGTCGACGGCACCATGACCGCAGTGACGTTCCAGGTTGGAGCCAACGCGAGCCAGGTGATCACGGTGACCTTCAAGGACATTGAGGGCATGACCGGCATGACTGCGGCGATGCTCTCTGCGGCGATCGGCACCGTGACCGAAGCCAATACGTCAATCACCTCCATAGATACCGCGATGGCGGCAATCGACAGCTTCCGAAGTGACATGGGCGCGAAGATCAATCGCTTCCAGCATGCCGGAGACAACCTGACCAATGTCTCGACCAATACCTCTGCCGCCCGCAGCCGGATTCTGGACGCGGACTACGCCAAGACCGCCAGCGAGATGGCTCGCACACAGATCATCCAGCAGGCTGCAACGGCTGTCCTCGCGCAGGCCAACACCTCGCAGCAGTCGGTGCTGAAACTCCTGCAGTAAACGCACGGCCGCCCTCGGCGGCGCTCTTGCGCATTCAGACACTCCGGGGCGCCCATGAGTCCTTGGATCAGACACGTCTTCCCTCGACTTCTCGAGCCCGCCCCTGCCGCGCGCCCCTTCCGCGCGCCCCTGGCAGGCACGCCGCGCCCTGCGCTTCGCGTGTGCGTCCCTCCACCCAAGCGGCTCCTGGCCTGAGCATCTGGCTGTCGGCGGGTCGGCAGTCCAGTCTTTCCAACGACGGTTCTCCGGCACCTTGATGAGCTCGGAATAATTACTTCTTGGATATTTAGCAGCACCAAGGAATTCAATCAGAGATGGCACGGCGGTTGCGATAGGTAACTGCGTTCAACCGATTGGAGAACTTCGCGTGCATACCGCATTCATCGCCGGCAATAACCTTGCGCCCACAGCACCTGCTGTCCGCCGCGCAGTGTTCGTTGACCCCGCCAGCCGTAATCTCCTGGCCCTGGCCCAGCGGGTCTCCGTCGCTGATGTCACCACCTTGCTGGTCGGTCCTACCGGTGCAGGCAAGGAGGTGCTGGCCCGCGTCCTCCACGAATCGTCCAACCGCCGGCATGGCCCCTTCGTCGCCATCAACTGCGCGGCGATGCCCGAGCAGTTGATCGAGAGCCAGCTCTTTGGCCATGAAAAGGGGGCCTTCACCGGCGCCCAGCGCGCGTACAAGGGTCTTTTCGAGCAGGCAGAGGGCGGCACGCTATTCCTCGACGAGATCGGCGAAATGCCGGTGCACCTGCAGGCCAAGCTGCTGCGCGTGCTGCAGGAGCGCCAGGTGGTGCGCCTGGGCAGCGAAGAGGCGGTGCCGGTCAATGTGCGCCTGGTGGCCGCCACCAACCGTGACCTGCGCCAAGCCATTGCCCAGCGCGAGTTTCGCGAAGACCTGTATTACCGCATTGCCACTTTCCGCCTTCGCCTGCTGCCGCTGGCGCAGCGCCCGGGCGACATCTTGCCGCTGTCGCTTCAGTTCCTGTCCCAGCACCCCGCGCCCGCGGGCAGCCGGGGCGGCTGGCAAGTCACGCCCGAGGCCCAGCAACTGCTGACCCAATACGGCTGGCCCGGCAATGTGCGCGAGCTGGAAAACGTGATGCGACGCGCGGTCGTGATCAGCAATGACGGGGTGATTGGCTCCGACCAGCTGATGTTTGACGACTGGCTCGACGCTGGCGAGGGAGAGGCCTGGACCGCCCCTGCCGCCGCGCCGGTGACGGCCGCACCCGCACCCGCACCGATCGCTGCGCTTGCTGCGCCCCTCGTGTCTGCTTCGCCGCTTGTCTCGGCCCCCACCTTCCCAGCTCTCGTGCCTGTTGCGCCAGTTGCGCCGGTTGCAGCCCCTGCGCCGCTCGCCTCCGCCGCGACCGACGCCTTCGTCCATTCGGCCACCACCTTCACCGCACCTGCGCCCTGGCAGGGCGAGGCAATCTGCACCACGGTGGCTGCCACGCCAGCCGCCACCCCGCAGGCCGACGGCGCTCACGCTGCACCGTCCGACCTGCACAGCGCCACCCGCCACAACGAATTGCGCATCATCTTGGCCACCCTGTCCGCCACACGCAGCCGTGCAGAGGCCGCCCTGCGCCTGGGCATCAGCCCGCGCACGCTGCGCTATAAGCTGGCCCAGATGCGTGCCCAGGGTCTGGTGACGGAAGCTGAAGGGAGCCTCGCATGATCGAGCGCGCCACCTCCGCCGCCAACATCGCCTCCATGCTGCAGACCATGCGTTCGCTGCAGGTCGAGGCCAACGGCCCTGCCGGTGGCCTGGCCCCGGTGACTGCCCCCGGCGTTCAGGCCGGCGGCACCGTCCGCCCCAACCAGGTCGGCTTTGGCCAGATGGTCAAGGGCGCACTGGGCCAGGTCAACTCCGCCCAGCTGGAGTCAACCCGCCTGCAGGCCGCCTACGAACGCGGCGAGGGCCTGCCCCTCACCGATGTGGTCCTGGGCATGCAGAAGTCGTCCCTGGCCTTCGAGGCCACGCTTCAAATTCGAAACAAGGTCCTCAAGGCGTACGAGGACATTCTCAACATGCCGGTCTGATCCGGCCCTAGAGAAGCACAGAGGCAATCACCATGGCCACAGCCACCGCCACCCTTCCCGCCGGCATCGCGCCGGCAACCGCATCTGCCTCGGCAGGTGCGGGTCTTCCTGCTACCACCTCCCAGGCCCTGGTGCTTGCGGGCGAGGCCGGCGCTGCGCCAGGCAGCGGCGCGCTCGTGCCCGCCGGTGGTGGGCTCATGGACGGCGTTCGCCGCGTCGTCCAGCAGCCGGCGGTTCGCCGTGCCTTGCCTGCCTTCGTGGTCATTTTTGCGCTGCTCGTGTTCGGCCTGTCCTACCTCTGGATCCAGTCGACCCCGCACCGTCCGGTCATGCCCGGCCTGTCCGAGTCCGACCAGCAAGCCGCCTTCGACGCCCTGCGTACTGCCGAATTCAAGCCGAAGATCGATCCGCAGTCGGGCCAGCTCACCGTGCCGGCCGACCGCTTCCACGAGGCGCGCATCTTCCTGGCCAGCCAGGGCCTGCCCAAGACCGGAGCGGTGGGACTGGAAGGCCTCAAGGACCAGTCTTCGATGACCACCAGCCAGTTCATGGAGCAGGTGCGTGTCAACGCCGCGATGGAACAGGAACTGGCCCGCAGCATCATGCAGATCGGCACCATTGCCGGCGCCCGTGTCCACCTGGCCACCCCGCGCCAGAGCGTGTTCGTGCGCGACCGAGTGCCGCCCAAGGCCTCGGTGGTGGTGACCCCGCACCCGGGGCGGACGCTCTCTCCCTCGCAGGTACAGGCCATCGTGCATCTGGTGTCGTCCAGCGTGCCCTACCTGACCCCGGACCACGTGGCCGTGGTGGACAACGTGGGCAAGCTGCTCACCGAGTCGGCCACTGAGCTCAAGCTGGGGCTGACCTCGGCCCAGACGGCGCACAAGCAGCAGCTCGAAGAGGTTTACCGCAGCCGCATCATGCAAATCCTCTCGCCCATGGTTGGCGAGGCGAATGTGCGCTCGCAGGTCCACCTGAGCCTGGACTTCACCCAGATCGAACAGACCACCGAGGACTTCGATACCCGCGAAAAGGGCCCCAAGACCCGCTCTGAGGTGGTGTCGGAGGACCGCACGCAGCGCAAGAACGCCGAGGGGGTGCCGGGCACTCTGTCGAACACCGCCCCGCCCGCACCTGTGACCACGGTGACCAGCAACGCCGCCGCTGGCGCCGCCTCCGCCTCCGCCCCCGCGGCGGCCGGTGTCGCCGGCGCTGCCGACTCGACGTCGACCAACACCACGCGGGCCACCCGCAACTACGAAATCGACCGGACCGTGCGCCATGTCACCAACGCCATGGGCGGGGTGCAGCGTATCTCGGTGGCGGTGGTGGTCAACGAGAAGCTCGCCCCGCCTCCGGCGCCCTTGGCGGGCGCCTCTGCGCCGGCCCCGGGTGCCCCGGCTGCGCCAGCCAGCCAGCCCTACACGCCCGAAGAACTCCAGCGCATGACCGAGCTGGTGCGCAGCGTGGTCGGCTTCGACCAGGCCCGCGGCGACCAGGTGTCGGTGGTGCCGGCCCGCTTTGAGAGCGAGCTGCCTATCCCCACCATTGCCTGGTACTTGCAGCCCGACGTGCACCTGGCCTTCAAGAGCGGCCTCATTGCCCTGGGTTTCCTGGCCTTCCTGGTCATCGTGATCCGGCCCATCATGCGCGCGCTGTACGACGCCAAGAAGGACGCCGAGGCCGAGGCCGAAGCCAACAAGCCCCTGGCCGATGGCGAGCTATCTGATGACGACATGCGCATGATCCAGCTCGGCGAGGGCGAGAGCCTCGAGGAGATCAAGGCCAAGCTCAAGCCCAAGCGCTCGAGCATCTCGATCGACATGCTGGACACCGCCAACACCTACGACGACAAGGTCGCCCTGATCCGGATGCTGGTGGCCGAGGACTCTGCCCGCGTGGCCAACGTCCTCAAGAACATGATCAAGGCCGCTTGAGGCGCCGCCCCCACCCAGGCAGGAGAACACCATGGCCGACAAAGACGATAAAGCCAAGGACGGCAAGACGGAGCCGACGGCGCCCACTGCCGCCGACTTCATCATGACGCCGGAGTTGCAGGAGGAACTGGACAATCTCAGCTCCACCCAGCGCGCCGCTGTGCTCATGTTGCTCCTGGGCGAGCAGCAGGCAGCGGAAATCATCCGCTTCATGAACCCCAAGGAGGTTCAGGCGCTGGGCGCCGCGATGGTCTCGGTGGCCGACCTGTCGCAGGAGGCGGTCAACATCGTGCTCGACGACTTCGTATCCACGCTGAAGAAGCAGACCAGCCTGGGCCTGGGCACCGGCGACTATGTCGAGAAGGTGATGAAGCGGGCTCTGGGCGACGACAAGGCCGCCTCGGTGCTCTCGCGCATCATGCCGGGGCAGGGCAGCAAGGGCCTGGACATTCTCAAGTGGATGGACGCCCGCTCGATTGCCGACATGATTGCCGGCGAGCACCCGCAGGTGGTGGCCATCATCTTGTCGGTGCTCGAGTACGACGTGGCGGCCGACGTGTTGTCCTACCTGCCTGGCGAGCACCGCTCCGAGATCGTGCAGCGGATCGCCAGCCTGGAGACGGTGCAGCCCTCGGCGATGGAGGAGCTCGAAGCCATCATGAAGAAGCAGTTCTCCACCAACTCCTCGGCCAAGAGCTCGAGCTTCGGTGGCATCAAGGCGGCAGCCAAGATCATGAACTTTGTGAAGGTGGAAATGGAAGGCGGGATCATGCAGGGCCTGGGCAAGCTCGACGGCGACCTGATGCTCAAGATCCAGGACAACATGTTCACCTTCGAAAACCTGCAGGCGGTAGACAGCCGCAGCATCCAGACCCTGATGCGGGCGGTGGAGTCCGAAATGCTGATGGTGGCGCTCAAGGGCGCCCCCGACATCGTCAAGGGCAAGTTCCTGGACAACATGTCCGCGCGTGCGCGCCTCATGTTCGTCGACGAAATGGAGGCCCGCGGCCCGCTGCGCATGGCCGACGTGGAAGAGGCCCAGAAGCAGGTCATTCGCATCGCGCGTCGCTTGTCCGACGCCGGCGAGATGATGCTGGCAGGACGCGGAGACGACTTTGTCTGAGGCCCGCCCTCGTCCGGGATCGGCCGGCACCGCTGCCTACACGGGCGCGGCTGGCGCCACGGGCTCAGGTGGCCTCGGTGGTCCCGCAGCCGGGCACTGGGTCCCCAGCCCCTTGCTGCTCACGCCGCGCGAGACGCCCCGTTTCCTGCGCGCCGCCTGGGACCAGAAGGCATCGCAGGCTTTTGGCCCCTGGCGGGTCGGGGAGCCGGTAGACCCGGCGCTCCCCGTCCACGAGCTCTTGCTTCCGTCGGGCCGTGCCCATGATCCCGAGGGGCATCCCGGCTCCGTATCGGCCACGCCGATCGCCCTGCGCGGCGACGGCGTGTCCAACTCGCCGGGGTTCACGGATGTTGAATCACGTGGGCTCGTCGAGGCCAGTCCCGAAGTTCTGGCCGAGGCAGAGGCCCGGGGCCATGCCCAAGGCCTGCAAGAGGGCAGGGCGCAGGCGCTGGCCGACGTCGAGGCCGAGCGCGCCCGTGAGGCCGAGTTGATTCGCCACCTGGCCATCGAGCTGCGCGCCCTGTCCGAAGACCCGGACCGCTTCTTCGAACCGCTGCGGCGTCTCGCCCTGCACATCGCCGAGCAGCTGGTGCGCGGCGAGCTTCAGGCCGCGCCGCAGGCCATCACCCAGATCGTGCGGCAATCCCTTGCCGCCCTCGACCCGGCGCCGGGCGACCCAGTGCTGGTCTGCCTGCATCCGGACGACGCCACCATGCTGCAGGAGGCCACCCCCGGCTTTCTTGCGGTCGATGGGCTCAAGGTGCAGGCCGACCCCCAACTGCATCGCGGCAGCGTCCGCTTGCGTCTGGACGACACTGTGTTGGAAGACCTGGTGGAACACCGTCTCCAGGCCCTGGTCGATCGCCTGCTGGTGCACCCGGGAGGCCGTGGTGAGGCTACGGCCGGCCCGCGCGAATCGGCGCTGCTGCGTGAGTTTGCGGCGCCGCCCATGGCGGGCGCGGCCGAGCCTCTGGCAGCCGGCCTGCGCCGCCGCGCCTCTGGCCTGGGCGAGGTGATTGACGCCACCGCCCGTCCCATGAGCGACGCGCCCAAGACCGACAGTCCCCTGCGCGCCGGTCCCGGCGAGGAGCCCTTGGCATGATCGATTTCGCTGCCGAAGTGGACCGCCTGTCGGCCAGCCTGCGCGTGGCCGAGCCCCGCAAAAGCGGCACGCTGGCTCGCCTGGTGGGCATGCGCCTGGAAGCCCGTGGCCTGATGGCACCGCTGGGCGCCTGCTGTGAGGTCGTCGACCCCTCTGGCGCGCGGATCGAGGCCGAAGTGGTCGGCTTCAACGACCAGACCCTCTACCTCATGCCTTTCACCGAGCCCCAGGGCATTGGCCCAGGCGCCAGCGTGCGGGTGATCAACCCGTCGGCCAGTGTGGGCCTGGGGCCCGAGCTGCTCGGACGGGTGATCGATGGCCGCGGCGAGCCGCTCGACGGCAAGCCCGCACCCCGCTGCGACACCCGGCTGTCCCTGCAAGGGCGGCCAGTCAATCCCATGGAGCGCGGCCCGATCACCCAGGTGCTCGATGTCGGCGTGAAGGCCATCAACGGCATGCTCACGCTCGGCTGCGGTCAGCGCATTGGCCTGATTGCGGGCTCTGGCGTGGGCAAGAGCGTGCTTCTGGGCATGCTGACCCGCTACACCCAGGCCGACGTGGTCGTGATCGGCCTGATCGGCGAGCGCGGGCGCGAGGTGCAGGCCTTTATCGAGGAGTCGCTCGGCCCCGAAGGTCTGGCCAAGTCTGTGGTGGTGGCCGCGCCGGCCAATGTCTCGCCGGTGCTGCGCCTGAAGGCCACGCTGATGACGCACACCATCGCCGAGTACTTTCGCGACCAGGGCAAGAACGTGCTGATGCTGGTCGATTCGCTCACCCGCGTGGCCCACGCCCAGCGCGAAATTGGCCTGGCGGTCGGCGAGCCGCCCACCTCCAAGGGCTACCCGCCCTCGGTGTTTGCCTTGCTACCCAATCTGATCGAGCGTGCCGGTGTTGGCCGCCACGGACTGGGCTCGATCACCGGTATTTACACCGTGCTGGCCGAGGGCGACGACGCGCACGACCCGGTGGTGGACCTGGCCCGGGCCTCACTCGACGGCCAGGTGATGCTCTCGCGCAACCTGGCCGATGCCGCGCACTACCCCGCGATCGACCTCAACGGCTCGATATCCCGGATCATGCCCAGCCTCATCGAGCCGGCCAGGCTCAAGCAGGCCAACAAGTTTCGGCGACTGTGGTCGCTGTACCAGCAAAACCGCGACCTGATTCAGGTTGGCGCCTATGTCACCGGCACCAACCCCGAGCTGGACGAGGCGATCCGCCTGAGGCCCGCCCTCGAGACCTTCCTGCGCCAGGACATGCACGAGGGGGTGGTCTACCCCGACTGCGTCTCGGCGGTGGGT
>NZ_JARXAB010000019.1 GCF_029866045.1 Ramlibacter sp. | reverse complement strand
GATCTCCACCTTGGAGGCAAAGGTCGCCTGGGGCATGTCGGCCAAGGCAGCGAGCATCTGACCGGTCTGGTTGCAGTCGTCGTCGATGGCCTGTTTACCCAGGATCACCAGTTGCGGTTGCTCCTTGTCCACCAGGGCCTTCAGAAGCTTGGCCACCGCCAGGGGCTGCAGCTCTTGATCGGTGAGCACCAGAATGCCGCGATCCGCGCCAATGGCCATGGCGGTGCGCAGGGTCTCCTGGCAGGCCTGGGGGCCGCAAGAGACAGCGATCACCTCGGTGACCACGCCCTTTTCCTTCAAACGAACCGCCTCTTCGACGGCGATCTCGTCAAAGGGGTTCATGCTCATTTTGACGTTGGCGATGTCCACGCCCGTGTTGTCCGACTTGACCCGGACCTTCACGTTGTAGTCCACCACCCGCTTGACTGCGACCAATGCCTTCATTTCGGGGAGCTCCTGATGCCTGGGGAGGCTGCTTCTAATTGACGTCTACGTAAAGCGCTGAATTGTAGGCCGCCCATGGGCTCAGACCGTCCGCACAAGGACATTTGCCACTGGAGTCCGACGCGCAAATCACGCAAAAAGAACGATCGTTCTTTTTTTGATTATAGAGGGCTCGGCGGTCGGTTTTGGCCCTCTGCGGTGTGGATGCGCACAACACGTTGAGGATAGGGAATCTCAATGCCCGCAGCGCGCAGGCCGGTCAGCATCGCAATGTGAACATCGGAGCGCACCGCTGGCTGCCCGCGGGACGGGTCCTCGATCCAGTAGGACAGGTGAAACTCCAGCCCGTCGGCACCGAGGCGCTCTAGCCGCGCCGCAGGCGCAGGTTCGCGAAGCACTCGTGGGACGGACAGAGCCGCGTCGACCAAGATGCGCTGCACCTGGGCCACGTCGCTGTCGTAGCCCACGGTCACGTCCGACAACTGCAACACCAACGAGTCCGCCAGCGACAGGTTCTCGATCCGTTCGGTGATGACTTTCTCGTTGGGCACGATGGACTCGCGTCCGTTGGGTGCGCGAATCAGGGTGTAGCGGGTTTTGATGTCCACCACCTCGCCCTCAAAGCCGTCGACCCTGACCGTGTCGCCAATGCGCAAGCTGCGCTCAAAGAGGATGACAAAGCCGCTCACGTAGTTGGCGGCGAGCTTTTGCAGGCCGAACCCCAGGCCAACACCGAGCGCGCCCCCGAGGACCGATAACGCGGTGAGGTCAACGCCAACCGCCGACAGTGCCAGCAACAGGCCCAGCACGAGCAGAGCCGCGCGAATCGTATTGGCCGCCACCTTGCGCAGCGACAGGTCGTCGACCGCCTGCCGCAGTACGCGGCGCTCGAGGACTGCCGATACCCACAGGGCGAGCACCAGCACCACGCCAGCCGAGAGCAGCCCCTCGCCCAGGTTCAGGAGGCTGACTTTGGATTTGCCGAAGCTCAAGTGAATGGCATCGAACTCCTGGGCGATTGCCGGCCACAGGCCGGTGATCCAGGCGACCGCGAGGAGCCACACCAACCAGGAAAACAAGCGCTCGACGAGACGGGCGCTGCCGGAGGCGGGGAACACCAAGGTCAGAACCCGCGCGAGCAACCGAATGCCGGCGAGCGACAGCAGGATGGGAATCGCTACTTTGAGCAGCAAGGTCGCCCGGCCCTGACCCATCGCCAGCGCACCGCCAAAGACAAGCGCCAGACTGAGCACCGGAAACAACAGGCCGTCGACGATGCCACGACCGAACCAGACCGAGTCCGGCTCGGCGCGCCGGCCGGCAAGGCGACACAGGCCGTAGGCCAGCCCCAGCGCCAGGGCCAAGACGCCAAGCTCTCGCAGAATTTCCGGCCGGGACAGGGCTTGGATCAGTGCGTCGAAATCGGTCATGGCGAGTGCCTTGGGGATCGGATCAGAGAGATGATTTCACAGGTCAGCCCGAGTACAGGCCATCACGCGCCCAAGCGAGGCTCGTGTTCTGCGACTGGCTCACGAATCAGCTTAACACCATGACCGACGGCGCCCGGGCGCAACCGCACCGCAACCGCACCGTAACCGCACCCTTGGGCGCTGGCGCCGACGACCGGGCTCCGCCAACACGCTCACCCTTCGCGTGGGTTGGGGGGCCGCGCGTACGCGCCCTGCGCCACAATCATGCAATGCCGCCCTATTGCCATCGTGCCCCGTTAGCCGCGCTTCTCACTCGCCTGCGCCCAATCGCTGCCCTCGCTTACGCCGCCATCGCCTGCGCCACCCCGATGCCGTCGCACAGCCAAACTGGCGAGAACCCGGCACCGCAAGCGCTGCCGAGCGCGCCGGTCAAGCCAGCCCGCAAGGCCGATGCTGCCTCCGGCCCGCAGGATGCCCAGCAACCTGCGCGGAAAAATGGTCAGAAGGCCGGGCAAAGCGCCAAGCCCAAAGCCGCAGCGAAGCCCTCCGCAAAATCCACCGCCAAGTCAGACCGTCCTGCGGGCCCTGCCGCAGCCGCCAGCGGTGTCCCCTACACCGGTCGTGATGATGCGATGCAATGGGCCGGCGAGATGGCGCAGCGCCAGGCCATCGACCCTGCCTGGACCAAACGGATGTTGGGCCAGGCCCGCCTGCAGCCGACCGTGGTGCGGCTGATCCAGCCGCCCGCGCCCGGCGCGCGCAAGAACTGGGCAGCCTATCGGGCGCGCTTCATCGATGGGCGCCGCATCAGCGCCGGCCTGCGTTTCTGGGAGCAGCACCGGGCCGCGTTCGAGCGCGCCGAGCGCGAGTTCGGGGTGTCGGCGGACATCATCGCGAGCATCATTGGCGTCGAGACGCTTTACGGCCAGCATATGGGTCAGTTCCGGGTGCTGGATGCGCTGGCCACCCTCTCGTTTGACCATCCGCCTGAGCACCCCCGCCTGGCCGAGCGAGTGGCCTTCTTCCGCGGTGAACTCGAGCAATTCTTGGCCCTGGCCCACCGCAGCGGCGGCGACCCGCAACTGCCGCTAGGCAGCTTTGCCGGTGCCATGGGGCTGCCGCAATTCATGCCCTCAAGCTGGATTCGCTGGGGAGTGGATTTCGACGGCGACGGCCGCGTCGACCTGCGCAACAGCCCCGCCGACGCGATCGGCTCGGTGGCCAATTATTTCAAGGTGCATGGCTGGCAGCCGGGGCTGCCCACCCATTTCCCGGTGGCATTCGACACTGCCCGTGTGGACATGGACACCCTGCTCGCACCGGACATCCTGCCCACCTTCTCCGCGAGCCGCTTCCAGGCCCTTGGCGCGTTGATCGAAGGCCCGGCTATCAGTCACCCCGGTCAATTGGCCCTGGTAGAGCTGCAAAACGGCGAAGCGCCCAACAGCTACGTCGCGGGAACCGAAAACTTCTACGCCATCACCCGCTACAACCAGTCGAGCTATTACGCCATGGCGGTGATTGATCTGGCACGGGCGCTGCGCGAGGCAAGGCCGACCAAGCCTGCGACTCAGTAGCCTGCCAGCAGGTACGGTGAGGGTGAGCTGGCCTTATAGACCAAGAGGTTTCGCACATAGCCCAAGACCAGGCGCTGGGCACTGTCGAAGGACTCTGTCCTCACAGTGAGGATGCCCTCGTTGGGGCGAGAGCTTGATAGCCGCGTCTCCAGCACGGTCGACTGCGAGCGCAGCGTGTCGCCCGCCTCCAAGTCCCGATGCATCTGGACATCGGTCCATCCCAGGTTGGCCACTACCCGGCCAAAGGTGCGCGTGGTCATGGCGGTGGCGACCGACAGCACCCAGGCTTGCGGCAGGCGCACCTGAGGCCACCCTTGAGAATCAGCCCAGGCCATGTCGTGGTAGTCAGGGCTCCAGTTCATGCTGCGCCAGGCTTTGGTCATACCCTCCTGGGCGGTGAGGGTACGGCGGGGCCAATGGAGAAAGGTCTCGCCCGGCTGGAACTGCTCAAAGAACAAGCCTGTCTGCTCCACATGGCGGCCCTGGTCGTCGATGCGGTGCGAGCGGAAGCGCTCGTCCTCTACGGCCTGAAGTTCGCTCACATGCGGGGGCGATTGCACCGGGCCGCAGCCGCGCTTGTAAACACGTGCCCAATAGGTGACCTTGGCAACGACCTTGCCCTTTTCGTTGAAGACTTGGCCCAGCACCTGGACCTCGCCGGTCTCGCTCTCGCCATCTTCCCGCTTCAAGAGAACTTCCGATTCGGCGTAGAGCGTGTCGCCTCCGAACACGGGCGAGGTCATGGCAATCGAGTCGAAACGGGTGACGCGCTGGCGACGGGCAAATGTCTTGGAGGACAGCCCCATCAAGGCTTGGAGCGTGATCGTGCTGACCACGAGCGGGAGTTTCCAAGACGTTTGCGCCGAGTAGTGGGCATCGTAGTGAATCATCGCCGCGTTGACGGTGTCCAGCGATTCCATGGCGTTGTCCTGCTGGCTCACAGTCACGCCCGGACGATGGACGAAGCGCTGGCCCACAGCGAAGTCTTCGAAATCCAGACCGAAACGCTCCAAGAGATGACCCTCTGGGGTCCGTGAATAAGCAAAGAAACTCATCGTCGTCTCCGTCCAGTCAATTTCTCAAACGCCAGCGCGCGCCAGGATACGTCGGGCAGACTGAACCACCGGCTCGTCGACCATGCGTCCGTCAACCACGCAGACCTGCCCCTGCCCTCGTGCAGCGGCCTCGACAATGAGGCGTGCCGACGCAATCTGGCTATCGCTGGGCGTGAAGCATTCGCGTGTTGGGCCTACCTGCCTAGGATGAATCGCAAATTTGCCGGTGAACCCCATGGCCTTGGCACGCAGGGCTTGTGCGCGCAAGCCCTCCTCGTCGTTCAGGTCGAGATGGGGCACATCCAGCAGTGCCACGCGACCCAATGCCGCCGCGTGGGCCACGCGACCCCGGGCGTACAGCATGGCCTCCCAGCTCATCTCGCACCCCATGTCCGCGGACAGGTCGGCGGCGCCGAACCCCAGCCCCGCAACGGCCGGGTGACGGGCAATGCGCTCGACCTGCTCCAAACCCACGGCGGTCTCGATCAGCGCGAGCAGAGGGGGCAGTGGCGCGGAGAACGTCGCCCACTTGTCCACGCAGGCCGTGATGTCGTCCGGCGACTCGACCTTCGGCAGCACGAGGAGATCAGGCCCCTGGTGGACGCGCAGGGCCAGGCCCAGCGCTGCTTCGTCGGCTTCGAAAAAGGGGCTTTGACGCGCATTCAGGCGCAGACAATGCAAGGGCGTGCCGGGGGAACGTGTCCGCGTCGCTCCCTGACGCAACCAGGTGAAGACAGCATCGCGCGCCGCGTCTTTTTCGAACACGGACACCGCATCTTCTAGATCCAAGATGATGCCGTCGGCTCCACTGGCGAGCGCCTTTTCGAATCGGGCTGGCTGGTTGCCCGGCACGAAAAGCAGGGTAGAAATCCGGTCAAGTGTCATCCTGGGCTTCCTTCAAGCGTGCTCCGCTGCATGCGTAGCCGGTAAACATAACGGTCGCTCGGGTACAGGTTGACCGAGTAGATGAGCGTGTTGCCCTTCGCGTCCTGATGCCAGCGCTGCACCCGCATGGCGGCATCCCCTCGCTTGGCCTCGAGCAGCCTGGCTTGAGCGGCCGAGAGCTTGGCGACCTCAAACTGCTGCTCGATGGCGTGCAGCGTCACACCAAACACCTTTTCCAACTTGAGAATGACCGAACCGGCAAACCCGGGCAGGTGCTCCAGGATGGATTGGTGTGTTGGCAAAAAGTGCAGGTCGGACAAGCAGATGGGTTGACCCTGCGGGTCCAGTCTGAGCCCGCGGACGCACAGCCGCCGGCTCGCGCCCACGAGAGTCCCGGCGGGATCCTGATCGGCGGACAAATCCACCCAGAAGTGCTCGATCACCTCGAAGTGTGTGGACTCGGTGAACTGCAGCACCGACTCGACGGATTCACTGGTGTGAACAAACCGGGCAGGCGAATGGCGACGCAGGACGCGGGTCCCCACGCCTGGCTGGCGACGCACCAGCCCTTTCTCACTCAGGGTGCTCATAGCAGCGCGGACGGTGATCCGGCTGACACCATAGTGATCACACAGTTGCGCCTCGGTAGGCACGGCCTCGCCCACAGCCAGCCTCCCGCTTTCGATCGCCTGCATCAAGTCCCGGGCGACCTGCTGGTACTTGGGGGCAGCGTCGATCGCGGTCATTAGATGACGTCTTGCTCCCGCAGCCGGCGGATATCGGCCTCGGAGAGGCCGGCCTGCTTCAAAACATCGTCGGTGTGCGCACCCAGCGCTGGTGCGCTTGCCACCGCTTGCCTGCCCTCGTAGCGAATCGGTGGGGTGACGTAGCGGAACTCGCTCCCACCCGGTAGCGGCGTGCTCTCCAGCCTTCCGTTCTGAGTGACCCAAGGCGTTTGCAAGGCCTGGGCCACATCGAGGATGGGAGAGGCCGGGACTCGCCCCTGGAAAAGTTGCATCCACTCGGCGGTGCTATGGGGCTGAAGGGCTTCGTCGATCAGGTCCGTCAACAGATCCCGGTGCTCAAGGCGCTCCTTGAAGGTCAGAAAGCGCGGATCCTGGATCCAGGCGTGCCGGTCGGTGAGTTCGCACAGCGAGCGCCAGAACTTCTCCTTGTTGCACATGAGATAAATCCAGCCGTCGCCCGTCCGGTAGGTCTGGCAAGGGGTGAGCGAGGCGTGTGAGGAGCGCGGGAGCCGGGTGGTGGTGATGCCGTTGTTCAGGAACCAGCCACCTTGGTAATTGAGGTTGTAAAGCGCCAGGTCAAACAGGCTCACATCAACGTCACGGCCCAGGCCCGTCTCCCGCGAGGACATCACGGCAGCCAGCAAGGCCATGCTCAGTACGGCACCCGTCATCAGATCGACCAGAGACAGGCCCGCGCGAGCTGGCGCGCTGCCGGGCTCTCCGGTGAGCGAGAAGTAACCAGCCTCCGCCTGCATCAGAAAGTCGTACCCCGGCCAGTGCGCACGCTCGCCCTCACGCCCGTACCCCGTGAGGTGGGCGCACACGATGCGCGGATGCCGGGCAGCCAGCTGGCGATAGGTGAGCCCCAGCTTTTCAGGGACATCACCGCGCAAATTGCTCATGACGGCATCGCAGCTGGCGAGCAATCGCTCCAGGACTTCACGCCCCGAGGGCTTTTCTAGATCCAGGGTGATGCTTTTTTTGCCCCGGTTGAGGCCCTGAAAAAAGACACTGCGCGCGCTCGGGTCGGCGTCCTCAAGCCAGGCCGGACCGACCGTACGGCCGACGTCCCCTCCCTGACTCCTGTTCTCGACCTTGATCACCTCAGCCCCCATATCGACCAGGAACTGAGTCCCGAAAGGGCCGGCCCCGTACTGTTCGACCGCAAGGACGCGAAGGCTTTTCAACATGATCTTTTCATCCTATCATAATGTCATAACAAATATGGGCAGCCCGCCCCTTCACCCAGGAGACATCAAATGATTTCCCGTCGTAAATCGCTGCAGTGGCTCACCGCCGTCTCGGCAATCGCAGGCCTCGCCGCTCTTGTGGCGGCGCCCAGCGCGAACGCGCAGGCCTTCCCCACCAAGCCGGTGCGACTAGTCGTCCCCTTCCCTCCTGGCAATGCCAGCGACGTGGCTGCGCGCGTGCTCGCCGACAAGCTGGCACAGCGAATCGGGCAGCCGGTGGTTGTTGAAAACAAGGCGGGCGCAGCCGGCGCCCTGGGGGCCGAGTTCGTCGCCAAGGCGGCACCAGACGGCCATACGCTCATGATCACATCGCTCTCCCCGATCGTGATCAGTCCGCATATTGCCAAGACCCTGCCCTATGACGCGCTCAAGGACTTTGTTCCAGTCGCCCGGGTTGGCTACACGGGCATGATCCTGGTGGTTCCGACCAGCTTCCCGGTCAATACCGTTCCCGAGCTCATTGCCTACGCCAAGAACAACCCGGGCAAACTGAGCTACGCCTCTGTGGGTGCTGGCACGCTCTCCATGCTCACGATGGAGGTGTTCAAGAAGTCCACCCAGCTCGACATCCTTCACGTTCCGTATAAGGGCAGCGCGCAAGCCATGACGGACCTCATTGGCGGGACCATCCCGCTTATGTTTGACGGCATGACCTCCTCTTACAGCCACGTCAAGGCGGGCAAACTGAAGGCGCTGGCGATTTCTGCCGGCAAGCGCTCTGAACTCGCCCCCGAAATCCCGACGCTGCGTGACACGGGCATCAGCAGCTTGCTGGACGTGAGCGTGGACGGCTGGACAGGCATCTTCGCGCCAACCGGCACCTCCCCCGCGGTGGTGGCGTACTTGAACCAGGAGATCAACAAGGTGATCGAGGATGCAGACTTCAAGCGCCGCGCCAACGCGCAAAGCCTAGACGTCTACGCACCCGCCACGCCGGCTCAGTTCCAAGAGTATGTGCGGTCCGAACACACCCGTTGGGGCAATGTTATTCGGCCGCTAAAGCTCGAGTCGAACTAAGCGCGCTACGCCGTTCCAGCACTCGTAATCGCCAGGCACTGGCGGTCGCAGCCAGCGCCAGCAAAGTGGCGGCGGCAAAAAGGCCGGTATAGCCCATCACCTCCACCAAGCTGCCGCCCGCCACCACACCGATCACCCCACCGAGCCCGTAGCCGGCGGCGGTGAACAGTGCCTGCCCACGAGCGCGCAGGCTGCCTGAGAAATGGCGGGTCACCATGGCCACGCAGGCGGTGTGGTGCCCGGCAAAGGTGAGCGCGTGCAGTAACTGGCCGATGACCAGCGCGGGCCACCAGTCGGCAAGGCCGCCGGTGAGTGCCATCCGTATCACGGTGGCCCAGGCACACACCAGCAACCACCAGGACATGGGCCGGCTGCCGATGAACTTGCCCTGCCAAAAGAACCAGGCGATTTCGGCCAGCACCGACAGCGCCCACAGCGCGCCGATCACCGTCTTGCTGTAGCCCCGGTCGTCCAGGAACAGAGACAGGTAGGCATAGATGGCCATGTGCGCCATCACATGGAAAAAGAGGGCCACGAAGAACCAGACCACCACCGGCTGGCGCAGCACCGGAGCAATCGGCGCATGAATGCGCGCACCAGCGGCCGGCTGGTCATGGAACCTGGGCAGCCAGAAGGTGCAAGCAGCGACGCCCACCAGGGTGGCAACTGCCCACCCCGGGAAATGGTGCATGCCAAAACGCTCGAACCAGGCGCCGGCGACGAATACGGTGACCAGAAAACCTGCCGAGCCCCAGAGCCGGACCCGTCCGTAGCGCCCCCAATCACCTGCCACCACATGGGCCATGGCGGCTTCGGTGAGACCCATCATCGAGCTGGTGAGTACGAACAGCACGAACAGCACCACGGCCATCCAGGCGACGCCACCGTCGACAAACAGCCCCATGGAGGTGACTGCGGCCGTCACCGCGCTGAAGCGAAGCAGTTGCACACGCTGTCCGGTGCGGTCACTGATCAGGCCCCAGATATAGGGCGCAAAAACGCGGGTGAAGGGCTGCGCCGCCACCACCAAGCTGATCACCAGCAGGGGCAACCCCAGATCCTTGAGCCAGAGCGTGAGGTAAGGGTTGAAGAACCCGATGTGCGCGAAGTACGCGCCCGACAAGGCGGCGAAGGGAATCAGGGTCCGCAGGGACCTGTCGGCAGAGTCCATGCCCGGCGCGGGAGCCGACTCGGGCGTGGGCTGGGTCATCCGACCTGGGCAGGACGATGTCCAGGAATGGGTGGCAGCGGCGGGCGCACGTCGGCGTTTTGCGCCCGGTGGCGCAGGGCATGGTCCATCACCACCAGGGCGAGCATGGCCTCGGCGATGGGCGTGGCGCGGATACCGACACAGGGGTCGTGGCGGCCCTTGGTCACCACCTCCAACGGCTGGCCGTCAATGTCGATGGAGTCGCGCGGGCTGATGATGGAACTGGTGGGCTTGATCGCGATCGACACCTCGAGGTCTTGTCCGGTGCTGATGCCGCCCAGCACCCCGCCGGCGTTGTTGCTCGCAAAACCTTGCGGCGTGAGCGAGTCGCCATGGGTCGTTCCGCGTTGGGTCACGCTGCCGAAGCCGGCACCGATTTCGACCCCCTTGACCGCGTTGATACCCATCATCGCGTAGGCGATGTCGGCGTCGAGCTTGTCAAAGAGCGGCGCGCCCAGGCCGGTCGGCATGCCCTGAGCCACCAGGCGAATACGCGCCCCGCAAGAGTCGCCCGACTTGCGCAGGGCGTCCATATAGGCCTCGAGGTGGGCCACGTCGGCCACCGGCGCGAAGAAGGGGTTGTTCGGGACATGGTCCCAGTGCTCGAAGGGGATCGCCACCTCGCCAACCTGCTGCATGCAGCCGAGAAAACGGGTGCCGTGTTTTTGTAAAAGCCATTTCTTGGCCACAGCGCCGGCTGCCACCATGGGGGCGGTCATGCGGGCCGAGGACCGGCCGCCGCCGCGCGGGTCGCGCAGGCCGTACTTCTGTGCGTAGGTGTAGTCCGCGTGGCCGGGGCGGAAAGTGCGGGCGATGTCCGCGTAGTCCTTGCTGCGCTGGTCGGTGTTGCGAATCAACAGGCAGATCGGGGTGCCAGTGGTCTTGCCCTCGTACACGCCCGAGAGAATCTCGACCTGATCGGGCTCCTTACGCTGGGTGACATGGCGGCTGGTGCCGGGGCGGCGGCGATCCAGGTCAGGCTGAATGTCCGCCTCGGACAGTTCCATCCCAGGCGGGCAGCCGTCAATCACGCAGCCAATAGCCGGGCCGTGGGATTCACCGAAGTTGGTGACCGCGAACAGGGTGCCGAAGGTGTTGCCGCTCATGCAGCGATTATCCCAGAGGGCGAGAGCGCCCTCAGAGCTGGGCGGTCGGCTGGCTGTCCTCGGTGCTGGGCCAGTCGCGGATGTAGGCCTTGAGCATGCGATTTTCGAAGTTCTGGCTGTCCACCACCGTCTTGGCGACGTCGTAGAAGCTGATCACGCCCATGAGCATTCGGCTGTCCATCACCGGCAGGTAGCGGGCGTGGCGATCGAGCATCATGCGGCGCACCTCGTCGAGCTCGGTCTCGTTGGTGCAGGTGAGGGGATGGTCGTCCATTGCCGAGCGGATCAGGGTGCTGCCCAGACTGCCTCCATTGCGCACGATGGACTGGATGACCTCCCGGAAGGTGAGCATGCCCACCAGGTCGCCGTGCTCCATGACCACCAAGGAACCGATGTCCTTCTCGGCCATCAGCGTGACGGCCTGCGCCAGTGGCTCGTCGGGGCCGACGGTGTACAGGGTGTTGCCCTTGACGCGAAGAATATCGCTGACTTTCATGGGGAGCCTCCGGGGAGAGGTGGTGAGGGTCCGAGTGAATATAGCCCACAATGCCGCGCACAACCATCTCCCCGCGCTCGCCATGAAGCTCGACGTCCTCGGCCACACCACCTTTTGTCACACCGGCAACCACGCTCTCGAGCGCGGTCGCCCGACCATCGTGCTGATGCATGGCGTGCTCAACGCGCACCTCGTATGGCTGGCACAGGCCAAGGCACTGACCGCGCAGGGCTGGAACGTGCTGGCGCCCGACCTGCCCGGCCACCTGGGCAGCGGGGGCACGCCGCCAGCCAGCGTGGAGGCGGCCGCTGACTTCCTGCTGGGGTTGCTGGACGCTGCGGGCGTAGAGCAGGCGGTGCTGGCTGGCCACAGCTTTGGCTCGCTGGCCGCACTGGAGGCCGCCGCGCGCGCGCCTGAGCGGGTATCGCACCTGGTCCTGATTGGCACTGCCTATCCGATGAAGGTCTCACCTTCGCTGCTGGCCGCATCGCTCGAACAGACCCAGGAGGCCATCGATCGGGTGGCGCGCTACTCACACTCGCGTGAGGCGGTGCAGGCCGCACAGCAGGCTCGGCCGCAGGCGCCGTCGCCTGTCGACCTCACCCGCACCCTGATGCAGCAGGTGCAGGCCAGCAACCCGCAGACGCCGCTGATGCACATTGGCTTCCAGGCCTGCAACCAATACCTGGGCGGCGAGGTGGCCATGGAAAAAGTGCTTTGCCCCACTCTCTTCCTTCTGGGTCGTCAGGACGTGATGACGCCGCCCGAGGCCGTCGCCACGCTGCAGACCCGCGCCGGCAGGGGCCAGACCGCCCTGATCGACAGTGGCCATGCGCTCATGAGTGACAACCCCGACGGGATGATGGCGGCGCTGCGTGATTTCCTGCCGGTAGCGCCAGCGCGCTGACCGACCGGTACCAACGCAAGCCCAAAAGCCTTTTCAGGCAGGCGGCGCCAGCGCCTCGCCCAGCGTGAGACCGTCCATCCGCTGCCGGATGCGGCCGGCCACGACGTCGGCAGGCAGCAGCAGCCGATCGGCCAGCGGCGCCAGTGGCACTTGGCCAGGCTCGACCAGCAACACCAGCCGAGCCGGCTGATGCGGCTGGTCTTCGTCCAGACGCGCCACCCAACCGATCTCCATCAGCGCCTCCATCACCGGCTCGAGCCGCAGATGGTCCACCTGCATCGACCGCGCCAGCCGGGTGAGGGCCATGCCGCCCTGGCCCTCTGCGCGAGCCTGCGCAAGCGCGCGCAGGGCCTCGAGCGCGAGTTGGAATCGCCAGCCCGGACCATGGGGCTGGCGCACCGGACCGGCCAACAGCCGAGGCAGGTGGGCCGCCAGTACCGCCCCCAGCAAGATGACCACCCACACCATGTAGATCCAGACCAGCAAGATGGGAACGGTGGCAAATGCGCCATACACCATCGAGTAAGTGGGCACTGCACTGAGATAAACCGCCAGCAACCTGCGGGCCACCTCAATGCCCAGGGTGGCCAGCAACGCACCGGCCCAGGCATGGGCCCGTTGCACCGGTGTGTTGGGCACATAACGGTACAAGGCTGCCAGGCACCCCATGAGCAGCAGGAACTCGAGCAGGTCCAACACCAGCAACACAAGATCTGGCAGCGCCTGCACCAGGCCCCGTGACGCGGAAAGCACATAAGAGCTCAGGCTAAGGGAGCCTGCAAGCACCAGAGGGCCCAGGGTGATCACCGCCCAGTAGACCAGCACCCGCTGGCCCAGCGGCCGTGCCTGGCGCACCCGCCAGATGGCGTTGAGCGTGCGGTCGATCGTCAGCACCAGGGACAAGGCCGTGACCGACAGAAAGACGATGCCGAAGGCCCCCAGGCGGCTGGCCTTGATGGAAAACTGCGTCAAATAGCCTAGCACCTGGCGGGAAATGGCGTCGGGCACCAAACTTTGCACCAGCCAAGCTTGGACCGCGCCCTGGAACTTGCCGAAAACCGGGAAAGCGGTGAACAGGGCCAACACCACAGTGAAAAAGGGCACCAGGGCGATGGTGGTGGTGAAGGTAAGACTGCCAGCGGAGACGCCCAAGCGGTCTTGCACCCAGCGATCGCGCAGGGAGCGCAAGGCGTCTCGCCAGGGGAAGCGAACCAGGCTCTCAAGCAGGGTGTGGACTTTCATCGGCCGCTATGATGCCACCGACCCATGAATACACCCACCGACCCGACCCCAGCCGACCGGCCTGCCGCGGCCTCCCCCAGGCCCACTCTCCCGCCCGTCGTGGTTTGGAGCCAACGGCTGGCCGTTGGCAGCTTGCTGGGGCTGATCGTCCTCTCAGTCGCCTGGGAGTTGTGGCTGGCCCCAATCCGACCGGGCGGCAGCTGGCTGGTTCTCAAGGCGCTGCCTCTGTGCATCCCGCTGGCAGGGCTGCTGCGAAACCGGCTCTACACCTTCCGCTGGGTCAGCTTAGTGATCTGGCTTTACTTCATCGAAGGCGTGGTGCGTGCCTGGGGAGACCCCGCACCCGCGTCCTGGCTGGCCGGGGTGGAAATCGCCCTGTGCCTGGTTCTTTTTGCCGCCTGCGCGGTTTACGTCCGCCTGCGCCTGGCAGCCGCGCGGCGCTTGCCTGAGCCTGCCGAATGAGCGACGCCGCCCTGCGCACCGACCTGCTGCAACGCCTGGTTGGCATCGTCGGAGCGGCCCACGTGCTGCATGAGGGCGACCTCAGCGCCTGGGAACAAGACTGGCGCAAGCGCGCTCGGGGTAAGGCCCTGGCCGTGGTCCGGCCGGGCAGCACCGCCGAGGTTGCGGCGGTGGTGCGCGCCTGCGTAGCGGCGGGCACTGCGCTCGTGCCCCAGGGTGGCAACACAGGCCTGGTGGTCGGTGGCATTCCGGATGATTCAGGCACCCAAGTGGTCTTGAGCCTGCAGCGAATGAACCGGGTGCGCGAGCTCGACGCCGACAACCTGGCGGTCACGGTAGAAGCCGGCTGCGTGCTGCAACACCTGCAGCAGGTGGCACAGGACGCCGGCTTGCTGTTCCCCTTAAGTCTGGCGGCCGAGGGCAGTTGCACCCTCGGCGGCAACCTCGCCACCAACGCCGGCGGCACACAGGTGCTCCGCTACGGCAACACCCGCGACCTGTGC